>DASUAV010000213.1:0-2321 GCA_035763605.1 Candidatus Acidiferrales bacterium
GAATTCGGCACGGACAAAAGCGACCCTTCGCGGAATGCAAAGAATTTTGTGACTTCGCCATGGCAAGTTTCCGTGGAAGGCGAAGTGAAAAAGCCGCTGAAGCTGAGCATGGACGAGATCATGAAAATCGCGCCACTCGAAGAACGCATTTACCGGCACCGGTGCGTGGAGGCATGGTCAATCGTCGTGCCGTGGATCGGATATTCATTCAGCAATTTGGTGAAACTGGCGCAGCCCACGCCGAAAGCGAAATTTGTGGCGTTTCAGAGCTATTACGACACGCGGCAGATGCCGCTCGGGCCGGAGGCGGGAATTCAACTGCCGTACGTGGAAGGTTTGCGGATGGACGAGGCGATGAATCCGCTGACGCTGCTGTGCGTGGGAATGTACGGCAAGACGCTTCCCAATCAGGATGGCGCGCCGGTGCGCATGGTGATTCCGTGGAAGTATGGATTCAAGAGCATTAAATCGCTTGTGAAGATTCGTTTCGTCAAGGACATGCCGCCGACGACGTGGAATCTGGAAGCGTCGAACGAGTATGGCTTTTACGCGAACGTGAATCCGAATGTGGACCATCCGCGCTGGAGCCAGACGAAGGAGCGGCGGCTGGGAGAATTTTTCCGCAGGCCGACGCTGATGTTCAACGGCTACGGGGAGCAGGTGGCGAGCATGTACGCGGGAATGGACTTGCGGAAGAATTTCTGAGGAATTTCGGCATGAAGGCCGGAGCTGGCGCGTGATTAAGAAAATTCTCCTGAGCAAATGGACGAAGGCCGCGGTGTTTGCGGTGTGCCTCGTTCCGCTGGGAATTTTGGTGTGGCGCGCGACGCAGGGCGATTTGACAGCGAATCCCATCGAATTCGTCGAGCATTGGACCGGCGACTGGACGATGCGGTTCCTGATTATCACGCTATGCATTACTCCGCTGCGCAAGCTGCTGAAAATGCCGGAGCTGATTCGTTTTCGTCGGATGCTGGGGCTGTTCGCGTTCTTCTACCTGTGCCTGCACTTCTCGACGTGGATTGGACTAGACCGCTTTTTCAATTTGCACGACATGTGGGCCGATGTGCTGAAGCGAAAGTACATCACCGTGGGATTCGCGGGATTTGTGCTGCTGGTTCCGCTGGCGGTCACGTCCACAAAGGGATGGATACGGCGGCTCGGCGGAAAGCGATGGCGAATGATGCACCGCGCGATTTATTTCGCGGCGATCGCGGGCGTGATTCACTATGCGTGGCTGGTGAAATCGGACGAGCACAAGCCATTGCAGTATGCGGCGATGGTTGGCGTGCTGCTGCTGTGGCGAATTGGCGTATGGGCGCGAAAGAAATGGCAGACCGCGAGCGCACGAACTGCGCGGGCGAAGGAATCTCCCATCACCACCGCCGAAAACGCGTAAACCGCGACTCCGAGCTGTTTTCCCTTCAACTGTAAACTGAAACGCAAACCGATATACTGGCGTCTCATTCGGCGACTGTTTCAACGGGTGTGTGACTTCAAAAAGAGCTGTGGCTGAGTGTGCGGAGGATGACTGTGCGAAAACTGAGCAGAGTTTTGGTGATATTTGTGTTTGCGGCGGCGATTTTGCCGGTTGCCGCGCGGGCGCAGAGCGAAGCGGACCTGAACGCCATCTACAAAATCAAAGACATTGGCTTCAACCATTCGCAGGTGATGGACATAATGAGTTATCTCACCGATGTCTACGGGCCGCGGCTGACGAATTCGCCGAACATGCGCGCTGCCGCGCAGTGGACGGAAGATGAAATGAAACAGTGGGGCCTTGCGAACGTGCACACCGAGCCGTGGAAGTTCGGGCGCGGCTGGTCGAATGAAAGATTCTCGGCGATGATGATTTCGCCGCGTCCGTACATTCTGATTGCGTATCCGCTGGCGTGGACTCCGGGCACGAATGGAAGCGTCACCGCCGAAGCGGTATGGGCGCCGATTGCGAGCGAAGCGGATTTCAACAAGTATCGCGGGCAGCTCAAGGGCAAGTTTGTCCTGACGCAGGTCCCTCCCGAAGATCCGCTGCACTTCGACGCTCAGGCGCATCGCTATTCAGACGCCGAGTTGCAGGAAATGCAGGAGCAGCCCATTCCCGGCGCGCGAAACGTGGACAGATTCGCGCAGTTCCGCGCATTTCGCGCCTTGCAGGAAAAAATTCGCGCGTTTCTGGCGGAGGAAGGCGTCGCCGGATGGATTCAGCCTTCGCGCGGAGATGATGGAACGGTGTACGTCCAATCGGGCGGCTCGTATGAGGCGGGCGCGCCGGCGGTTCCTGCAGGGATCGCCATGGCCAGCGAATGCTACGGCCGGATTTA
>DASUAV010000214.1:0-28949 GCA_035763605.1 Candidatus Acidiferrales bacterium
GGTTGCGGTAAAATGGGGCTTCCCATGAAAGCTGCGACCAAACTGAAAATTTCGGCGGCTGCGATTCTCCTGCTCGGCGCGATTTGTTTGCCGGAGGTGGTGTCTGCGGCATGGCACATGGTTCACGGAAGGACGGTGGACTACCGCCAGTGGGAAGTTAAAGTTCCCTTCGAATGGTACGCCGTACGCCACGGGGAAGTCATGTCCGTGGAGCGGATGACCCGCTTGCCCTGGAACAAGCCAGAGGCAGAATTTCAGCCGATGCATTTCGGCAAAGCCTATCACTTCCAGTATGAAGTTTATGGCAAATCACAGGCGCAGGCGCTGAAGGGCAAAGGTTACTTGTTGCAGGGCCAGCGCGACATTCAGATCGCGGGCAAGGCCGGGATGTGCTGGACATTCAATAAGTACAAGGAAGACGACCAGCTGTGGATCGCCTGCATCGTGCCCACGGATTTGACCGCGGCGGATTACATCGGGGACAAGGCCTACGCGGACGAATTCTTTTCATTCCTCACGCAAACGCAGCGCAATCCCGCCGCAGCGAACTGAAGCAATCGTGACCGCGCGCACTTCCGCAACGGGAGCTTCGCATTCGCTCGGGCGCATTTACAAAAATGGCGCGCGCAGCAACTCGAAACTGCTCTACTTTTTCATCCCAGGCGGCATCGTTTTTTGCTATTTACCCGGCTTCTGTCTGCCTATTAGCTACGTTGCCCATCCGGACACGCCGCACCCTTATATCAATTTCGTTTTGTTCGCGCTGCTCCCCATTGGCCTTCTGCTCAGCGCCGTTGGACACCGCATGGCCCGCGGACAGTGGAACGGCGTGAGCCAGCAGTTACACGCGCAGCTTGCGATGACAGGACTTTGGTACACATTGGTCACTGCCCGCTATGTATTTGACGGGGCACACGTGGGCGCGTATCCCGCCGGCGTTTTGTTGATAATCAGCTTGATCCTGATGACCTCGCGGCTGCTGGTGAGGTATGCGTTCCACAACCGTTATCCGTGGGAATAATCGCGCATGGCCCTCTGCGCATTCGCTGCTTTAGCTTTTTGGAGGCAGGAGGAGTTTTAGGACAGAGGCCAACTGTTCGGCAAGACGCCCCGTTTTAGCCACGGATTCGAGCTGGCGATAAATATCCCTGGCATCACCCTGTTTGCGCACACCGACGGCGCATACAACCACAACGCGGTGCTGCGAATAAATTCGGTAGATCACTCGACGGTTCGCAAACGGGTGCTTCCAGTAGCTCGCCAGTGAACCGCGAAGCGGCACGCCGTAACCCTGCGGATCAACTGCGAGTTTTTTCTCCAGAATTTTTCTCAGTTGTTTGCGAAGGCTGCCGTCGAGGCGGCGTATTTCCTCCGCGGCATCAGGCGTATATCTCAGCTCATCTGTCCGCTCAGGCGGACGGGAGGGCTGCGATTCGCCGGAATGTGGCTGACGTGATGAGGACTGTTTCCGTCTTCGGGTCATTCGCCGAACACATCGGCTGTCGTGAGCAGTTTGTCATGCAGTACGTCAGCATCGAGCGTCTTTGAGAGGTTGAGCAGGCGCTCAGTGAGGTCTCGGTCAGCGAGAATTTCGAGAGTGGCAAGAATGGATTCACGTTCCGCGATAAGCGAATCCAGAAACTCCTTGTCTACAAGGTACTTTGATGGCTGGCGACGATTTTCCACCAGGATCACGGTATTCGCGTTCGCCTTTTTCAGGTAGCTCTTGAATCTGTCTCGAAGATGTGTCGCCGTGGTTTTCTTGATTGCCAGGGAAGTTCGCCTCATACGGGCCTCGTCTAACGTACATTACGCGAAACTAAATGTACGTTAGCAGGGCAAGTTTGTCAAGCCAAACGCCTACACCTGCACAGTGGAGCGGATGGGGATGGCGATTTGCTGTCCTTCGCCGGCGGCTTCGGTGAGCATGTGGCACTCGCCGTCCAAAATGCCGCCGGGCTGAATGATGAGGCACGGGGTGTGAACTTCTCCGCTGACGATTCCTTTGGGCTGGATCTCGACGCGGTCTTTCGCGAAAATCTGGCCATCGAAACGTCCGGCGATGGTCACGTCGTGCGCTTGAATCTCGCCTTCGACTTTGGCATTTTCGCCGAGCAGCAGGCCGCTCTCCGCGACAATGTTGCCTTTCACTTCGCCGTCAATGCGGAACATGCCCGCGACGGTGATTTTGCCTTCGATGGTCACTTTGGTATCGATGAATCCAGACCATTCGGACGAATGGCCGTTCTTTCCGCCTAGCCAACGGGAAGCCATCTGGGAATGCCTCCTCAAGGAATCCAGACGGAATTATCGCTCAACAATGATGCGGTAAATGCGGTCAAGATCGCCGATGTTGTAGTATTCGATAACAAGCTGGCCGGGGCAGCCGTTGTGATAAGGATTGAGCGTGACGCGGGCGCCGAGCACGCGCTGCAGTTCGTCAATGGCGGCGCGAGTGTTGGCGTCTATTTCCGGAGCTTGCACTTGCTCAGATTCCTGCCGCGCGCGCCGTTTTGTTTTTGACGCGAAGCGCTCGATTTGACGGACCGTCAAACTTCCGCGTGCCGCGCGCTTGGCGGTTTCGAGTCGCAGCTTTTCGTCTTCTATCGCGAGGAGGGCTCGTGCATGACCCGCGCTCAGGCGACCTTCTTCGACCAACTGGCGCACAGATTTATCGAGGCGCAGCAGACGCAGGGCGTTGCTCACGGACACGCGGTCTTTTCCTGTGCGTGTCGCGGCTTCTTCCTGGGTCAGATGGAATTCCTGAATCAGGCGGTCAAAGGCGGTGGCTTGCTCAATGGGATTCAGGTCCTCGCGCTGAAGGTTCTCAACGAGGGTGATCTCGATGGCTTTTTCGTCGGAAACGTCCTGGACGATTGCTGGGACGCGGTGCAAGCCTGCAAGCTGCGAGGCGCGCCAGCGGCGTTCGCCGGCGAGGAGTTCGTAACGCTGCGGGCCGTTACGGCGAACAACGATGGGCTGAATGATTCCCGTCTGGCGGATGGAATTGGCCAGCTCGCCGAGAGCTTCGGTCGCAAAGCGCGTGCGCGGCTGATAGGGACTGGGATCCACAAGGTCAATATCAATTTGCAGCACGCCGCCGGTCTGCGCGGATGTTTGCGGGGGATGCGCCGGAGCTTCCGGTGCGCGGGCGGGCGCTGCGGCGGCGCTCGCGGTGGATGCCGCTCCCGTCGGCGGAGGATTCGCGGGGACGTTAGGCTGTAGAGCTTCGGGCTCGCGTATCAGTGCGCTCAGACCCTTCCCCAACGCGTTTCTGGTCATTTTCGATTACCTCCTTGGCGAGCTGCATGTAACTTTCAGCGCCTTTACTACTAATGTCGTATAATATGATGGGCTTTCCATAGCTTGGCGCTTCCGCGAGGCGGACGTTTCGCGGGATGACGGTGTTGAATACCTGCGCGCCAAAGAAACTGCGCAAATCGGCGGACACCTGCTTGGAGAGAGTGGTGCGGTCATCGAACATGGTCAGCAGGATGCCCTCGATCGCCAAGGCTGGATTTATTGTGCGGCGCAGGCGCATCAGCGTGTCGAGGAGCTCGGCGACTCCTTCCATGGCGTAATATTCGCACTGGATTGGGACGAGCACTGAGTCGCTGGCGGCTAGTGCGTTGAGCGTCAGCAGGTCCAGTGCGGGCGGGCAATCAATCAGAATGAAATCGTAGCTGGCGCGGATTTTCTCGGCGAACGCCTTGAGGCGGTACTCGCGATTCTCCATGGCGACCAGCTCAACGGGAGCGCCGACGAGATTTTTATCGGAAGGCAGGAGGTCGAGCCCGGCTACCTGAGTGGAGATGATGACGCGCTCGGGCGGTTCTTCTAAGATGACGGCGTTGTAGATCGTCCTTCGGGAGGGATCCTTCGGAAAACCAAGCCCGCCGGTGGTATTGGCTTGCGGGTCAGAATCAATGATGAGGGTCTTTTTCTCTTGAGCGGCGAGGGAGGCACCGAGATTAATGGCAGTCGTTGTCTTTCCAACCCCGCCCTTCTGGTTGGCGATGGCGATAATGCGGCCCAAAATCCCCCCCAAAGTTGACTAATTTTGGCGCAATTTAACAGAGGGAAATCGTGTATGCAAGAGAAATTTTGCGGTTCCCGGGACGATGCGACGCGAGAACTTGAAAAATGTTCCACGTGGAACGTTTTTGAAGGTTAGAAGTTCGAGGTTCGGGGTTAGAGGTAAATCTCAATTGAGGATGTTCCAAGGCGAAATATTCTTCGCTGTACAGAAAGGTGGATTTTGTTTCACGTGGAACATTTTGGAGGTTAGAGGCTGAAGGTCTGGCGCTGGAACGCCTAGCATTTGAGGCACGCGAAATCAGCGAACTCGCTGGGATCAACTATGAGGCAGGAGTGTTCAGTGAGAAATGTTCCACGTGGAACATTTCTCGATGCGCCTCGACGGGAACTGAGATTCCCTATGGCCTAGCCGGAGCGCCGCGAAGAATGTAGCGCCTTTTGCTTTCTGGTATGAGCCGAGGAATACCCCACCGCCACCCGGTGGAGGAAGACACTTCGCGGGAATCTTGTTCGCCGAGCCACAGGAGAATGCATCCTGATGGCTGCAGAGCGCCTAGGGACCAACTGAGAAATACCTTGTCTATGGCTAGGGCGCGGGTAGCGACTGATCCGAGGGAGTTTTCGCGGATTTCTGCGCTCCTAAAAGGAGATGGAACAACTGAGACATCGGTCAGGCCGAGTGCGCGAATCACTTCGTGCAAGAAGGCGCATTTCTTTTTGTTTGGCTCGATCAGAGCCACTGAGAGGTCCGGTATAGCTAATTTCAGTGCTAACCCTGGAAAGCCAGCGCCCGTGCCAACGTCGGCGAGCCGACCTTCCGGAAGCCTTCCCAGAGAAAGGGCGAAAATGCTTTCGCCGAAATGGGCTCGGACGACCTCTTCGGGATCGCGAATTGTCGTTAGTGATATTTTTTGCCCCCATAGAGCGAGCAAGTCCACGTATTTGGCGACCTGCAGCTCGATTCCACTGGGCAGAGGACGATAATATTCATCGAGAATCTGACGAATCCGTGCGGGAACCAAATGCTCGCGCGCAGCGTTCATGGCTGGCTCCCCTCGGTATCGCTCGACGATGGGATGGCGGGCGGAGAGTACAACAGCATCTTCGCAGCGGCGATTGCGGCGGAGAGGTCAACGGCGAAGTGAATCACCATCGAGGGCAGCAGGCTATGGGTCCAGATTCGGGCTGCAGAGAAGATCAGGCCCACGATGAATGTGGTGAGCAGGCCGCGCCTGCCCTGGTAAACGTGCGCTACGGAGAAGAAAACGGCCGAAATTACTGCGCCAGCCATGACGGACGCGAGCGCATCGGCAAAAATGGTTTCGATGAAGCCGCGATAGATGAACTCTTCGCAGATGCCAACCGTTCCGACGAGCGCCACGCCGACGATGATTTCGCTGCGGCAGCGCGGCAGCAATTTCTCAGCGAGGCGCGCAATGAGCCCGCGCTTTTCGGGAGGCAGGCCGGCGATGCGCTTCACGCCGAAGATTTGATTGAGCACCAGCAACGCCGAAAGCACGACTGCTATGACGACGGAGAGCCCGACGTTGGGAACGTCCAAGCCCAACTGCGCTGCGCTCACTCCATGAGCCAACGCACGCCACAGAATGATCGCAGAAATTCCCCATTGAAATATCATTGTTGAGACATACAGCGCGATACGGTCGCCCGGCGCGAGCGTCTCGGAATCGAGGAGCGACTGGACGCGCGCGGAACTGCGCCAGGGCACTACCACCGCCAGCACAGCCAAAATCGCGATGTAATCCCAATGCATTGTCGCTCCGCATTATGCATAACACGGCCGCACAGTCGAGCGATTCGTGCGCTTTTTGCAAAGACAAGCTGCGAGTCTCAGCCTTCATGTTGCAGAATAGTTGACACTCGCGGCGTTACGCTTTATCGTGCTCGGTTCTATGAGGATACTTGTCATCGGCGGAGGCGCTCGCGAGCACGCACTTATTTGGAAGCTGCGCCAAAGCACTCTCGTTGAACATCTGTGGTGCATTCCGGGCAACCCGGGAATTGCTGAAGCCGCGGAATGCATTGATGGGAGCACGTCGGATGTTCAGGCCCTGGCTGAAGCAGCCGCAAGACTGAAGCCTGACCTCACCATTGTTGGGCCCGAACAGCCGCTCGTCTTGGGAATCGCTGATGGGTTCCAAAAACGCGGGCTCGCGGTTCTTGGGCCATCGCGTGCCGCAGCGCAGCTTGAAGGCAGCAAAGTGTTTGCGAAGGAGTTCATGGCGCGGCACGGCATCCCCACTGCGAACACTTACGGAATTTTCGACAACGCGGTGGACGCTTACACCTCGCTTTGCGAAGTGGATTGGCCCGTGGTGATCAAGGCAGACGGGCTTTGCGCCGGAAAAGGCGTCCTGGTGACTTCTTCACCCGATGAGGCCACTGCATTCATTGAGCGCCTGATGGAAAAAGGCGAATTCGGCGATGCAGGAAAGCGCGTGATCATCGAGGAGGGCCTTGCGGGGCGTGAACTTTCTTATATTGTGCTCACGGATGGTCAGAGGTTTGTGCCTCTTGCTCCGTCCCGCGATTACAAGCGTGCATTCGATGGCGATGCCGGGCCTAACACCGGAGGAATGGGCGCAATTTCGACTTCGGATCTGCTCTCGACTGACCTTGAGGCGCAAATTCAAGAGCGAATCGTGCGTCCGACGCTCGCCGGCATATCCCAGGAGGCTGCCAGCTATTGTGGATTCTTGTATTTCGGGCTAATGCTCACTGTTGATGGCCCTAAAGTATTGGAATTCAACTGCCGTCTCGGCGATCCTGAAACCGAGGCGCTCGTCATGCGCATGGATTTCGACCTAGCCGCCGCTGCACAAGCCGCCATCAACGGAAAACTCGGCAACTTTCGCGCCAACTGGTCTCCTGCTGCGAGCACGTGCGTCGTTCTCGCGGCCGGAGGATATCCAGCTAAGCCAATAACAGGAAAGCAGATAACGGGTATCGAGATGAAACACGATCCGACGCTGGCGATTTTTCACGGCGGTACGCAGAGACGAGAAGGCTTATACTACACATATAGTGGTAGAGTTCTGACTGTTGCTGCCTCCGGCACTTCGCTTGCGGAGGCGCGAAAGCGTGCTTACGCTGCGGCTCAGCAAATTTCGTTTGACGGCATGCATTATCGCAAAGACATTGGGCTGGAAGCCGGAACCGCCGCGGCAAGGTGAAAGAATTTTGGGCGACACTTTGAGTTTTTGTCAGTGGCGCACCGGCGAATTTCAAACCTACAGTTTCTAAATTCCTTTCAAGGAGCAAACGACTTGGCAGAAGCAAAGAAAAATGCGGCGCGCGTCGGGGTGATCATGGGCTCGGATTCGGATTATCCTACGATGGCTGAAGCGTGCCGAATGCTCGACAAATTCGGCATTGGCTATGAAGTGGAAGTTGTGTCGGCGCACCGTTCTCCGGCTCGGGCGGCGGAGTATGCAGAGACCGCGGCGAAACGAGGGCTGCGCGCGATTATTGTGGGAGCGGGCGGAGCGGCGCATCTTGCGGGAGTGGTCGCTGCGCTTACCACGCTGCCGGTGATTGGCGTGCCGATTTCCAGCACTTCGCTGAACGGCATGGATTCCCTGCTTGCTATCGTGCAGATGCCCGGCGGAGTTCCGGTTGCGACGATGGCGATTGGTAAAGCGGGCGCGATGAATGCGGGAATCTACGCGGCGGAAATTCTTGGTGTCGCCGATGAATCCGTCGCGACGAAGCTCTCCGAGTATAAGAAGGAGTTGGACGCAGGCGTATCCGAGAAGAGCGCGCGCCTGAAGCGCGAAATCGCAGCGCAAAAATAGTTTTGAGTTGATGCAAGGAACCCCCGAAAACGTACCTCAGCGGCTAAAGCCGCTCTCTTGGCACTCGCTTTCGGCACGGCTGAAGCCGTGCCCTTACAAATCTCCAGTCCTACGGCACGGGTGAAGCCTGCCCTTCCAGGCCCTCCATCCCTTTAGGGCAGGAGTGAAGCTCGCGGGATTACAGAATCTGCCCTAGCACACGGCTGGAGCCCGTGCCCTTACAAATCTCCAGTCCACGGCACGGGGGAAGCCCGTCCCTCCAGAATCTCCATCCCTTAGGGCACGGGTGAAGCTCGCGGCATTTCAGAATCTCCAGAGTCAAATGCGGAGGCCGTGGCTTACAAGATCGCCACAGCCACGCAGCCTCAGTCAGCGATCCGTCAGGAAACTTTTTTCTTCCGATGCTGACTCTGGCAGCGTTCGCTTTACGAAAATTTCGCTTGCAAAGCAGAATGTGACGGCGCGGCTCTACGACTGCTGCTTGTTATCGGACAGAGTTACCGGACAGGCCGCCTAAAACTCCTATCTCAAAACCGAAGTCGCACTTAGCTGCGGGAAGCGGCGAAACCGAAAGTTGAGTTGGCACGTCTGAGTTCACTGTTACCCTGTTATGCCAATGTTCTTGATGTGAAGTTAGAGTGCGGCTGTCGAAGAACGCCTATACAAGGATGATCCAGATGAAACCAGTTGCGAAATCGTTGGCAGTACTCTTCGTTTTGTTTTTTGCGGGCTCGGTGGCGCTGGCGCAGGAGCAGCAGCCTCAGGGATTTCCGGGCCGTCCAGGGCAAGGGCGCAGCGAGGCGCAGCAGTCACAACTGCCGCGGCCGTACGAGCAGGTGATCACCGCCGACGCGAAGACGATGAATGGCGTTTTCATCACGCATGAAGTGAAAGATAAGCGCACGGGCGCGACCAAGTATTACTTTGAGATTCCCGCCTCGGAGCTGAACAAAGATTTTCTGTGGATGAGCTTCATCGCCAAGACGACGCTGGGGGTTGGTTATGGCGGAGATTATGCTGACCGGCACGTCGTGCGATGGGAACGGCACGATAACACGGTTTATCTGCGCAGCGTTCTCTACGACATTGTCGCCAATCCGTCAAAGCCGATTTCGCGCGCAGTCAGCGCCTCGAACGAAGACACCATCGTGATGGCGTTCCCGATTGCCGCGTTTGGGCCCAATGATGCGCCGGTAATTGATGTGTCAAAACTGTTTTTGACTGAGGTGCCGGAATTCAGCCCGCGCGCGCGTTTGCGAGCCACGGGGATGGATGCGTCGCGTTCGTACATCAATCAAATTCTGTCGTTCCCCACGAACGTCGAGACTGAGGTGACGCAAACCTACACGGCGCGTCCGCAGGAGCCCGGAGCAGGACGTGGGGGACCCGCGCCAACGCCGGCGCCGCGCGGGCGGTTCACGCCGCAGGGGATGCGAGGGCCGAGCGGCACGGTCGAGATGCACTACAGCATGTTGAAGCTGCCGGAGAATCCGATGATGCCGCGGCTCTTTGATGACCGCGTGGGCTACTTCACGATTCATCAGGAGGATTTCGGGCGCGACGAGCAGAAAGCGGTGACGCGCACATACATCACGCGCTGGCGGCTGGAGAAGAAAGATCCTAATGCTGAAGTTTCCGATCCGGTGAAGCCGATCGTTTACTACGTTGATCCGGCGACACCGGAGAAGTGGCGGCCGTACGTGCGTAAAGGCATCGAGAGCTGGCAACCGGCGTTTTTGAAGGCGGGATTCCGCAATGGAATTATCGCGAAGGATGCGCCAACGAAGGAAGAAGATCCGAACTGGAGCCCGCAGGATTTACGCTATTCGGTGATCCGCTGGCTTCCGTCAACGACGGAGAATTCCGTCGGCCCGAGCATCACCGATCCGCGCACCGGCGAAATTCTCAATGCCGACGTCGAGATTTTTCACAACGTAATGAATTTGGCGCGCGATTGGTATTTCATTCAGGCGGGGCCGCTGGACGCGCGCGCTGATAAGCTGCCGCTGCCTGATGATCTGATGGGCCGGCTGATTCAGTACGTGGTGGCGCACGAAGTGGGGCACACGCTCGGTTTTCAGCACAATATGAAGTCGAGTTCGCTGTATACCATCGCGGAGATTCGCGATCCGAAATGGGTTCACGAGAACGGGCATGTCGCCACGCTCATGGATTATTCGCGATTTAACTATGTGGCGCAGCCGGGCGATCACATTGCTCCTGAAGATTTGATTCCTAAGATTGGGCCCTACGATATTTGGGCGACGCACTGGGGCTACGCCCCCATTCCCGGAGCGCACACGCCGGATGAAGAGAAGCCGACGTTGGACAAATGGTCGGCTGAGCAGGATCGCGTTCCGTATTACCGTTTTTCGACTGACCATTCCAACGGATCGGATCCGGGCGAAAACACGGAAGCGGTCGGAGATATTGACGCCGTAACCGCGACTTCGCTGGGCATGAAAAATCTCGAGCGCGTGATGGACAACATGCTGGTGAAAGCCACCACGGCCAAAGCGGGCGAAAACTACGACGACCTGACGGAGATGTACGGACGAATCCTGGGGCAGTGGGTGCTGGAGATGGGGCACGTTGCCGTGATCGTCGGCGGCGTGCAGTCGCAGGATAAACATGTGGGGCAGGCGGGAGTTCAATTCACGCCCGTTTCGCGCGAACGGCAAGTAGCGGCTGTGCATTACCTCGATGAAAATGCGTTCCGCACTCCAACGTTCCTCATCCATCCGGAGATTTCGCGCATGTTCGAGCCCGACGGCGTGATGGATCGCATTCGCATCAGCCAGCTTTCGGTGCTGAACCGGCTTCTGCAAGATGAGCGCATCGAGCGGATGATTGAAATTCATGCCGAAGACGGCGCGAAGGCTTATGCGCCCACGGAGTTCCTGAGCGACGTGCGCCAGGGAATCTGGAGCGAGTTGAGTGGGCCTTCGGTGAAGATTGACGCGTATCGGCGGAACCTGCAGGACGGGTACATCGAGGACCTCGCGGTGAAAATCAATCAGCGCGTCGCGGGCATGGGCGAAGTGCGCGCCTTGCTGCGCGCGCAACTCAGGACGCTTGACGGCGAGATCAAGGCGGCGCTGCCGAAGGCGACGGATGCCGCCACTCGCGCGCATCTGGAAGCCGCGCGGGACAGCATCGGAACCGCGCTCGATCCGCGGTTCCCGTTCGCGCCGGAAACGCAACCGCTGCCGCAGATTCGACGCGGCATTGAGGCCGGAAATGGTGCGGGATACTACGGGAATGGGCCGTTTGGCGGTTCTGTGCTCGTCGAGCCAGATGGTTCGACTACTATTCGCGGCGCGGAAATTTTCGATGCGGATCCGGAATCACTGGGATGTTGGCCGGATTATGAGATCACGGATCCAATCGGCATCGAAAGCAGCAATCAACAACAGTAGGAAGGAACAGCAGGCGAACGGTTTAATCTCTCACGCGACGCTTGGTGTGTGCATCTGTTCGGTTTCGAGGTGAATGGTCGGGCGAGTGGATTTGAACCATCGGCCTGCTGGTCGCGGATAAAGCGGTGTCAAACATCTACTGTCCGATTCAAACGGTAAACAGCCGGAAATCGTACACGCGAAACCAGTAGCGGGACTGAACTCGTTGGGTGAAATTCTTTAGTTTTAGTGACGCAAAGCAGTTGCGACACGCCTCGAATCCAGACGTGCAGATGTGGGTGCTGGCAAGCTAACGCTGCCAAGAATAGGTGTATTTGACGGCGAAGCGAGTTTCACGAACTTGCGGCGGGTTGGCTGGCGCGAGACTCGCAAACTGTGTACCTACGTTGTAGATGATGTAGATATCGCTGTCGGGACGATAGTTGTAGCGCAGGCGCAGATTGGCGCTCACTGCCTGGTTATTCGAAGTATCTACCTGCACAAGACTCGTGAAGGTCAGGAAGCGATTGAAGGAATAGTTTCCCTGCAGGCTTGCCAGCACAACCGAAAAATTGCCGTTTGGAAGTGGTAAGACAAAGCGGTCCCACGTTTCGGATGCGGCCAGCGAAAATTTTGCCGTCGGCCGGTAATTGGCGCGGACACGAAATTCGTTGAGCGAGCCTCCATAATAGCCTCCAAACCGCTCGAAAAAATTATACGTAAACGGGCGATCCTGAGGGGAGCCATAGGTCAATTGATGCCGGGCGAAGTGATAGAGTCCGTTTGGAATGAAAACATTTTTGTAGATGTGCAAAGGCGTTGTGATCACTTGTGTGAATACGTCAGCGATATCGTCGTCCGTATAGCTTCCGTTGTTGAGTTCTGCGCGGAACGTACCTTGCCATTCCTGCGTCGAGACCTGCCCGTGAATGTCAGGAGCATGGAGAATAAAACCCTCGAATTGAAGCTCGCGAACTCCGCTGATTTTGGGCCTCACTTTGAACGTCACATCTCCAAAGGTTTCATCGGAATCCGCCCTTTCGATGAAGCCGACTTCGGGGTTGAAGTTGGGCCCGATTTTCCGCTTTTCTACGATGCCCTCCATCGAGTCAGAACGGTACGAAAGTGAAGCGCCCACATCAGCGGCGCCGCCCGACACTCCACTGGGTTCTTGTGGAGAGCGTGTTGCAGCCGCGTGGGCGTCCACGAACCAGTCCTTGAAAAATATCAGCCGCGTATCCACACCGCCTGTTTGGTTGAACGAGTCCAGTGGATCACCGGAGCGCTTGTCGATTCCCATCACACCGATGTAGGAGCCGGGCCACAATGATTCTTTTGCACGCACAACTCCGTAATTGGCGTACGGATTGGGTCCGCTGGAACGGGTATCTACGTCCATGATGCCCAGTTCCGTGCGGCCAATCTTGCCTGTTAGCTTCGCTCCACCGTTGATGGGAACCTGATTGCCGGTAATTGGATCTATCCCAATATTTCGGCTAAAGAAGAGAAAATCCTGGTCGCCGATATCGAAGTTAAACACTCCAGCGTTCTCCAGGAAAAATGGACGCTTTTCCGGAATGAAAACCTTGAACGGCGTGATGTTGAACGGCTCCAGATCGACGTCGGTGTCCGCGAAGTCAGTGTTTCCCGTAAGATTCAAAAGGAAGTTTGATGTAATCCCATATTTCACATCAACGCCACCCGTCAGCGGGAACAAGGGATTCCGTCCGCTCGTTTTGTCATAGCGTGCGACGGCATAGGGCTTAACGACGAGAAGCCTTCCGCTTCCGATGTTTTGTATTCCGCTCAGTATGCCCGCTTGTGAAACCTTTGTTATCCCAAAGCGCCTCCAATAGGCAGCCCATAAGTCCTCTTCGTTTTTCCTCCGAATAAACCGCTTGAAGTTCAAGCCCCACACGAGCCCCTTCGACTGGGTAATGTTGAGAGTCGAAAAGGGGATTTCTATCGTCGCTGTCCATCCGTCATCGGTGATACGGGCCTCGGAAGTCCATACGCCGTCCCAGCCGGAGTCAAAATCTCCACCGTTCTGATCGCCTTGTTCTTCCACAACAAGGCCGTCGATTTGCGTCCCTAGAGGATTGATTTGGAAAACGTACCCATTCTGCCGGTCATGATTTGAGTCAATCAGAATCTCGAAGTGGTCGTCCAGATCTTGGCTCACATCGCGTCGAAGCTCAGTTGCCACGATTCCGGACGGCTTCGAGTCGTAACAGTGAATTCCAAAATAAACGGCGCGGTCTGTGTACAAAATTCGAACTTGTGTTTTTTGGGTTGCGGCCTGACCTTCGAACGGCTCCCGCTGACGAAAATCGTCAATCGGTTTGGCTTGTTGCCACAAGGGATCATTCAGCGTTCCATCTAACCGTGGTGCACGTTCTACACGGGCCGCTTGTGCTGCGCGCGGAACCTCACTGCTCACGGATTGTGCCGCGGACGACGGCTGCCCTGCGCTTATCGGCAAAAGGAGTACTGTACTGAACAAGACCATAACTAAGGCACGAGACGCAGTGCCGGCAAATCGTGCGACGTACACTGAAATCTCGCTCCTACTGAACAGTGAGCGCTCCGTGGACGATGATCTTTGGCACAGGCTTTTCGTGTTCTTCCTGTTCTGGCGTGTAGACGCGATGGGATTCTAGCCGATTGTCAGATAATCGAAAGGGTTCCCTGCCGGTCCGGGAGCGATTTTTCGCAATGCCGGGCGATTTGTGGGAGAACCGCCCCGCGGCATGCTGAGTCCGCTCGAAAACAACAACAGGACTGAGAGAATAAAAAGTCGCATGGGCGATTCTCCTCAGAATGGGATTCCTACTTCGTCGCTACGTGGCTCAAAGCCGCCTTCATCCCGAGCGCGACGGATTGCGGATTTCCTAAAGCCCAGAAATGCATAAAGAAAATCCGAGGCTGCTCGGTGAGCATGTGACTGTGCAGGGCGGTCACTGTGACGTGATGCGCTTGAAGCGCAGAGATCACCGGATTCACTTCTTCGGCCGTGAGCACGAAATCTCCTGTCGTGGCAACTTTTCCGGTTCCTGCTTCCTGGAAATTGATGGACTCGGCAACTCCCTGCGCACTCGTAAGCGTCATCCCATCCATCGTTACCGCCTGGGCGCGGGATATCCCGAAGGAAAGTACTCCGCCTGCGAATTTGCCCTTGCGCCCCAGGGCATTTTCAACCGTCTTAACCCACGCTGGAGAAGATGAACTTGCTGGAGGAGCAGCGGCAGGCTTGCCAAGCGGCGTGCGAGAAGCAGAGAGCGCGATGCGAAGGGATTGCGCAAGTTTCGCGGCAGGTCCCTGCCCCATGTAGTGCATGTACATCACTCGGGGAGTCTCCTCGAGAAGATGATTGTGCACGGCCGTAATTTGAAATCCAGCCGCGCGCAGTTTCTCCATCACAGGATTCACTTCTGCTTGAAGGAGAACTAAATCGCCCATTACGGTCGCGTTGTCATCGCTTCCTGAAAACGCAGCCCACGAGCCCAGCGCCAGCCCCGTTTTGATCGGCACTCCGTGAACGAGAACATGCAAGTCGCTCCGAGGAAATCCTGCCCGGTACACATCGCCCATTTTCTGGCCCGAACGCCCCAATGCCTGGTCGATTTTCGCGGTATCGAGGCCTTGAGCCTCCGCGACGAACGGCACAAGCAAGAGTGAAACCAAAACAGATAAACGCTGCATTGAACGCATTTTCCACCTCTCAGAATAAAATTCCTTCCCCAAACCTTCTGCGCCGCCCGTAGATCACTGCGGCGCTTTCGATTCTGCTGCAACCATCCGTGGCATGACCTGGCTGCCTGGCCGAATCTCGTCTGTTCCATGGACGAGGACTGTGTCGCCTTCGTGCAAATCGCCGAATACCTCGATAAGATTTCCGACAGTGACTCCTGTTTTCACATCCACCCACTCGGCTTTTCCGTTGTTGATTCTCACGACGAAAATCCGCTCCAGCGTTGAAACAACTGCTGAGGACGGCACGAATAGCGTAGGCTGCAGACGCTCCACGGGCCAGAGCACGTCGGTAAAACTTCCGGGCGCGAGCTGGCCCGTCGGGTTTTTCACATCCAGTTCGACAGGCATGGTCCGGGTTTTTTCGTCAACAGCATGTGAAATCCGCGCGATTCTTCCTGTGAATGCTTTCGCCGGGAAAGATGGAACGCTAAACGCAACTGTTATTCCTTCGGGAATTCCCGAGACGTAATTCTCAGGCACAGGAACGATCAATCGCAGCCGCGCGAGCGTTTCGATCCGCACCACGGGAAGAGGAGCGCCGACCCCGCTTGCCGGCCCGACAAGCGCTCCAGGATGCACATTTCTCTCCGTTACATCGCCATCGAACGGCGCGCGAATTTGCAGATAGCCTTCCATCTCCGTGATGGACTGAAGGGACTGCCGCGCTGCATTTACGTTTCCTTCGGCAGCCTGCACTTCGGCCTGGTCAGCTTGTGTTGCCTGCAATGCAACAACGAGGTCGTTTTTCGCCACCACCCCCGGAGTTAGGGCGGCGGTTTTCAGCTTTTCGTACGTGCTTTGATCGGCTGCGAGCTTGGCCTGCACCGCCACAAGTTGTGATTGCGCGGCCTGCAGTTTGGCCTGACCTTCAGCACGCTGCGAGAGCAGCTCTGGAGCCTCAAGCTGCGCGATCACTTCTCCTGCTTTCACCCGTGAGCCGCGATCCACTTTGATCCATTTCAGAAAACCCGTCACCTTTGGATACACGGCCACAGATTCGTAGGGGATTAGCTCACCAGGGAGATGGAGCGTGGTCTTGAGTTTTTGCGACCGAACTTTGATCACATGCTCTGCTGGGGGCTGAGCGGCGGTCGCGTTTGCAGAAGCGCGGGCGGGGTCATGGCTGGAACCGCACGAAGCACAGGCGAATAGAACAACCGAAAGGCAGTACAGCGTCGGCTTAGTGCGACTCATATTGCTTCCTCACTGGGATTGGAGAAATCAGCGGATTTTTCGGTCGCGTAGGCACTGGTTGGGTCGTCTGGATCAAGAGACGCCGATCCTTCAGGGGCGTTCTTCTGCACAACCGAAAAGACGAGAGGCAAGATGAACAGGGTCGAGACCGTCGAAGCCAGTAATCCGCCGATGACGGCTCTCCCCAACGGCGCAGTTTCTTCGGCTCCCACCCCGAGAGCCAGAGCCATCGGAATCATGCCCGCGATCATCGCCATGCTGGTCATGAGGATTGGGCGCATGCGGGATTGAGCGGCGTAAATCGCCGCATCAAGGGAAGAGGCGTGCTGCTGCTTGCGATTGTCCTCTGCAAAAACGACCAGCAGAATTGCGTTCGCCACGGAAACGCCGATGGCCATAATCGCACCCATAAAGGATTGAATGTTTAACGTGGTTCGGGTGATCAGCAGCGCCAAGATGACGCCTGCTATGACCGTCGGAATCGCCGACAGCACGACGAAAGAGAGGCGCATGGACTGAAAATTCGCGGCCAGCAGCAGAAAAATGACGACAACAGCAATCAGCAATCCTATGCTGAGATCGAACAGGGTCTCCTTCATAGGAGCAATTTGGCCGCGAACGGCCACTGAAACGCCGCGCGGCGGAGAGCCGGAGCGCTGGATAGCATCGGATACCTGTTTCGCCGCGCGACCCAGGTCTTCGCCGGAAACATTTGCACTCAACGAAAGCATTCTCTGCCCGTTGAAGCGGTCATATTCACCAGTGATGACGCCGGGAGTGATCTGAGCGATATCACCAAGCAGAGGATGCGGCTGCCCTCCGGGCATTACCGGGATATTGTTGAGGTCCTGTGGCTCGGTCATGCTTGGTTGCGGAAACTCCACCTGGACCTGAAACGCCACGCCGGAGCTGGGATCCGCCCAATATATGGGAGTGACAAAGCGACTCGAGGAAGTGGCATCGGCCAGCGCAAGTCCGGCTTCCTTCACAGTAACGCCGAGTTGGCCGGCGAGTTCGCGATTGATCTTTACATCCAGGCTTGGATAATCCAGCGGTTCCTCGAAATGCAAATCTCGCAAACTATGTATCTGCGCAAGCTCTGTTCGCACTTTTTCCGCGTAGGTCCGATTTGAAGCCAGATTCGGCCCGGCGATGGCGACTTCGATAGGCGTCGGCGCGCCAAAATTCATGATCTGGCTCACGATATCGCCGGATTCAAACGAAAATTCGCCGTCAGGGAATTGCTGAGCTAACGCCTTCCGCAGGCGCTCCTTTAAGTCGCTCATGGAAATTCCCGAGCCGGGCCGGAGAGCGACACGGAGAACTCCCTCCTGAGGGCCGCTGGTCCAAAGGAAAACAGTGTTGATTGGATATGTAGAGGGGATTGTCCCTACGTAGCCCAGAGTGGTTTCGACGTTTTTGGGCCCGGCGATTCTTCGAACCTGATCGAGGATTTGCAATGCCATCTGTTCGGTTACGTCCACGCGCGTCCCGGTGGGGGCGCGAAAGCGGAGCTGAAATTGCCCGCCAGTTACCTGGGGAAAAATCTCACGTCCAAGGAGGGGGCCAACTAGAACAATGATCCCAAAAGCCACAGCAGCATAGCCAACAAGAACCAAAGTCCGCCGATGCGCGTATCGGCGCAACGTTGCGCCTAACTTATCGCGCATTCGATCAACAAGCGGTACGGGGGATTGCCCCTTCTCTTTGCGGCCATGCTTCAAGATCCAGACTGAGACAACCGGCACGAGGGAGCTTGATAAAAAATACGAAGCGGCCATGGCGAAACCGACAGCCAGCGCCAACGGAACAAAAAGGGCTCGCGGCACTCCGGTCATAAAAAATGATGGAACGAACACAGCAAGAACGCAAAGCATAGCTAACAGCCGGGGAATTACCACGCCCTTGCTGGCCTCCAAGACGGCGCGCGCACGCGGCTGTCCTAAGCTCAGATGATGGTGAACATTCTCGATGACCACAGTTGCCTCATCAACCAGGATGCCCACAGCCAGCGCGAGTCCACCCAGCGTCATGATGTTGATGGTCTGGCCAGCGCCCCACAGTGCAACCACGGCTGTGAGGAGGGCGAAAGGAATCGTGGTCACGACGATGAGAGCGCTGCGCCAGTTGCGTAAAAACAGAAGCACCACGAGACCGGTCAGCAATGCTCCGAGCACGCCCTCGCGAATGACGGAGCTCAGTGCGTTCTTCACGTAAGAGGACTGGTCGAATTCCAGGCTGATGCGAATGTCTTCCGGCACGACGGATTGGAAGCGAACCAGGCTCCTTCTCACTTCTCGAATCACTGTGAGGGTAGACGCATCGGCGCGTTTCGTGACGGGAATGTATACAGCTCGCCTTCCGTTAACGAGCGCATAGCCCGCCAGAATGTCCGTGGAATTCTGTACCTTTCCCACATCACGCAAGTACACCGTTGGCCCTGCACCTGTTCGCAGAGGTATGTTGAGCAGTTCCTGAATATTGGAAACGGTCGCATTGCTTGGCGTTATACGCCAGAGATCTCCCGTGCTGATGTTCCCTGCCGGAATAATTGTGTTTCCGGAATTGACTGCTTGCACCACCTGCTCAGGCGATATTTGATAAGCTCGCAGGCGATCTGGATCTACCGTGATGACAACGGTTCGCTGATTTCCTCCGAACGGCGGCGGGGCCGACACACCGGGGAGCGTGGCAAACAGAGGCCGAACGCGATTCAGGGCCAAATCTTGAATTTCGCCGAGCGTCCGCGTCTGGCTGGAGAAGACCAAGTAGCCGACGGGAACGCTTCCAGCGTCGAAGCGAATGATGAATGGGGGCACTGTACCGGGCGGCATGAATGCGCGGGCGCGATTGACATAAGCAATCGTTTCCGATTCCGCCTGGCTCATGTTCGTGCCGGGATGGAACGTCAGCTTGAGCAGCGCGGCTCCCTGAATCGACTTCGATTCCACATTCTGAATGCCATTGATGTAGAGGAAGTGGTACTCGTAGTAATACGTGAGATAGCCCTCCATCTGCGCTGGGCTCATGCCCCCATAAGGCTGAGCCACGTAAATCACAGGCAAGTTCAAGTTCGGGAAGATGTCCACCGGCATACGAAGAATTGCTAGCACGGCGCAGAGGGCAATAGCGATAACGGCCACAATGATCGTGATCGGACGGCGAAGCGCTGCATGAATGAGCCACACGGCTACTGCCCTCCCTGTGAGTTCTCATGGAGGAGGTCCAGGAAGGGGTGCAAATCTCCGTGGGCAGCAGCCAACAGTGCGATGTCATTCCACACAGCGAGACGGGCCAGCGCATCATCGGTTTCGGCCTGTACAAGAAGGCCATCCGCATCTGCCACTTCAACAATGCTTGCAAGTCCAGATTGGTATCGCGCACGAGCCTGCGAGTCAGCGTCGCGAGCGGACTGGAGCTCAACGGGAGTTTTCTCCGCCACGAGCCTCGCGCCATTCAAAGTAGCTTCGGCTTGCTGCAGCTGTCCGGTCAAATCATCGAGCGTTTGCTCGTAGCGCGCGCGTTCTGCACGCTCGTTCGCTTCTTCAATTTGCTTTTGCTCACGGATGGAGAATATGGCGGAGACCGGAAAAGTGACAGTCAGACCGGCGGCCCAATTCGAGCGCTCCAGTCCCAGGCCGCTCGTCCCAGTCTGGATCGTGCCATCGGTGTTTGCGCCGCTTCCACGTCCGTAGATCGTGGATTGGAGGTCGAAGCGAGGAAAGTAAGAGCGATCGAGAACGTGCTTTTCGGCGTTAATCTCATCAACCCTCGCTTGTTCAGTAGTCGCAATGGGGTGCGACGACAAGGGAGGCGCTTCAGGACCATCCTTCGGGGGCTCAGACGAGAGCGGACCGGGCTCAATCTGGATATTGGTGCCCGCGATTCCGAGCAGTTCCGCCAGCACGGCTCGTCCTACTGCATCGGCTTGCTCGGCCTGGATTAAAAGTATCTGTGCGCGCGCTAGTTCCGCATCGGCGCGGGAAGCGTCTGCACCAGGGCGGAGATCATTGTTCACAAGCACGTGGACGGTTTTTGCCAACGCTTGCCTCCGTTCTACATCCGCTTGGGCGGCGGCAACTCTTTGCTCGGCCGCTTCCACTGTGAAGAAGGCATTCGTAACAGCAACGGCAACATCGAGGCGAGTCAGGGAAAGCTCCGCGTTGGCGAGTTGCTCGCCGGATTGTGCGACATTCACAGTCGCGCTACGGCGGCCAAAGTCAAATGGCTCCCACGAAACCAAGAGTCCCGCTGCGCTGCCCCACACCGAGTCATTTGATGTTGAGGGGAGAACCGGCCCTGAAATGGGCGAAATCATTGACTGCGGTAAAAGCAATCCAAACGTATTGTTTCGCGTAGCCCGATTGCCCTGCCAAAGCATATCCGCGCGGGGCAGATACTCAGTTTTTGCTAATCCAACGCCAGCGTGCGACGCGGAGACTCGCTCCAATGATTCGCGCACCTGAGGATAGTTCTGCAGCGCAAAATCGACCGCACTCTCCAGTGTCAGTACTTTAGTTGGCTGAACCGGTGTTTGCGCTCTTAAAGAGGCCGAACTGATCATCAATAGGGCTAGTGAGCCGATAATGATACGGAGTGTATGTCGCTGTTTCGAGTTCATTGCACCCTTCTTTATCGAATGCTCTGCTAGTTCTCCAAAGTTCACTTCAAATCCCAAGCCGGTGCGTCAAACCACTGAGCGATACAGACCCTCGGCGAGTTGCATACCGCGGACCAATAGCTCGTTGTCGCGAAGGCCCTCCTCGGCCCATCCTTTCATCACTGCATCTATGCCAAAACCCTCGCGGCGACCGAACTTGTCATCGAAAAGGTCAGCATCGTGAACAATCTCGGCCATACGTGCTACGCGCTTATTCCGTATGTGAAAAACGCGCATCAATGTTTCAAACGTGCAATTTTCACCGCGATGCCCAAAGCCTCCTTCGTACATATCGAAAGGAACCGCGTGCGGAGGACGTTTGTCTTCGGGAGCAAACGCAAACTTGGCGCGCGAATCGATGAATTTGCGGATTAACCAGGCGGAGGTCACCCGATCCACCCCGGGGCGAGGGCGCGTGACCCAAAGGCGGTTCTTGTAGTCTGCCGCGGACGATTTCAGGAAATCCGGTTGTCTTGGAGAGGCCGGCGCCTTCCGAAGTCCGTCCAGTTCAATTTCGACCTGTTTGCGAAGAGGAGAGCAAAAAAAATCCCTCGCGATTATTTCTTGAAGACGCCGGCCTAGCTTAGGAACGCGAACGGAAGTGGCGTTTACAGTCATGGAAGCTCTTCTGATTTCCTGCAGGAGTTCTCGATACTCACGCTGTCGGGCCGCGACAAATTGCTCTTTCAGCGCCCTGTCGGGCCGATTATCGATTCCTCGGACTTCGACGACAGAGGCATCTCCGCGCCGGCTCCGAATCGTTGTTGCCAGCCATTCCAATTTCTCGCGGTTGTCCGGCTGATTGGGAAGCAAATAACCGGAGTTCCCGAGGGGTAGAGCGCCGAACTTCTGCAACTTTCTCCAGACAGCCACGCGCAGGCTCGCACTTTTTTGGGCCAGGCTGAACACAATTAAGAGCCACAGTCCTTGAGCTGTTTCACTCATTACCTATAATGTTATAGTCCTAACACATAGCGCGGCACAAGAGGAATTCAAAAAGCAAGGCGGTTAATGGCCGCCTTATTTCAAACTGCGCAATCTGACTTGGAGGGTCCTCTTCTGCCTGCCGGTCGGGCTACAGTGAACGCGCCGAAAACGGGCGGCGCTTCGAGGATCAATGCAATAGCGGCGCTAGAATAGGGCGTGACCAAGAGAATGACCGACTCTCAGGGCGATTGATGCTTGCGTCGGGTAGAAAGAATGGAGCAGAGGTCATAGAAGTTCGATGTTTAAGTCTCGCAGCGGATACGGTATGGTCAAAGTTAACATGCTCAAAATTCAATCGATTGACTGTCGCGTACAAGGATTATAGATTTGAGGAGACGCCATGAAACGGCTGGTCTCAGTACTCGCGGCAACGGCTTTTGCCCTGATGATGCAGTCTGCATCCTGTCTGCCAATGGCAGGAGCAAACGAGCAGAGCATGAAATGCTGCGCTTCAATGTCATGCACGCCCGCGAATCAGAGTCACGGATGCTGCAAGAACATGGCTTCGGGCAAAGCGCCCACTATCATTCCCACGCACTCTCTTTCCTTGCAGGCTCCGAGCCTTAGGATTTTTGAATATCCGCCGATTGCTAAGCTTTTGCATCGATCTTTGGAACTTCCGCCAGTTACCGGCGCGCAGCAGCACTCTCCGCCGGAACTTTACACTCTTCACGCCTCGCTTCTGATCTAGACCTGACTTATTCGTGTGCGTTCCGCACATGTGTTCTTACCGCTGCCATCTATCTATTTTGAGCCTTTGTCTATCGAGGCGAGCTTTTGTGCGACTCGTCAACGAGCGCACGCGCAGATGTCTTGAAGGAGAGAAGCTTATGTTCGCATCATCCTGCCAGCCACACGTTCGCAAACTTCGGTACGCTTTATGCATTACTGCAGCGCTTTCGGTTTTTTCATTGTGTGCGTCCGAAGTGTTCGCGCAGACGCCGGTACCGCAGAGCAATTCAGCGCCCGTTGTAGCGGCCCAGGCGCAGAGTCCCGCCCGCCTGACCGATCTGCTTACGGAAGCAGAGCAGAAGAATCCGCAAATTCAGGCGGCGCACCAAGCGTGGATTGCGGCGCAACAAATGCCCGCTGAGGTCTCCGCGTTGCCCGATCTGCAAGTCCAAGTTCAACAGTTCAGCGTCGGCAGTCCGCGTCCGTTCGCTGGATACACGAACAGTGATTTTGCTTACATAGGACTCGGTGCCTCACAGGAATTTCCCTACCCCGGCAAATTGCACCTGAAAGGGCAAATCGCGAAGCAAGATGCCGCTGTAGCGCAAGAGCAATACGAGTCCGTGCGCCGGGATGTGCTGGCGAATGTCAAATCCGCCTACTTCCAATTGGCATATTTGTCTCAAACGCTGGCGATCCTCGAGAGCGATGGTGAACTGCTCAATGAGGCTGAGCAAGCCGGTGACGCGCGCTATCGCTCGGGCATGGGAAATCAGCAAGACTTGCTGCAAGCGCAGCTTGAAAAAACGAAGCTCCTCCGCGAAATCACCATGCATCACCTCGAAGTAGCAAAGCTAGAGGCGCAGCTAAAGCAGCTTCTTGATCGTTCACAATCATCGCCGGATATCGAGACGACACAAATATCTCAAACGCCGCTGACGTACACGTTCGACGAGCTTCTGAATGCTGCGAAATCACAGAATCCAGAAATCGCGGCGGCACAGAGCCTCATTCAGAAAGGGAAACTACAAGTCGATCTGGTCCACAAGGATTTCTACCCCGATTTCAGTCTCCAATATATGTGGCAGCGCACTGATCCCGCGCAATTCCGCGCGTATTACATGCTGACGTTCGGCGTTAGCATTCCCATCCATCGGAGCAAGCTTCACCACGAATTAGCCGAGGCGGAAGCAGATCTAGACCGCTCGCGCAGCGAGGCTCACGCACAGTCCGAACAGGTCGCGTTTCAGCTTCGAACGGAATACGACACAGCGCAAAAAGATGCGGAGCTACTGAGCATTTACAGCAGCGGGCTTATGCCTCAGGCGCGTGCTGAATATCAGGCCGGGGTTGCGTCCTATCAGAATAACCGCTCCGATTTTCAGACCCTGTTGAACTCTTTCCTCGATGTTCTGCATTTGGACGAGGAGTACTGGCAGACTTTTGCCGACCACGAGGACGCACTGGCAGGAATTGAACAACTCACCGGCCTATCTCTGCGCCAGGAAGGACAGCAATGAGGACCTATCATGCTGGATTTGTGTGGGCATTAGCAGCCAATGTCGTGCTCATTGCCGCGCTCGCTTTCGTGTGGTTTCGATATCATCCCGCTGATCCTAAGCCTAAAGCGCAAACCCAAAGTTCTTCACCTATGGGCCAGCAAAGCCCCGCTTCAAATTCAGCGCCGTCCTCACCGGAGTCTCCTGAAACACGATTAGTTCCGGTGCAAATCTCTGCGCAGCGATTACAGAGCATTGGCGTGACGCTTGGTCAAGTTCAGCGGAAATACGTTGAGGATGAAATTCGCACCACCGGCAATGTGGCTGTGGATGAAACCAAGCTCGCATACGTGCAAGTACGTTTTTCCGGGTACATCCAGCGAGTCTTCGCTGACGCCACTTATCAGTACGTTCACAAAGGACAGCCGCTGTTCACGATTTACAGTCCCGATCTGGTTGCGACCGAACGCGAATATATTCTGGCAAAGCAGAATCAGCAGCAGGTGGCGCATAGCACGGTTCCCGGAGTAGCTTCCGGCGCAGCGTCGCTTGTCAGCGCCGCCCTTGAGCGCCTGACACAATGGGGAATTCCGCAACGAGAAATCGCAAGGCTCGAATCGACAGACGAAGTCCAGCAGGAACTTGAAATCGATTCGCCGATTTCTGGTTACATAACCGAACGCAATGCGTTACCCGGCCTCACCGTTCTGCCGGAAACGCGCCTTTACACGATTGCTGACCTCTCGACTGTGTGGGTGCAGGTTCAGGTTTTTCAGAATGACCTTGGGAGAATCAGGAAGGGCGATCCGGCCAGTCTAACTGTAGATTCGTATCCAAGCCGCACGTTCAACGGCCATCTGGATTTTGTTTATCCCCAAATTGACATGAACACGCGAACCGCAAACGTGCGGATTGTGTTTGCAAATCCCGAACTCCTACTCAAACCCGGAATGTTCGTAAGCGTCGGTTTGAAACTTCCCATGGGACGCAAACTGGTGATTCCATCAAGCGGCGTTCTTCAATCCGGCACGCGCCAGATCGTTTTTGTGGATCGCGGTGACGGCTATCTTGATCCTCGCGACGTTCAGCTTGGCGCGCGAGTGGGCGACAGCTTTATCGTGATGAAGGGGCTGAAAGCGGGCGAGCGTATCGTGACTTCCGCTAACTTCCTGATTGATTCCGAGAGCCAGTTGCAAGCCGCGCTCGGGTCGTTTGCCCCGCCTCCTCCCGGCGCGGGGGCGGCCTCTGCGATCAACGCACTACAATCGAATATCGAATTGAGTTCCGAACCCAATCCTCCCCACAAAGGTACAAATGTTTTTCGCGTGAAGCTGACAAACAGGAACGGAGCGCCAATCGCGGGCGCACAGGTCACTGTGACGTTCTTCATGCCCGCCATGCCAGCAATGGGCATGTCGGCGATGCGCATGACCGTGACTCTCACCGATAAAGGAAGCGGAGTTTACGAAGGCACAGGCCAGCTTGGAAGCGGGGGCACTTGGCAAGTGACCATCGTCGCCCAAAAGAATGGGCAAATGATCGGCAGCAAGCAACTCAGCGTCAGCGCTGCGGGAGGAATGTAGCGTGATCGCGCGGGTGATTCATTGGTGCACGCGAAATGCATTCCTCGTTTTCACCGCCGTCGTTTTGCTTGTACTCGGCGGGCTTTGGGCCATGCGAAGAATTCCGCTCGACGCTCTCCCCGACATTTCCGATGTGGAAGTCATCATTTACACCAACTGGGCAGGCGAGCCGCCCAACATCATCGAAGATCAGGTCACCTACCCAATTGTGACCACGATGCTTGCCGCTCCTCAGGTCAAAGCCGTGCGAGCGCAGACGATGTTTGGCGATTCCTACGTTTTCGTGGTTTTTCAGGATGGAACAGATCTGTATTGGGCGCGCTCGCGCGTCTTGGAATACTTACAGCAAATCCAAGGCCGCTTGCCGGCAGCTCTCCATCCGGTTATCGGGCCGGATGCGACTGGCGCAGGCTGGGTATACGAGTACGCGCTCGTTGACCGCACTCACAAACACAGCCTTGCGGATTTGCGCAGCCTTCAAGATTGGTATCTGCGGTATCAACTCGAAACCGTCCCCGGAGTCGCGGAAGTCGCCAGCATCGGCGGATTCGTGCGCCAATATCAGGTCAATTTAGACCCCGACAAGCTTCGCGCTTACAACATCCCGCTTTCGGCCGTAATTGAGCACGTCCGTGCCAGCACGAATGAAGTCGGCGGGCGCTTGCTTGAATTAGGCGGCGCTGAATACATGATTCGGGGCCTCGGCTATCTTCATTCGCTTAACGACTTGGAAGCTGTTCCCGTCGCAACCAAGAACGGCACGCCGGTGCTGATTCGTGACTTGGGCACGGTTTCCTTTGGGCCGGACATTCGGCGTGGTGTTGCCGAGTGGAATGGCGAAGGGCAGACCGTAGGCGGAATTGTGGTGATGCGTTACGGGATGAACGCTCTCACCGTTATCAATGGCGTCAAAGAAAAACTCGCGCAGATCAAAAATTCCTTGCCGCCCGGCATCGAAGTCGTTCCCGGTTACGACCGCTCCGGTTTGATCCAAGCTTCGATTCACACCCTTGAGCGCGATTTGATCGAAGAAGCCATTGTCGTCAGCTTCGTCGTCATCATCTTCCTCTGGCACTTCCGTTCCGCGTTGATTCCGATTCTTACGATTCCGATCGCGGTGGTCGCATCGTTTATTCCGATGTACTACCTGCATGTTTCGAGCAACATCATGTCGCTTGGGGGATTGGCGCTCGCGATTGGCGTACTCGTAGATGCCGCAATTGTTATGGTCGAAAACGGCTATCGCCATTTGGCTGAACGGCAAAGTCATCCTCCCGATCAGAAGGATCTGCCATTTGAAGCGGCAGGGGGAGATTCTATGGCCACAAGTGGCGCGGCCTCTCCGAGTGCCGCTCGCCTTCCCGAAACCGAGCGCCGGAGCATCCTGCTTGCGGCTGCGCAGCAGGTCGGCCCAGCGCTGTTCTTTTCGCTGATTATTATCGTGGTTTCCTTTCTGCCGGTCTTCTTGCTCGAAGCGCAGGAAGGCCGCATGTTCAAGCCGCTCGCGTGGACGAAGACACTGGCGATTGCATTTTCTTCCGTGCTCGCCATCACACTGGTGCCCGTGCTCATGCCGCTGTTCGTCCGGGGACGCCTGCGTCCTGAAGCGCGGAATCCTGTCTCCCGGATTACGCAAGCGATTTATCTTCCGTTTTTACGGCTGTGCCTGCGGTTTCGGAAAATCACCATCATCGTTGCGCTGATCTGCCTTGCTGTTAGTGTGCCGCTTGCCCGCAGAATTGGGAGTCAGTTCATGCCGCCGCTCTTTGAAGACTCCGCGCTGTATATGCCGACCGCGCTGCCCGGAATCTCTATCGGGCAAGCGTCAGATCTTTTACAGGAGCAGGACCGGATTATCAAAACGTTCCCTGAAGTCGAAAGCGTATTCGGAACTGTAGGCCGCTCCGGCAGCGCCACGGACAATGCGCCGCTCGATATGTACGACACCACCATCATGCTCAAACCTCGCAACCAGTGGCCCTCCCGCATGACATACGCAAAACTCATTCAGCAGATGGATGCAAAGCTGCAATTCCCCGGCTTGTCAAACACGTGGACGATGCCCGTCGAAAATCGCCTCGATATGGAATTGACCGGCATAAAAACTCCTTTAGGGATGAAAATTCAGGGCCTATCTCTCGAAGGCATTCAAGAACTCGGCGCGAAAATTCAGCGGATTCTCTCCACGCTGAAAGAGACACGCTCGATTTTCGCGGAGCGCGTTTCGCAAGGGTTTTATATCAATGTGGCAGTGAATCGGGAAGTGGCTGCCCGGTATGGACTGACGGTCGCCGATGTGCAGCGCGCGGTTGAATCCGGTATTGGCGGAGAAGACATCGCTGAAAATATCGAAGGCCGCGAACGGTATCCAATCAACGTTCGCTACAATCGCGATTTTCGGGACAATCTGGACGAATTACGGCAAGTTCTGATTGCCACTCCTTCCGGCGCACAAATCCCAATTTCTGAAATCGCCAGTGTCTCGTTCTCGCGAGGTCCGGCGATGATCCGCGATGAGGATGGCGCGCTGACCGGCTACATTTATATTGACCTGAACACGCGCGACTATGGCGGATTCGTTCAAAATGCAGACAGGTTACTTCAACAGAAGCTCGCTTTGCCGGCAGGTTACACATATCAATGGTCCGGCGAGTATCAGTTCGAACTCCGCGCCAAAAAGCGGCTCGAATTGATTTTGCCCATCGTGTTTTTTGTCATCTTCTTGCTCCTCTACATGACTTTTCATTCTGTGGCGGAATCCGCGATGCTGTTTTTCCCAGTCTTTTTCGCTTTGATCGGCGGACTCTTTCTTCAGGTGATACTCGGCTACAACTTCAGCGTCGCCGTAGCCGTCGGTTACATAGACCTGTTCGGGATTGCTGTTGAAACGGCAGTCGTGATGATCGTTTATCTTCACGAGGCTCTCGACACGCGGCTGGCTTCGGGGATTCCGATCAAGCACGAAGACATCGAAGCCGCAACAATAGACGGAGCCGTTCTGCGCCTCAGGCCGAAGTTAATGACTGTTTTCGCGGTTATGGGGAGCCTCGGGCCACTCCTCTGGGAAACGGGGATCGGTTCCGATGTGATGAAGCCGATTGCCACTCCAATCGTGGGCGGCATGGTTACGTCCACCATTGCCGTCATGATCCTAGTGCCGATTCTCTTCGCGACGGTTAAAGAGCGCGCACTGCGGCAGGGCATACTACGCAGCACCCAGGAACGCGACGTTGTCTAAGCCAAAGTGTTACTTATGCGCGGGTACATTCTGTTACCCATGTCCTTCGGGCTGGACCAAGATGAAATGGTCGGGGCGAGTGGATTTGAACCACCGACCTCCTGGTCCCGAA
>DASUAV010000215.1:0-3319 GCA_035763605.1 Candidatus Acidiferrales bacterium
TCCTCACACATGCCTCCCGTTACGCGATTCTCCGTCCTCCACTGCTGGCTTTCCCTGATACGTGAACAGGCAAGTCACGATATAATACGGTTCTTCATGGCTACCAGCGCGATTCACTTCGGCACCTCCGGATGGCGCGGCATTATCGCTGAAGATTTCACCTTCGAGCGTGTGCGCATCGCCGCCGCCGCCATCGCCGGGCACGTTCGCGGACGCCACAAAAAGCCCGCCATTCTCGTCGGCTATGATACGCGCTTTTTTTCCGAGGAATTTGCCCGCGCCGCCGCCCACGTCCTCAAACAAGAGGGTTGCCAGGTCCTTTTTTGCAGCGGGCCAACCCCTACTCCCGCAATCGCTTTCGAGATTCTGCGCCGCAAACTGCAAGGCGCTGTAAACATCACTGCCAGCCACAATCCTGCCGCCTATAACGGCCTCAAATTCTCCGGCCCGGACGGCGGCCCGGCCCTTCCGGAAATCACTCACGACATCGAAAGCCGCGCCAAACACCTCTGCGAGCGCGCCGCGCAACAATTCGAGGATTATTCTGAACCCGAAAACGGCTCGCAATTCATGACTGTAGATCTCCGCGAGCCATACTTCAAACGCGTCGCCGAACTCGTCCGTTTCGATGTCATCTCTTCCGCGAAAACATCTTTCGCCTACGACGCCTTGCACGGCTGCGGCGCCGGCTGGCTCGACGCGCTCCTCCAGCAGCACGGCATCAAAGTCCAATCCCTTCGCATTGGCCGTGATGTGCTCTTCGATGGCGGCGGTCCCGATCCCTCCGAAGAAAAATTGAAGCCGCTCGCCGACAAAGTCCGCGAAATGAAGGCCGCCGCCGGCCTCGCTACCGATGGTGACGCCGACCGCTTCGGCATAGTTGATCGCGACGGCTCTTACATTTCTCCCAATCACATTCTCGCGCTCGTTTTCGATTACCTCATCGAAACTCGCCGCTGGAAGCTCGGTGCCGCCCGCAGCGTCGCCACAACTCATCTCCTCGATGCCGCTGCCCGCCATCACGGCGCGCCAATTTTCGAAACGCCCGTGGGATTCAAATACATCGGCCCGTTTCTCGAAGAAGACGCCATCACTCTTGGCGGCGAAGAAAGCGCCGGCATGACCATTCGCGGCCACGTTCCCGAAAAAGACGGCATCGTCGCCTGCCTGCTCGTCGCCGAAATGATTGCTGCCCGCCGCAAAACGCTCGCCGAACAGTTGCGCGACCTTTTCAAGAAAGTCGGCCGCGCCTACTGGCCCGTGCGCGTCAATCTCCACTTCGCTCCCGAAATTATTTCCAATCTGCCGCAGCGCTTCGCCGGTAACTTTAAGGAATTTGCCGGAAGAAAAATCTCCCGCGCCGATCGCACCGATGGACTAAAATTCGTTTTCGACGACGACTCCTGGGTGCTGATGCGCCCCTCCGGCACCGAACCCCTCGTTCGCGTTTACGCCGAAGCCGAGTCGCTCGCCAAAGCGAACCAAATGGCGGAGGAGGCCCGCAAGTGGATCACCGGCTAATACCGAACCGACGGATACTTCAAAGCGGTGACGTTTGATTTTCATCAGCGCAACAACTCAAGTCGCGCCGATGGGACATTCGTCAGAGTACGACCGATGCGCCGATTCGTCAGGGCACGCCTTTAGTCGTGCCGCTAATCGGTCGAAGCAGGGCGGCTTTAGCCGCTGAGGTACGTTTTCCTTAGTGCGCTCTGGAAACAAGCGCAAGCAAATGCGGCTTAGCAGAAAAGGCCTTCACGTCGCAAAGGATTTATGAAAAAGAATCTAACTAAACAGCAGCGCGAACCCGAAAACACGCACGAATTTTTTCGCCGCAATGCCCGCTACTTTTTCGCGCTCGCTTTTTGCCTTCTCGTTCTGCAGGACGTCTTCGGCGCGCACGGCCTCATGTCCATGCACCGTTCCAAGGCCAAAATGCGCGAAGTGCAGGCCCAAATCGAGCAGCTCGACAAAGAAAATCAGGACTTGCAGCAGAAAATCCACCAGCTCAAGACCGATCCGTCCGCTATCGAAAAAATCGCTCGCGACCGCATGGGCCTCGCCCGCCCCGGCGAATTGATTTTCCAGATGCCCGCAAAGCCCGACGCAAAATCCGCCCCGTCGGCCGCCGCTCCTCGCTAATACACTTTCAACTTTAATCTGCCGCCGAATCATCCGCCGCGCGCGCCACTCTCCGCCGCAACTTCTCGCGAATCCTTCCCGCAATCTCCGCGCCGCGCCCCTTCGTATAAATACGCACCGCCGCCAGCGCCGTCATGGCCGCAAAAATAATCAGTAGCCCAATCGAAGCCCTCGCGACGTCCTCGCCGCCCTTCGTTAGAATCGAAAATCTCCCGTACACAAATTCAATGTGCACCCAATACACGAGCAGCGACGCCTGCCCCATCGTAATCAACGGGCTGAATCCCCATTGTCCCGCGCCCCACCGGCACCACGCATACCCAACGAACGCAATCATCAGCAGCACGCCCACGCGAATCAGAAAAAAATTCGGACTCGTGTGCCAGAAATCGTAAACCGCGTACATTTTCACCGGCAGCGAATCGAACCACCGCCCCGCAAAAAGCAAACTCACTCCGCCGGCGCCCAAAATCCCGAGGGCCCTAGCCTCCCTCGCGCGCGCCCAGCCGCTCAGCACAAAAAATCCCACCGCCAGTCCCGCGAACGCGAACGCCGTCCACGGAAAAATGGGAAACAGCCACGGCTGCGGCGCGCCGAGATTGTGTACGCCGTTCACGTAACTTTCGAGCGGCCACGGCAGCCATCGCGGTTGCCACGTCGTCCACAATGGCGGCGTCAGCATCGCAATTCCTCCCGCAACAATCGCCGCCCAAATCCCATTCGCCGGCTGCTTCTGCGCGAGCCAGCACAAAACTCCCATCAGCATGATAGAAATTCCAATCACATTGAGAATGTCCACGCGCAGCAAATCCGTCCACGGCGCGTATCCGTATCCCAGCGCGAATTCCTGCACGCGAAAAAGCAAGCCCAGCGCAAAAATCTCCGCCCCGCGCAGAATCGTCGTCCGCGCAATTTGCCCCGCGCCGATTCCCTTCTGCCGCATCCGCCCGGTCACCAGCGCGAACGAAATTCCCGCCAAAAATAAAAACAACGGCGCCGGCAGCGTGCCCGCCAGTTGCGACCAGCCAAAAAAATGCGTCCGCCGCGCCCCAGCCGAAAGCCACGAATCGTAGCAATGCGTCTGGAACATCAGCAGGCACGCAAAGCCCCGCATCCAGTCGATGTACGAAATTCTTTGCCCTCGCGGAATCCCCATTGCCTAAAAGCATCGCTAACT
>DASUAV010000216.1:0-2937 GCA_035763605.1 Candidatus Acidiferrales bacterium
AAAAAAATAAGGCCGGCGGGTGTGGCTGAGGGACCCACTCCGCCGGCCATTCCTGCCCCGCTCCGATGCAAGGCAAGAAACTTAGTTTGGCGGCAGCAACTCTGAATCGCGTAGAAATTCGTATCGCTCGATGGCCGCTGCCACTCCGATATCCTGCTCGCGCGCCGCGTCAGTTCGCACAACATGTCCCAAGCAGCGCACTTTAACTTGTCCTGCCAGCGTTACTTCATGCGGAAGAGTCATGACAATTTCAAGCGGAGCGCCGCTCTTCAGGTCTTTCGGCAGGAAAAAGTAGATGCCGCGTGAGCTGACCTCCTTCGTCTCGGTGTTTGCTTCACCAACAGCGGCATCGCCTGTCCACCGCACCTTCAACGGCAATCTCATCTGAAAACGACGCGTCGACCTGCGCTCTTTTTGACCCACGGCTCACCTTTTCTGGCGAATTCCTACAGTTTTCAGTGGATAGAATAGGCGTGGAGCAACGTTCACTCAATAGTCTGCAAGGCTCAATTTTCTGTCAGTGTTGCCCGTACGAAAGTACTAGACGCGGGATTTTCCGACTGCGTGAAACCTGTTTGGGCACGTATCGGGGCGCACGACTCTAACTCGCGCTAACTGCGATATTTATGCAGAACATCGTCTACCGAAATGACGCCCTCAACTTTGTCCAGGTTCGCACGGTTAACCACGGGAACCATCGGCCAATCGCCAATAACGCGCAGCGCCTCGTCCAAATGCTGGTCGGGATATAACTGCGGCACAGGCCCTCTTGTCGCGACGGTTGCCGCCGGCGCTCCATTGGCAGCGAATTGTCGTAATTCTTCACGCGCGGCAACCATCCAGCCTTTGTCGCGTTGCCACAAAAGAATCTGGGCGCCGTCCTTTGCCTGCGAGTGCTCAAGAACCTCTTTCAAATTGCCCTCGTGGAAAACGAGTCCGGCTGGAGGACGCATTGCATCTTCGACGCGAAGTGTTGTTTGTTCGCGCATCTCTTCAATAGACGGTAGGAAAAAGCCATCTTGGCGCGCCAGGAAATCAAAGAGAGGCACCTTCTGGTACTTCCGCGAAATGAAATACGCGATCATATTGGCCACAATAGTCGGCACAATCATCGTGTAATGCTGGCTGACCTCGACGACCATGAACACGGAAGTAATCGGTACGCGCAAAAACGCCGCAAAAAACGTTCCCATGCCGACAAGAGCGAACTCGGGAACCGAAGAAACCGGTCGGTGGAAAATGACATGCTCAAATTCGCCCACCGCACCTCCGAGTGTCGCCCCGATGAAAAGTGCGGGCGCGAACATTCCGCCCGGGGTTCCGCTCACAAAGGAAATTCCGGTTGCGATGATTTTGAACACGCCAAGCAACAACAACATCTTCCACACAAACTGGTCATGCAGCACCTGGTCAATGACTGGATAACCGCTGCCCATCACCTGCGGCAGCCATATCCCAATGACTCCGATTAGCAGTCCTGCCGCTGCAGGTTGCATGAATTGCGTCCAGCGCGGCAGTTTTCTGAGCCGCGGGCGGAAATAAGCGATGAATTTCAAAAAAGCGAGGCCCGCAATTCCACTGATAATTCCGAGAACCGCATAGCCAATCAGCTCCGTAGGTCGCCGGAAAATCACCGTGGGCACGCGAAACATCGGCGCGCTACCCAGGAATTCCCGCATCACTACCACGCTGGAAATCGCGGCCAGAATAACCGCGCCAAGCACGCCACCGCTCCAGGTTCCGATAATCTCCTCGATTACGAAAATGGTGGCCGAAATCGGAGCGTTGAATGCGGCCGCGAGTCCCGCCGCAGCGCCAATCGGTGCAAGCAGTCTCTGCTTCTCACGGGACAGGCGCAGGCCTCGGCCCAATGTGGAAGCAATTCCTGCGCCCATCTGAAGTGATGGATCTTCCGGTCCGAGAGATTGACCGCTGCCAATCGCCAGCGCGCAGGTTAAAAATTTTCCGACGACGGTGCGGAAGGGGATGTATCCGTCGAACACATAAACAGCCGCTTTCGTCTGATTAACGCCACTACCGCGAGCTCTTTTGAAGGCGTAAATCACTAGTATCGCCACGCCAATTCCGGCCAGCGATGGCGCAAGCAAAACGCGCAGAATTCCGGGCTCCATGGAGGGGCCGAGAAGCCAAAATCGCGCCCAATCAATGGCTACCCGGAAGCACACCACCACAGTGCCCGAAAGCAGGCCGATAATCACAGCCAGCAGCAGGAAGAGCTGGCCTTCGCGAAGCGTCAGCGCTTTTCGCCGCCACACCGTCCATAGCCGCTCGATACGGCTGCGCTCTTTCTTTGCCGCGCTTTGCGGTTCAGAAGTTATTGGCGGTGTGCCGGTTGCGCTGGTAATCTCGCTCATCGTTCGCCAGATTGTATCGTTTTCTGAATTTCGAGCAGAGCTTGATCCAATCCGCTCGGTTCGCCACACTTTTGCGCTGTGGCGGTTTCGATTGCGAACACAAGATTCATCGCGACGTCAATTTGGTCCGGATGCCTGATCAAATCTCGTTGGGATAGCTTCGGCTGCAAACTGTGTGCCTGCGAGTAAAGCGTTGTCAGATCCGTCGTCGAACTTACGTCACTACTTGCCGGGTTTGTTTGTTCAGTTTTTGTCAGATTTTGTGCCGAAGCCGGCGTACCTGCGTCAATACTTATCCCGCTTGCCTTAGCGCAAGATTCTAATCGCTGCATCCCTTGAGCGAAATCGTGACGCGCTCGGTCTGCCCTCTGCGATTCCCGCAGTTCACCAAGGTAAGGATCCCACTGCAGGATGAGGCGTGCGACCTCGAGATATGACTTCACATCCGGATCGCTCTTATTCGACCTTTCCGCCCGTTCCAGATATCTCGTCGCCACGCCAAAATATCCGAGCTTGTAAGCGGCAATTCCTGCGCCTTTCCATGCCGCTACAGGCGCTTTAG
>DASUAV010000217.1:0-46889 GCA_035763605.1 Candidatus Acidiferrales bacterium
GCAAATGGCCGGAAGCTCTCGCGATGCTTGATGCGCCGATTCAATATATCCTTCATTTCGGCACGGCGCGGGTCAGCAAGAATGCTGCGATTGCCGAGGGCCCGAGGCCCCCATTCAGCGCGGCCCTGGAACCACCCAACAACCTTGCCCTGTGCGATATGCGCCGCAGTAGCTTGCAGCAGAGCATCTTCTCTCAGCTCCGCAACCTGAATGCCCTCCATTTCCGCGCAACTGCGTGAAACCGCCGCGCGGATTTCGGATGCACTAAAACCCGGTCCCCAAAAGGCGTGTTCCATCTGAAAAGAACGCGGCTTGCCAAGAATTTCATGCTGAACAGCAAAGGCAGCGCCTACTGACAGTCCGCCATCGCCTGCTGCGGGTTGAACGTAAATGTGCTCGAACGGGGTTCGCTTCAGGATTTTGCCGTTTGCGATGCAGTTGAATGCCACGCCGCCGGCTAGACAGAGATTTTTGCTGCCGGTTTGCTGATGAAGGGCGTTGATGTTCTCTAGCAGCACGCCTTCAAGGCAGGCTTGCATGGATGCGGCGAAATCTTTGTGGCGGTCGCTAGTCGGCTCTTCTGGCTTGCGTGCCGGGCCAAATTGCGATTCCAAATGATCTGAGAACAGGCGTCCCAGCACAGGCGTCTTATCCCCTTCCTTCCAAGTCACCTCCGGCCCGGACTTGTGATACGTGAAGTAGCGCAAATTCAAGCGAACGCCGAAAGGACGCCTTGCCGAAACGACGCTTCGAAGTTCGTCGAAATATGAGGGCGAGCCGTAAGCTGCCAAGCCCATCACCTTATATTCGTCTCCAAACTTCCAGAAACCGAGATATTGCGTCATCGCGGTGTAGAACATCCCGAGGGAATGAGGGAAGGAAACAGCTCCGGTGACGTTTATGCGTGCGCCTTCGCCCATACCGCACATCGTGCTGGCGAAATCACCCAAGCCGTCCGCGGAGAGCACGGCAGCGCGATCAAATGGCGATGCAAAAAATGCGCTCGCCATATGGGCACGATGGTGCTCGATGCGATGGAACTGCGCCGGGATTGCTTTGGGATCTATTTCAAACTTGGCCGCAAGCTCTTGCTGAATCCCGCCGAAACGCGCTGCAACTTTGGCGCGCTCGACGGCAAAACGGGGCATACGCAGAGCAAAGCGGAGTTTCGTACCTATGCGGGCCCAGGGATCACGGGGGATGGCGATGTGATCCACTTCGGAGAGTTTCACGCCCGCGGCATCAAGGCAGTACTGAATGGCCATGTGCGGGAAACCCGCAGCGTACTTCACTCGATTCAGCCGCTCTTCTTCGACGGCAGCGACAAGGCGGCCATCGGCAAGAATCGCGGCGGAAGCGTTCGCGTGATAGGCGTTAATGCCGAGAATAATCATTTATCGCTGGGTTCTGCACAAACTCGCGCAAGCGAGACTCGCCGCTCCTAACCGATAGCGGGAGCTGCCGCCTTATGTTCCGATACGAAACTCTTGGGCGCTTCTGTTATGTTCCGTTTTGTCCATTCGTTCAAGACAAAAATAGCCCACGGCCGCGACCAGCTTCTCCGGCCCGTGAGAAAATCTTGCCAGACGTTCAGCACTGCACCTATATCGATGATTTCTGCGAGGTGCGGGTCACAATTTGTGAGACTGCTGAAGACGCGCTCTCGAAGAGCTCCTCGCAACCAAACTTCCCAAGGTAAAGTGAACGTACGTTTGGGCTGACGGATTAGGTCTGCGGGAACCAGGTCGCGAACTGCTTTCGCGAGCAGAGCCTTGCGGACGCCTTTTTGCTTCTTGTTTCGTTCCGGGCAGGAAAGGACAGTGCGCAAGAGGGGATCATCCAGAAAAGGCACTCGCACTTCGAACGAATTGCGCATGCTCATAGTGTCCGTGTCGCGCAAAAGCATATTTACGAGGTATGAGCGGGTTTCCAGCCAGGAAACGGCCGTGAATGAATCGAGCTGGCGGGCTTCCTGGGAAACACTCGCAAACCATTGCCACCAACCAGATTCCTTCCAAGATTCAGAAGAACCACGGAGAGCAGCGACTGCTTCGCGAGTAAGGAGCATGCGGTTAAAGAAATAGGGATGCGGGGCGTCATCAGGCTGAAGGAAAGCAGATGCCGCTTTTCTCGCTGGATCCGATTGTCTGTTGCCATCGTTAAGCAACAGAGCCGCTGCAGCAGCTTTTCTGCGTATCGACCGGGGCAAAAGCCTTGCGGCGCGCAATAGATATGAGAGATGCCTCGTGAACTGAAAGGTTGAATATCCGCCAAACAGTTCATCGCTGCCAAGGCCGGAAAGCGCCACCTTCAAGCCCGCTTGCCGAGCGGCCCACGCAATAAAGTAGGTGTTTATGCCGTCCGCGCTTGGCTGGTCAAAGCCGCGCATGGCTTCATCCAACCGCGAAAGCATATCTTCACCGGTCAGGAGCAATTCCGAATGTTCTGTTCCGAGCCGGCCGGCTGTAGCACGCGCTAGCGCAGCTTCGCTGAAATCCTGTTCTGTAAATGCGAGCGTAAACGTTTTGATGCTGGTGTTCTGCCTGGCTGCGACCGCTGCAAGCACAGTTGAATCAAGGCCGCTACTCAAAAATACTCCCACCGGAACATCGGCTATTAAATGGCAGCGGACTGAGTCTTCCAAATCCGCACGCACCTGCTCTGCGGGAGAAAGCCTGGAATGGACAGGCCTAATCGCATCAGACGCACTCCAATACGGTTCTGGCGAGAAAGACAACGGCTCATCGGCCGAGACATAGCCGCAGTGCCCAGGCGGAACTGAACGGATTCCCTCAATTAAGGACACTGGTTCGCATGCGCAGCCAAAAAGCAGATAACCGGATACGGCTTGGGCATTGAGCCTGCGAGGAATGCTGCCGCTGGCCAGAAGAGAGCGAACTTCGGAGGAGAAAAGGAAATTCCCTTCCGCGAGTGCGTAGTAAAGCGGCTTGATGCCCAGACGGTCGCGCGCCAGGAACACGCGATTGGCACATTTTTCGTTGCTAGGGGAAAATTCCACTAGCGCGAATGCAAACATACCTCGAAGATGACGCACACATTCAGAGCCCCACATTTCATATGAGTGCAGAATCACTTCGGTATCGGATTGCGTGGAAAAGATATGGCCATGTCGTTCTAATAATGAGCGGAGTTCGCGAAAATTATAAATTTCACCGTTGAAAATAAGAGCCAGTGTGCGGTCCTCGTTCCAAATAGGTTGCTGCCCTCCGGGAAGATCAATGATACTGAGCCGGCGCATGCCAATCGAAACGCCGGGAGCGGCGAGAAATCCCTGGCCATCTGGGCCGCGATGCACCATGGCGTGCATCATGGCGCGAACGCGTTCAGCAGCCATGGCTTGCTCTTCCTTTCCGATGATTCCGCAAATTCCGCACATCGAAAATTCAGCTCCGGTCCTTCTTACTAATGGGCTGCAATTCCTGAAACGATTGCGCTATAGCCGCACCACTCAACACTTGTTCATAGATGCGAACCATTTGGCAAACAGGCTCCTCCCAGGAAAGCTCTCGCGCTATCGTAGGGCAGGCTGAACGAAATCGGGCAGCGAGTTCGGGTCGGTCGAAGATCTCTTCGAGCCCCCGGGTGATAGCATCTTCATCATGGGCTACAACCAAGCCTGTTTTCCCGGCAATGTAGGGAGCGATTCCGCAACGGTCCGTCACAATCACAGGAGTACCACAGGCGATCGCTTCTGCTGCCGAATTGCCGAAGTTTTCATTTTGGGAGGGCAGAACGAAAACGTCAGCATCGCGGTAAGCGCTCCATTTGGAATCATCGTAGAGCGGACCTGTTAGTTTGATTTGCTGAAGTATGCCCAAAGATGATGCCAGGGAGGTCAGGCGATCAATGTAACCACGCTCGTGCTCAGGGCCAGCTACCACTAAAAAAGTTTGGACGTTTGTTTCCGATTCTCGGCGCCATCTTGCGAAAGCACTGACCAGCAACTCAGGGCTTTTCTTCGCTTCCAGCCTGCCGAGATAAAGTACGACACGCGCATCCAATGGTATGCCGAGCTGTTTGCGAAATGCGCGTCGCGCAGGCATCACGGAGGGAGCGTCAACGCCATTCCGGCGAACGAGCACCCGTTGCGGATCGGCACCTTCTCCCACCATCTCTTGTTTTTCCTGCTCTGAAGTTGCAATCAGGAATCGAGCTGATGACATAAGGCGGTTCCCAAGAACCCGGTGATAGATATTTTTCAGAGCGATATTACGGATAATTGGCCGGGACATGCCCATGGGCTCCACCACGTACGGAATATGATTCGGCCGGCAAAAGAAAGTCACCGCGGGGCCAAGAAGATCGTAGAGACCATATATATGCACTACATCGTACTCTCGAATTTGACGCGCGAAGTTCAAGACGCGCGGATTCACAGATGCCGTGCGATAGTTCGCAATACTAGGCAAAAATAGGGCTTCTACGCCGGATTCCAACATGCGCCAGCCGAAGCGGCTTTTTTCCACCGAGATTGCGGGCGGCACCATAGACGGATGGAATCCCCAATCCGAAGTCAGGACGGTCACGTTATGACCGCGTCTCCCCAACCCCAATGCAATGGCGCGGATTTTCACCGCAGGCCCGCCCTTGTCGAGGAATGGATAATATGATTCAGCGACCATGAGAATGTTCATCTTGTGGCCGGTTTAGGGCGGTGCGATTTCTGCGCAAGCAGCAGATCGATTGCACCGGTAAACTGCTCCTGGAAATGGGAAAATGAAAATTCTGTTCGAACACGTTCGCGGCCTCGCATCCCCAATTCTCTGCACAAAGCGGGATCGGAGAGCAGCCAACGCAATGAATCAGATACTGTTTCGACGCTCGGCTCGACAAGCAGGCCTTCACGCTCGTGCTGCACCACGTCGGGAATTCCCCCAGCGTTTGCTGCCAGGATCGCTTTGCCGAAGGCCATCGCCTCAAGGTAAACTAATCCGAAGCCTTCGCCCGTGCTTGGCAATGCGAAGATATCCGCGGCAGAGTAGAAGGCAGCAAGCTCCTTGCGCGAAGTAGAAGAAAAGAAATGGATCCGCTGGGCTACGCCCGAATCTTGGGCTTCTTTCCTTAGCCTGCCGATGTCATCGCCGATCCCTACCAGGACGAGTTGGAGCTCAGGGAAAGCACCTGAAAGCTGCGCCACTGAGCGAATCAGGATATCAGCTCCTTTGTACCTTTCTACGGAGGACCAGCGCCCGACGGAAAGCACGATCTTCCCTTGAGGAAGACCCGAGGGCGTGGATAACGTGGATGCAGATTTTGAGAGAGCCAAAAACTCGCTGTCCAGAGGCCACGGTATCTTGCGCATTTTGCTTGCCGGTACCCCTTGGGCTTGCAAAGCTTTCTCAAGAGTGTAGGTGCTGGGCACGGTAATCAGATCCGCGCGGCGGAATGCGGTGCGCCGGATTAAAGACAGTGGTTGCCAGACCTCAATTCCATGCGCGCCCACAATCGTTGGAGCATTTCCAGCGATGGCTTTCATCGCGAGTGCGGTTGGAGCCAGATTAGGGTGCGCTGCAAAAATCAGCTTAGGTTTCCGCCGTGCAACATTCATAGATTCGATCACGAATTGCACTTTTCGGCGATGAAAGCCGCGGAAGCAGAAGCGCGTATCCGCCGTGCACAGGGAATGCTCGCCACGCTCATCATTCAGGCTTAAAAAAACACAAGGCCAATCACGTTCCGCGCCTATTCTCGTCAGCGCAGCAGCAGTTTGTCTGCCTGCCATCTGCACTCCGCCAACATCTCCCAGACCCGAGAAAAGAGCGACAATCATGATTTTTCAGCAACTATTCGTGCTTTCCGCCGGTCCGTTTGAGACAATCTGGCTCGCCAATCTTACACAGTTCGGGGCGCTGCCACGGACCGGGCCTGCGTTCTAGCCAGAAGTTGGTGAAAAACTCTTCGGAGTTGCTCTGCATTGCGCTCCCACGTGAATTGGCTGGCTGTTTTGGCCGCATTTCTGCCCAGCTGCTCACCGTAAGCTTGACCATCGTAAATGCGTGCAATGAGACTCGCCAGTTCAGATGGGTCTTCAGGGTCATTTAATACCAGCCCATCGAAGCCATGCGTCACGATTTCACTTACGCCGGCCCGGCTACTCACAATCGTGGGAAGGCCACAGCCCATTGCCTCCAGCGGTGGAATTGCAAAGGCGTCTTCGAGCGACGGCCCGACGTAAGCATCGGCTGCAGCATAGTAGAATTCAGGGTCTGCTCGCTCAGGCAGAAAGTGAACTCTGGAATCGAGGCCATGCCGGTCAACCGAAGCTTGAAAATGAGAAACTTCGTCGCGTCCAGCGACGACAAGTTTCAATTGCTCCGTTTTGGATAATGCGAGCGCCTGCAAAAGGCAAAGCAATCCTTTTTTTCTCCAGTCATTGCCGATCAGCAGAAGCACGAAATCGGATGAGGAAAATCCCAGCATCTCGCGTGCCGCAATCCGCAACCCTTTTCTTGCTTCTTGATTGAATCTGCTCAAAGAAATTCCATTCGGAATCACAACCGCGTCCTTGACTTGGTAGTGGCGAGATAAAGCTGCCTTCACCTTGCCGGACACGGCAATTAGAGGCAAACGGCGCTTGTATATGCGATTTTCCAGCCAGATGATGAGCTTGTAGAACGCCCTGCGATGAATCAAGCGAACCCAAGAACGGACGGGATTTGCTCGAAAGGTAAGATTCCTCCGTACGAGTCTGCGGAATTCCGCGAAGACGATATGAACGCTAATCACATCTGCATCGAAACAGTTTATGCCAGGTGAGTAAGTGAGCACCGGATTGCTGGAGCCGATAAAGTTTTCGAACCAACGCCTGACATGATTTGCCCAGAAAAACCAAACGTACTTCACCAGATGCGGGCCCGGTATATCGGGGATTTTGTGCCAAATGAACTTCCGCGTATCCATGTCGGAAATTCGCGTGCTGTAGACGTGGAAATCGAATGCATCGCCCAACCTTTCGATCTGCTCGGCAACGCATAGCTCCGTGCCATGGCGCTTGTCTAAAAACGGAGAAATTACGGCGATCCGAGGCCTAGATTCATCTGTCATGAGTTTGGTGCCTCAGCAGCAGCAATTGCCGCAACATCATCCTGTTGAACTAAATCCGGCAGGCGGTAAAGAATGCCAATCAACAGCCAGCAAAACGCGTTGTTAACGTAATTCTGATAGGCATCGATACTCAGGTAGGTAAGAGCGAACAGCAGCAGAAAGACGTACCAGACAATAGCAACCCCGATAGGAAAGAAACGGGTTTCTTTGAGGCTGCGGGCCACACTCCAGCAGGCGCGCAGAACAGCCACGCCTAACAAAATCCACAAGATCGGTGCCAAGACTCCCATTTCTGCAATCAGCTGCCCCATGCCTTCTTCTACCGCAACATTCGGAGCCGGCCTCTTAAGCAGCTCGCTAACATACTGAAGTCCAAGTGTCGCTGTACCGGTCCCATTCCCAACGATCGAATGAGGCGCTGAAAGCGCTTTGCCCAACTCCTCCATGGGATAAGTCCACGAGCGGTCTCCCAGCTCATACGCCGAACTGGATGGCAGTAGAGTTTGAGAATAGAAGTTCAATCGCGACCCAGCAGCCGCCGGGAAAAGCAGAATGAAAGCAGCGAGTCCAAGGCTTGCGAAAATCAGGCTTCGACGGATCGCCTTGACTAAGCGGCGGCCGCGGCCCCACCGCCAAGGCGCCCCCCAGAGTAACGCCGCGCAGAGCACCAGGACGCTGATCAGAGAAAAGAGAAACGCGCTGCGGGACCCGCTTAGCATAACGGCCACAGCTATTGCCCCAATCCCGATATAGGTGAGCGTTCGTCCTCTTAAAGAGGACAGAACAAAATAAGCCGCCGTTCCCATTCCTATTATGACCGCTAGAATTAAGTACAGCGCAAACCTGCCTGAACTTACGAAGACGCCACAGGGCAGAAAAAATGCCTGATCAGTGAGCGGCGTCACTTTTTGTAACGAACCAAGTTCCCGGATATCGCGCTGAAGGGTTGCGGGATTGAGAAAGGTCGGCCCAATCATAGCCTGCAAGATACCGAGACCTGAAATAGCGAGAGCAAGAAGTATGAAAACTAAGAGAAAACGGTGCAGGTCGCGCTCATCACGGATTAACGCATAAGAAACAAACATGAGCGGCACATAGAAGAAGTCAACTTTCAGCCCGAGGAGCCCATAGAGCGGGCTAGGAGAATACGGATTAAAGACTTGGAGAACTGCAAGCCAGAAAAAGAGCATAAAAACCAACAGGAAGGGCGGACGGAGTACTTTTACTTCCTTGCGCCGAATCGCGAGCAGGAGAGAAATGTAGCAAAGACCAACCAAGACGTCTTTCGCGAAAAAGATGGCCATGTTGTTGCCGAGGTATTTTCGAATAAGGTCTTCGAACAAAAGCCAGACCACAAAAAAGTAGAAGCCTCGGCGCCAATTGCGAAGAATCATCAGCGCGATAGAAACGAGGACGACGCCCACGCCAGCGAAAATCACGAAATTCATCTGATCGTCCGCGACCCAATGGCCGACTGTCCAGGCAATCCATAAGCCCATCAGCCAAACCATAGCGCTGATGAGCCACTGCTTTTCTCGCTGCGTTAAGGTTATGACCTTCATTGAAACAGCCCCATCACGCGTTTCCGTACCAATTCGGTCCTTGCTTCCGTCATTTGGGCAAATCCGTACGCAATCAAGACTGCTAGCGCGCAAATGAGTGCGGCGTAAACAAAGTGGGTGAAGGTGGGCTGCCAGACTGCACTGTGCATCCGCGCTCGCAGGAAAAACACTATCGGGAAATGGGTTAAATACAGCGTATACGAGAAGCTTGCCAACAAGCGCGCCGTTTTCGCATAAGCCGGCGATATATGTCGCTCGGGCGCTCCTACAATCACGTAAACCCAGGATGCGAACCCAAGGGCGACGATGGCGTCTGTGAAGAAGGGGAAGTTCAGCGGACGAGAGACGCTAAACCCAAGGACAAGAACCAGGGGCGCCACCCCCATTGCGTTCGCCCAAGCGAAACGAGCGCGAGCTACGCGAAATCGCAATGAAATCGCGAGCATGCCTCCCAACAACCAAATCAAAAAGTAGAGCGCGATGGCACGACCTACAAATAAAAGAATTAGGATAGCTGCCACACAATAAAGAGCTCTGATGCGCCCTCGAAATCTGCTCGCCAAAGCGCAAAGGACTACTGGGAATAGGATGTAATACCAGAATTCATAGCTCAAGCTCCACAACGGGCCATCTGATCCGAACGGCCGAACGAGAATGCCTTGGACATAGAACAAACTGCCGAAGAAATTAGGAGCTGTTTCCAAATGGGCTACGCTCGGTGTAAACAGATTCTGCACCGGACGATAGTAAAGCGCGGCTGTGGACGGCAGAGCCATTCCGGTATGGTCCATCACCCAACATAAGATCAGTGCAGGAATCAGAACAAGATTCAGCCGTACAATCCGGTTCACGAGGTACTTCGTCCAGGACCATCGGCCACCCTCGAACGACTGCACGATGCTGCTGACAATCAAGAATCCGCTTAGCACAAAAAAGACCATCACTGCCTGATGCCCAAGCGTGGTGGCCCCATAAAATGCATCCAGAATAATCGAATGGTGAGAGACATCGTGGTAGGGAATGAAGAAGAGTCCCCTCACGTGGTTCATTAATACCGCGAGGGCGGCGAGCCCACGCGCCATGTCCAGATGAACGGACGCACGTTGAGTCAGATTACGCTTTGCGCCGCCAGGTATCATGGATTGAGGTACCTACATTCGAACATGAAATTGTTTAGCGTCTCCTAGCGCGGATTCCGGTAGAGCATTAACGTCAGGCCTGCTGGGTCCGTTTCCGAAGGGCTGCATCGTGTGAGACTTGAGCTTGCGAGGCCGCATGGACAAATTTCTGGACATAGACCTCCGGAGACCATCCGGCAATACGCTCTCGAGCAGCCTGTCTTTGGGTCTGAAGCGCGGAAGGCTCACCTAGTACCTGTTGCAAGCATTGGGCTAGTCTGCGGATGTCTCCACATGGGTAGACACTTCCGGTCTCTCCATGTCTAATGAGATCAAATCGAGCGCCGACGCGATCGCTTACAATCACGCCGCAACCGCACAGCATCGCTTCATTCACGACCAGGCCAAAAGGCTCATATCCCGAAGGTAGGACCATCACATCCGAGGCCAAATAGACAGCCGGCAACGCGGATTGATTCACGAATCCGAGAAAGCGAACGTTCTCAGCGATTCCCAGTTGCTCCGCTTCGCGCTCCAATTCCTTTCTCAACGGGCCTTCGCCTGCGAACACAAGATAAGCGTTCGGAATTCCAGCGCGATGAAACGCGCGGAGCAGATCATCCGGACGTTTCCAGGGCTGCAGCTTGGCGCAGAAGAGGACCACGCTGGCGTTCTCCGGCACGTTCCATTTGCGTCGAACTGCCCGGCGATCCACATTCTTCGCCTTCTCGATCCACCAATCATTGTCGACGACGTATGGCGTCAAATGGATTCTTTCATCGCGTATATTCAGTGAACGCATCAGCGCCACCGTGCCGCTAGAAGGAGCGAGCACCACGTCAGCCATACGAAAGAGGCGCGGCCAAAGCCATTGTTTCACTCGCATTTTCCAGTTTCGTCCGTCAATCGAAAAGAGAGTGGTCGCATCGGCGCCATACATTACCGGAATACGGGAAAGCTTTGCCGCGGCCAGAGCAATCCAAAAAGTCACGCACATGTACCCGGTGAAGATCGCTATCGCATCAAACCGTTTTTTTCGGATCAGCCTCCAGATTCCTGGATTGATAAGCCTGAAAAATCCGAATCTGTTGTGAAACGGCGAGATATTCTTGACTTCGACCCAAGCGTAATCGTCGAGCAGTGGAACATCCCACGCCACTTCCACCCCAAAACCAGGGTCCACATAACCCTGAACACTCTTCAGACCGCAGTAGGCAACCAGCACATCCAGATTGGGATGCTTCGAGAAACGCCGCCACATCGGGGACCCGTACTGTGTGGGATGGGAGCACAGCAGCAACACCCGCATTTTGCTTTCATTCATCGCGCAGGCCTACAGATTCAAAATGCACTGCTTCTTTGGAGGCGCCGAAACGGGCCGATCGTTCTGAAAACAGGATTCGTGAAAGCGATTCAGCCAATGCTGAAATTGATTGGCGCTTGGCAATGTTCCTTCTGAGGGACCTGCGCGGACTGTCTGCAGGCTCATCAAGCGCCGACTCGACCGCAGTGATTAACTCCTCCGCGGTGTCGCCAAAGTAGATTGTGTCGGAGTACTCCCATAAATTGACGATCGGCGTTGACACCACCGGAACGCCGGCGTTGAAATAGTCGAAAACCTTAAGCGGCATGCAATGAAAATCCTTATTGTTAGAACAGTTGTATGGCATGAATCCAATGTCGAGGTTTGCTATGAGACGATCCAAGTTGCCGGGATCTCTCCAAGCAATTGTGTGAACGTTTGCAAGCGGCAGGCATTTGGAATCTCCAAAATGCACAAAGTGCCATTCGGGGCGGGAGAGCAGGAGTTGGTGCAGAATCCCGAGGTTCAGCCTGTTGGATACGAGGCCGATGTATCCGAGCCTTGGTCTTGGTATAACCGCAAGTTCGGCGGGCAACACGCATGCTTCTTCCGATTCGTCGCCCTCGATCCAGCGCACCTGCGGAACTATGGCGATTTTCGGACCGTACTTTGCCCGGAGTGGATGAAAAATGCTCTTTGAGAGGGTTAAGGTAAAATCCGACAACTCGATATGCCGTTCTTGCCCGCGCTCAGGATAGTCAAAGCAACAGTGCACCAGGGGGAACCCTCTTTTCTTGAATTCACGGCAGAGCGGCACAAAAAACTCTCCGTGAGGGTAAATGAACAGAGGACTTCTGAGGCCAACGCTGGCTGCGCATTTTTGCACCTGGGTGGAAAGCATCCGAGCCTGAACGTAATCGAGGCCCAAATGAATCCTATTCAACCTGTGCCCCAAGAAACGAGGTTGGAGCCGGAAAATTCCAGGGAAAACTTCCGTAACCTCGGTCGCCACCTTCCGTAAACAAGAAGACGGATTCTCACAATAAAGAACCTTTGCTCCGAGATATGACAGAGCAAGCGCGACGCGTTCCGGAACATTGTAGTTGCGCCAGCTCCAGCCCGACATCACAATCGCGTCGCGAATAGGACGAGTTCCGTTCTGTGGAGTTGGCCGATTCATTCCTTCGCTCTCGCGGGCTGTGCGGTCGAATCATTAATCTCGCCTAACTGGCGCAAATCCTCTCGCTCAATCCTCTGCATTAATCCATGCCTTCCCGTAAAGTATTGCTCGAGTGAGCCAGCTATTTTCGATGGGACAATGCGCACCTGGTTAGAAATCACTTCGCTCCAGGATACCGATCCGCGCTCTGGTATCAGGTGCATGCCCCACTGAAACATCATGCCGAAGTTCCAAACCGCAAATAGAACAAGGACCGCGCTCGCGACGGCAATAGCCGAATTCCGATTCCGCCACAGCTTTTCCTGAGCTGATAGCAGTGATGCAAGGCCGAGAACGAAAACCGGAGTCAGCGAAACGAAAAACCTATTTCCGTAAGACGAGATTCCGTCCCAATTCACGTAAGCGGCAATTGAAAAATAAAAGCCGGCAACCGCAACGGAGATAGTCGCTGCTAGAAATCTGTCTCGAAGCCACAAGAATATCAGTCCGATTAGCGATGCGAAGAGGATCGGAGTCCAACTGAAAAGCCCATGGTCTGACGAGAAGAGCACGCGCCCCCAAGAGGGATTTAGTGGATGCCAAAGATTTGGATCATATCCAGTGGCAAAGAAACTGCCATAAATGAGGTCTCTGGTAACGAGCGTTGGGGAAAACGCAATCAGCAGCGCAACAGTAAACAGGCCAGATCCGCAAGCTGGTTTTTTCATGTGATTAAGGAAGGAGGACGTCTGGCGCATAGCCAGAGACAATTTTTTCGCAATATCGAAGGCCGGCAGTAAAAGGAATATTACGTTGATGTAGTACATATCCATCATCAACCCACCCATCAGCCCCAGTAAACACCATTGCCGCCAGGTTCGAACAGTTCGAGTGCGATCCCAATACCAGAGAAACAGCGCGACAGCGAACGCGGATTGCGCGTGCGACCACGAAGGATTGAAATACATGTATACCGGGAGGGAACTCGCAAGCCAAATCCCCAATACAGCAAGGAAAGCCCACCGCTCCGGAAAATATTTTCGAGCAAGCTGGAAAGAAATTAGCAGGCCGGCGAATCCGCATAAGGCAGTCACTATCGCCATGGTATCGAGGTACGGCCAGGAATAGCCATCTGCCGCAAGGTGGGAGCCAAAGTGATTGGCTGTGAGCACTGTTCCATGAGCTATGGCAAGAAAAGGAATCCAGATCAGGGCGGGGCCGATAGTGAAATGATTGTCCAGATGTCCCGTTACAGTGTACTGGTCGGCATGAATGCGCCCGTCCGGATCTACACGACTACTGCGAAAGGATGGATTCGCATGCAGCCAGTCTTTTTCGAACTGGAGGTTATGGTCCAGTGTAAGAGCGCGCGCATAGGCGTAGTATCCAACTCCATCGCCACGCACCCACGGATTGACAAGCGGCAGCGAGAGCAGAAACAGAATAATGAGGATCCGTTCGTAACGGCCCAGCTTTCGCCACCAAACGAGAGAGATCATTTTATTGCCACTGCCAGCAAGCTTTGCCCGATGGGCGGTCTGCAAAACTGTTCGAGTTTGAAACTCCATGGAATAATCCAGCTGTCATACCACCGCACTTGCGATGCTTTGATGGTCTTCTGTCGCAAGACTTTTCCTGCTAAAAACCAGGAAGCAATGCCCATGAAGTTGATGTAGCGCCGTTGCTCTATTCGGAATCCGGCATTCTGGATCTTTCTCTCGAGTTCGACACCGCTATAACGCCGATAATGATCAAAAGCTTCGTCCAAGGAGCCGTAATTCCACTGGCATGCGGGCACGAAGAGCAACAGACTCCCGCCTTTCCTCAACGAGGCGTGAATCTGCGATAGGAGCAGATCGTCGTCTCGTATGTGTTCGAGCACGTTTACCAACACAATCGAGTCCGAATCTTGTGTAAGCACTGACGGATCGAAAGATCCGCAATATAGTTGCACGCGAGGATCGGTGAAGCGACGGCGCAAAAGAGGGAGAAGGTTCTCTGCGGCTTCAAATAGCACAAGACGCCTAGTCTCCCCGCGATCGAGCAGGAGTTGAGAAAAAGTCCCCGATCCAGCGCCGATCTCGATGATATTCTTGCCCAAATATGGAGCAAAATAGCGGAGGATCCATTGGCAGTAGTTGCGCGCTTGGGCCATGGCTTCCAGCTCAGTCCCGGAATAGACAAAGGGTTCAGAGGTCAATGTGGAAGAAATACTCTCCATGCATCCGCCACTAATTTAATCCAAGGCGAGCTTCTATGGTATGGCAGCTCCGGCAATCTCTCCGGTTGGTATGCTCTCCGATAGCACAGCCGCGCGTTCCGGCTTCACATTACCCGCACGCTCGCGGAAGTAGGCGATAACTCGATCAATAATCGTAGCCAGAGAAATCTTCGGCGAGAAGCCGGTGATCGTCTCGAGCTTCTGCAGCGAAGGAACGCGACGCAACATATCTTCAAATCCCGGCTCATAAGCCTGATCGTACGGAATATGGACAAGAGGCGACATGCTCGCAGTTCGTTCCTTCACCAGCTCAGCCAGGCTGTCGATCGTGACTTCTTGCTTGCTGCCAATGTTCACGACTTCTCCAACTGCTTTTCCGCTGTCCACCAAGCGAATTATCGCTTCAACCGCATCCTTTACATCGCAGAAGCAGCGCGATTGCTGCCCGCTGCCGAAAATTGTGATCGGCGCACCGGCAAGCGCTTGCGCGACGAAGTTCGGCAGTACCATGCCGTAACGTCCTGTCTGACGAGGGCCGACGGTATTGAAAAAACGCGCCACAATGACGGGCAGCTTTTTCTCTTTCCAATAGGACAGCCCGAGGAATTCATCCAGCGCTTTGGACGCGGCATAACTCCAGCGGCCCTTCGTCGTTGGTCCAAGCACTAAATCGGAATCCTCGCAAAATGGCACCTTTGTGCTCTTGCCGTAGACTTCAGAGGTGGACGCGGTGAAAACCAATTTTTTCTTTTTGCTTGCGGCATCCAGCACCATTTGCGTTCCATTCACATTCGTTTCTATGGTCCTCACGGGACTTTCCACGATCAAGCGGACTCCGACTGCCGCGGCCAGATGGAAGACAGCATCCGACTCATCCACCATTTCTGCTAGAAGATGGCGATTTTGCAGAGAATCGAATACGTAGTGGAATCTCGCTGAGCCTTTAAGATGGCGCACGTTCTCGACGCTACCCGTCGAGAGGTCATCAAGGATAAACACATCGTCGCCTCGGGCGAGTAATGCCTCCGCCAGATGCGAACCGATGAAGCCCGCTCCGCCTGTGATTAATGCTCGCATGAACTGCTCCTCTCTTCGGGCTAGGAAATCTGTGCGGAATCGCGAGTGTTCTCGCTGCGCTCCTCCTCCTCGCCATATCCGTAGGAGTATGGATAATAACGGTAGGAGTAGTAATAATCGGGCGCTCCGGAGTCCACAGCATTCAACACCACGCCAAGTAAGCGTCCCTTCACCGCCGATAGCAGCTCACGCGTCCGCGAGAAGGCCTGCTTAGGCGTTTCATTGCTCCAGACCACGAGCAACACGCCATCGGACAGTGCCGAGACAATTACTGCGTCTGTCGCGGCCATAATGGGCGGCGAATCAATTACGATAAACTTGTACTGTTGTCGCAAATCCTCGATGGCTTCAGCCATCCGGTGCGACGAGAGGAGGTCTGCAGGATTCGGAGGGATAGGACCTGTCGCGATTGCATCCAGATTGGGGACATTAGGATGCGACACAATGATGTCGCGCAAAGTGATCACGCCCGCAAGATAAGAACTCAAGCCGACGTCATGAGCATGGCCGTTAGGCAGATTCAGGGCACGGCGCACTCCGGGCTTTCGCAGATCGGAGTCAACGAGTATCGTTCGATCGCCCAATTGAGCCAGAGTGATTGCCAGGTTCGCCGCAGAGGTGGTCTTGCCTTCTCGCGGAAGAGCGCTTGTAACCAGAATCACCTGCGGAGCATGGTCAGCTTGTGAAAGCAGGAGGGACGTTCGAAGGGCGCGAAAAGCTTCCGAGACGAGCGACTTCGGTTGATTCAAAGACACAAGCTCGACGCGTGAATCGCCATTCACGGCTCCGGTTTGCTTGGAAAGCCGCGCCAGCGTGCGGCCATTTCGTCCGGCGAAGGCCGGTACTACGGCCAGGCACGGCAAGCCCGCCAGATTCTGCACATCATCAGGAGATTTAATTGTGTTATCGAGATATTCGCGCAAATACGCCAGACCCACGCCTCCGACAAGCCCGACAAGAAATGCCAAGAGGATATTGCGGCTCTTCTGCGGACGAGAGGGAAAAGAAGGAACCAGCGCCGGATCGACAATTCGGATATTGCTGGAACGCAACCCCGCAGAGATTCCCGCCTCCTTCAATTTCTCGAGCAGGCCGTCATAAAGCTGCTTATTCGTCTCGGCATCGTGCTTCAGCATGTTGTATTGAACTAGCTTCTGAGCCATGTTATCGGCCAGCAGCTCTTGTCGATTCAGATCGCGTTCAAGGAGGCGCTCATTGGCCTCGACCTCATGGTATTCATTATCGATCTTCTGGATTGCGCGGTCTTTGGCTGCTTTTAACTGCAAATCGATAGTTGCTTCCTGACCCTTGAGCAGTTGGACTCTCGGCCAATTTGGGCCAAACTGGCTTAGAGCATCGGTGTACTGCTCGTCCGTGTCGGTCTTCCGCTTCATCAAATCCTGAACTTCTGGACTGTCGATCACGATGGGGAGGTCCGCAGCGCCTTCCGAGTGGGCCAGGTCATAAAGGGCTTCTTTTTCTGCCAGTTGTGTCTGGGTTTGCGTGAGAGCGGTGCTAAGAGCAGCGAGCTTCTGTGTCGTCGTATTCTGATTCGCATCCACCATCCAGATCTGATTATCCCGTTCGTAAGTCACCTCTGCGGCGTCCGATTTTTCCATTTTCATGCGCAATTCTTCCAACTCCGAGGAAAGGAAATTCGAAGCCTGCATGGTTGCGTCATAGCGGCTCTTAAAGTTCCGTTCGATATAGTTCTGAAGGTGAGCGTTTACGACTTTCGCCGCAAGCTGAGGATCCTCGGCTGCGAATTGGACTTCAACTAGGCGGCTATTCGGAACGCGCGTCACAGTTAAGCGGCCGAGGAAATCGCCCAAGATAGGGGGCGTTTTCTGATTGGCCCCGGCGTTTACAAGGGCTTTCGGATCTCCCCCAAATTCCGAATACCGCGGCAAATCCAATGAGCGTATCGTATCCATCGCCAGCGTCTCACTGGAGAGAATCTGGGCCTGCGTTTGAATGTAATTATCCATGTCGACGTATTCATCGTAATCGGTTCCTTGGAAAGGCAATGGGTTGTTGTTTTCGCGATCAACCTCGACACGAGCCGACGCAACGTATATGGGCTTCATCTTGAACGTCGCAATCGTCACAATGGTAACCACGGTGAGCAAAAAGCTGAGAATCATCCATTGGTGCTTTCGAAGCACCAGCAAGTAATCCAGCAGATTGATTTCTTTCTGGGGCACCCAATTCGGAGGAGCAGCGGGAGAATACACTACCGCTAGTGATTCCCTCTTGCGGTCGACCGGAATCAGTTTAGGCGCCTCATCCATGGCGTGTTTCGATTCCCCTATGGGATTCTGTAAATGGCGAGTCCCGTGCCAATGCCTATGGCAGCTGCACCGGCTCTGCCAAGAACTCGCTTCGTGGTGCTGTCCGGAACGTACAAAATGTCCCCCGCGTAGAGCCTCACGTCGGGATCCTTGCGGTCCATGATTCGCTTCAGTCTAATCTTGATCTCTTTCGTTTGGCCGGTGTTCACGTCCTTGCGCAGAATCACGGCTTTATTGGGCTTGGCGGAACCGATCAGGCCGTGGGCCAAAGCTATGATTTTCATAGCATTGAACGTCGAGCCTGGATCGTTAAGAGTGTAACCGCCAGGCTGCGCCACCGCGCCAGCTACATAAATAATGCCTGCTCTGGGCACAGTTATGACATCCCCGCGGTACACGGGAACGTTGAAGGCCGGATCTCCTTTGTCCAGAAGATCAAAAATGTTGATTTTCATTGTCTGCGAGTCCGCCGCTGGGTCTGCAGGCGGATCAGGCTGCCCGCACTCTGTTCCGCGCGCCTCAGAACGGGTGATTAGAATCTTGTCTCCTGCATCATTGGCAACGCCACCTGCAGAGGCCAGCACTTCAATCAGGGTTGTCGGACGGAATTCGTGATACACGACTGGGTGCATTACTGCTCCCGCCACCGAAATGGGGTCGCTGTTCTGTTCTTTGACCATAACTGAGACTTGCGGGCGCATGATAAGCCCGTTCGATTGCAGGAGTTTTTCCAACGTTCCTTCGACCTGATAGGGAGTGCATCCAGCGACGGGAATTCTATCTGGGAGAAGAGGCAATGAAATCAGACCGGTTTCGCTCACGCGGACGTCTCGCGTTAAGTCAGGAACTTGGAAGACGTCTATGTGCAGCAAATCGCCTGAGCCAATGGGTATCTCGCCCGTCGGATTGCGAGAGCTGGCGCTGGAAGCGAGCTCCGCGATTCGCGCATTCGTTTGCTGCGGGGTTTGAGGTTTATCCTGGCTGAACGCTGACTGACAGACCAAGAACGTGAGCACCAAGAGCATCAACCAGATAGACCGAACCCGAGCGCAGTCCAGTGCCTTCCGGACTGTAGAAGCCATGGATAGAAATAACCCCGCAAAAACTATGTCTTAGCGACGCGCTGAATGTCAATGGTGGAAGTCGTGTACAAAGCTGAACTGCGAGCAGACGGGCTGCGCCGCCGGAAAGTCGGGGAGAGGACAACAGACACTTGTAGTAAAAACAAGAGCCCGTTTGCGGGTATATGGAAATTAAAATCCACCAAGCCGTGTACAAGAAGACCGAAACACGAAACAGTCCCAGCGACGTGAATAGCCTGGGAAAATGGGCTCTGCTCCTCGCTAAGGCGCGACCGAGCAGCTTGAAACAGCATTATCAAGAAGACCAAGCCGAAAATACCACCGAGTATTCCTGTTTCCGCAAGCAGCTCCACGTAATCATTGTGCACGTGATTGACGACGAGCCCATCATAGAAAGTCTCATACCTGGGATACACCGAAACTAATGTTCCCAAGCCCGTTCCCGCGAAGGGATGGGCACGGAATATATGCCAAGCTCCTTCCAACATGGTTGTTCTACGATCGCCGGAAATTTCATGCAGTTGCGAAGACCGGAAGCGTCCCAAGATTTTGCCGGCTCCCAGCCAGGCCCCAGCCCCAAGAGCGATAATCAAAAATAACGAAGCGGCCAGCGTCTGGAATCTCCTTCTGTGTGCGTGCGCGAAGGTCGCAACGAGAATGATCAGAAGAATTTCGCAGACTAAACTAACGATACCGCCGCGCGATGCCGTAAGAGCAAGCGCTGTGATGGGTACCAATGTCAATACGCCTACAAAGATCTGCTGTTCACGGCGGATGCCACGGAAAACGAGCAGACACATGCCCACAGGGGCAATAAGTTCGATAAAGCCGGCAAAGTCGTTTCGGTTGACGTACGGCCCAAATGGAGTTCCTCCGCCCGTAAGCGGCCGATACCAATACAGGACGTTCTGCGAGGTGTAGTTCTGTATGATTCCAAATACAGCCACAACAAAACCGAAACCCATCAAGAACCACGCCAGTCCTCGCAAATCGTGGCGAGTTCGGAATGACTGAACCGCCAGGAAAAATACTATGGCGCACGCGAGGAATTTCATTAACGCCACGCGCGTCAGGAACGAATATGCTGTTCCACCCAAGACCAGCTGCAGAGCGGAAAGAACTACAAACGCAAGAATTGGCCACGCTATAGCTGGCCAGTGGATTTCCTTTTCGCGGCGCACTGCAATCAAGGAGATCCACCAGAGCAGAAGCCAGGCTGCGCCGATTTCTAGGATTGTCTCTGACCAAACTTCTACAGTTCCGAACGCGAGCACGGCAAACGCCGCGAGTATACAGATCCCGACTCGCAGAATTCTCATGGAATTGGATTCTTCGCTTCCGCTTTGGTCAGCGTTACATCGTCCACCCAAACTGTTCCGCTCAGCTTGTTGTCAAATAGCCGGCTAGGCAAACGCCGCAGCCGAAGCTGAAGGAAATGAGTAGAGTCACCTGTGGAGAATTGGACGCTGACGGCCGTCCACGGATTTGTGCCGGTCAGAGCGGACGTTTGCAGGTTCACCTGATGCGCGGCCGGATCGAGAATTTCAAATCTCATGCCACTTTCCGTGGTGATCGCGCGGGTCATCATGAAGTATCGAAAGTCGTATGTTGTGCCGGGCTCAACGGGAACGAATTGCCACACGCCAGCAAAATCCAGATTCATACCGCCGGTGAAATCGACTCTCAGCGAGTGATTGCCAGAATGAGGCAATGCTGAATCTACGGTGATGTAGTCTCCCGGGGCCGGCCCGAAACGCCAATCGAACCCACCATTGGCGACTGGATCTTCGAACCCTCCATTCCATACTGCTGATCCCTTTGCCGGTTCTGCGATAGGCCAATGCGCTAATTCAAGCGCCTCATCCCAGACACGGCGTGCATCAGCTGTCTTGCCCGAGGCGATGAGCTCGTCCATGAGCGGAAAGGAAACCGATATACCTGGAGTCTCGGCTCCTGAAAAACGGATGACATCGTTCCAGATTTGCAGAGCCGCGTCATCCTGGTGTCTCGTTGCGAGGAAATCCAGTGCCTCTAAGTACAGCCCCCTTTCGCGGGGCAACAGCCGCAACAGCAAAGGAACATTTGGCTCGAAGCTCCAAAAAAGTCCGATCGCCAGAGGAGCCAATTTTGGGTCTGTGCCTATTGCGCGATGAATCTGCTCCAGCCCCTCCGCTTCCTCGCCGTTCCTTATGAGGAAATTGCCAAACCTCCACGCCACATCCGCAGAAATAGGGTATTCGCTTTGCGCCTGCTTGTAGGCAGCTTGCGCCGACGAAATATCTCCCTGGTCTTCATAGTCGGCGGCGAGGTCCATCCAGTAACGTGCCGAGCGAGGGTCGAGTCTGACCGCCTCTTTGTAAAATTCCGCTGCACGCGCAGGCTGGGGATTCTCGAAATTGACAGCGAACGTATTTCCCAAACGGTCCCAAGCTTCCGCATTGCCCTCGAGCCCAGCCCCGCGGATTTGCACAGATAGCACGTGCGACCGGCCCATGCGCCACGCAACGAACAGTCTGGTCGCTTCGTATACCGTCGAAATAGAAATCGTCAATGCAACAAGAAGGGCGGCGCCTATTTTGAAGGTATTCGCCAAGAGCACTCCAGAAGCCCTGTTTTTCACAACTAGGCGAGGGATGCTAAAATTGGTTCAGTTCATTGGAACCCAAGGTTACTGGTTGACCTGCAAACCGTATCGTAGAAAGCCTCGAATCCGCACTCCAGTGCGCGTGTATTTATCCTGAGCACGGGAACTGATTCGACCAGCGCGCCTAACTCTTGGAACTCAGCGGCTCGCATCTGAGTATCCAGCATTCGATTAGCGTAAGTCTCGGCAGAAAGACAAACCAATGCTTCCCGCGAGCTAAGGCGCTCGAATGGCTGGGCTGGATCGGTTGCGGCGTCGAGGATGAAAACTGCTCCGAGAGGCAGCCCTTCTCGTTGAAACCGGAGGGTTTTTCCGTCGAGCACAATACGCTGTTTCTCGGTTTCAGCTTCAGTCCTTCCGGTTCTTTCCGAACCGCGCAGCCAATCCGCAGAGTCAGAAAGCAGATTTAGAACCGGGCACCCGGACCGAACCGAAAATATTCCACCTACCCGCTCGAGAACAGCGATGTCGTCCGCCAGAACAGCGTGCCCCCTCCTAGCGAATATTGCTGCTGCTGTAGATTTACCCGAGCCTTCCGCACCCGCGAAAACCAAACTTCTGCCGGCAAAAACGGCCGCACTGGCGTGCAGACAGGTCAAACCCTTCATTCGAAGGAGAATTCCAAGGACAGGACCAAGAAGGAACGACGAAAGTTCCGTGTTGCTGGTGCGCTCTGCTCCGCTGACATTGATCGTTGAAACTGTCGAATCCACTTCAAACGCCAAACCATGGCTGTATTCAATGCGATAGCCCTGGTTCAATTTATTTTTGCGTATTTTTAGCAAAGGCTGATCGTGTTCGTCTCTGAGATAGCTTTCATACCATATTGCTTCACCATCAGTTTCATTTTCCTGCGGATTCAGGGGCCGTTCGGAGACAAAGTGAAACTGAATATCTGGTTCTTGATTTTCGAGAGGCGTGAGTCCGGGAATCGGGCGATCACAAGAGATCCTCAAGCCGTAAACCACGTATTGCAGCGCGGCGGGTTCGAGAACAGTCCTGCTGAACTTGGCGTGAGCAGCCACGGTCTTAAGGTGAAACTTTTTTAGAAACTCGTTATTTACGCGTGCGTGTGTTGCCGAAGGCCCACGGGTCTTGGGCGATCAAGCCGGCCGTTTCGCCCAACCTTCTGTGTAAGCCTCCAGACTGTTCCGTAGGTTACCAGGACTGGCGGCTCATATGCTTTTTTGCGGCCGTGATCTGGGGACTCTCTATCCATTGGCGCCTTGGCACCTCGATGAGTTTATACCGACTTGGCTTCAATCCTTCAATAGAAACTTGCCAGCAGTACTGCGTGTTTAGCTGTAGAACCCGCGTGTAAATATCAGGTAAATCACTGACTTAGGCTCAAAATAAGCGGCGCGTTCACTCCAACACGCCAATTTAGGGCTGAAAAAATCACTCGAAAGGACCCAGCCTCTGTAGCCAAAGATCCAAGCACCAGGGCCGAAGTTTCGCCGCCACAGCTTGCGAACCCTGTCTCCAATCCAAATCCGCGAGAAATTCCTCCTCCACATATTCTTTTGACTTGCGACAAAAATTGCTTTCTCGCAACCAGTCCGCCTTTTTCTGTGCCGCGCAGATCAGAGGATCCGTCTGCATTGATTTCTTCGGGCGCTTACGGATGCTCTCTGGAATCCGGCCGCGGACCGCTTTTCGCAGTAGAAACTTCCGAAAGAACCATGGCATGGCAGGAATGGCCAACAGGTATTTGATAATCCTCAGGTCCAGGAACGGATAACGAACTTCCACCGACGACTTCGTATAGGCTGCATCCTCGCGTTCGAACATGTACGACCACTCCGGAAAAAAAAGCGAAGCATACGCGCGCGCATGAAGAGGATGAGCATTCCACGGTATGGTGTCATTAGTTTCTGACCATCGCTTCTTTAGCCCGAGCGCCGCGACGAATTTCGGATTCAGCCACCCGGGGAACTGACCTTTGCGATCCTGATGGCCGCGAGCCCAAGGGATAATTCTTCTCAGCGGGCCTCGCAGTCCATCTGGCGCCTGGAATCTTGCCAAGACATGCTCGGCCACGGCGCGAGCCGCCCCCATAACATGCCCCGCTTGCCATAAATTTCGAAGATGTGGCCACGGTTCGAACTCGATGAGGTTGTCGCTGCCTTCGCCGGACAGAATCACTGGGACATGTTTTGCAGCTTTAGCAAACTGCCTCACCATTCCCACTGCCAGCGGGTCGTCCACAGGCTCGGGCCAATGTATCGAATCCCAGCCCTCAAATAGGGATATGTCATCCGCAAACATCTTATGCAGGGGAATCTTCAGGGCGCGTGCCACGGTTTCGGCCGCTGAACCATCCCCGTCCGCTGAATCCCTGGCTGTTACTGTGAATGCGTGCAGTTCTGGCGAGCCCTTCCTGTCTCTTTCTTCGCTGCAGAAAGCCGTTACTGATGAAGAGTCGAGCCCCCCGCTCAAGAGGATTCCTGCTTTCTTGCCTCTCGTCCTATCCGCGATCGCTTTTCGAAGCAGATCGTCGAAATGCTCGATGTACTCGCTATCTTTTTTGTAGCGGATCAGGCCATCCACCGGAGGGCGCCAGTACTCCACGATCTCCATGGAACGGGTTGACCACTTCAGATAGTGTCCCCGAGGCAGCCGTTGAATATCCTGAAAAATAGTCGTGGATGGGTTCTGATTCATGCCAAAGAGAAGAAAATCAGCAACAACCGAGTCGTTCAACTTCACGGAGACTCCGGGGTGAAGGCGCACGCAATCCAAGGTGTTGCTGCAGATCAGCAGGAGGCCCAAACGCGCAAAGTACAATCGCCGGATACCAAATTGATCGCCCGCGCAAAAAAGCTGTTTTCGCGAGGAGTCCCACAGAACAAAAGCAAAGTCCCCAAACACATGATCGAGACAGCGCTCAGCCCACGTGGCATATGCGGCGAGCAGCAGTTGCGAGTCGCTTGAGCTCACATGTGCTTCGCGCCCACGCGCCTGAAGCTCGGAAATAAGTTCCTGGCGGGCATCCAGACGAACATCGCCGGAAATCCAGTTACCGTCTCCTAAAGTTTCAGGGCCGGCGCTGCACGTTTCATCGCCCTGGATCTGTTGTGCGGCATGCCCCAGCCCGATATTGCCTTCGGCCCAAATCCGCTGTGAATCCGGACCGCGAAAGCTTAGCGAGCGAGTCATCCGTTCTAATAGCTCGCGCGGGACGGGAGTCCCGTCAGAATAAGCTATTCCAACCACACCGCTCATTTTGGAGCTATGGATTTGTTTTTGAATTGAACCGGAAAGGGCGTGAAAAATCTGCGCAGATCAGGGGAATCGTCGAACACACGGCCATCGAACTCGACCCAGGCATGGGCTTCGAACGAGTCGCCGTCCCGTCGGCCGCCCAGCCGCAGACAAGCAGCGCAACCGTGGCGTCGAAGCAAGTAATACAGCGTCATCGAACGCGAAAGGCAATTGCCGTGAACCAATCCATAGCGAGTCGCGGAAAGCACCATGCTTGCGGCGGTGTTGGCATCCGTTTCGATCTCAGGTCTGTTCTTACCGAAACGAGAACTACTTCGTTCGGCCCACGATTGCACTCTTTGTAATCCAAAAACCCGCGTCGCGCAGGCTATCATCGGAAGCAAGCACGCGGCCTGCAGAAAAATGCGTCGCTCGGCGCGAGAAAGCGCCGCAAATCGCAGAATCGCCGGTCTGTTCCTCTTCCTCATTTGCCTTAATGGGCGGCTGGTTCCCACGAAGCGTGCTATCCAATAAGATGAATCACCCAGAGATTTTGGTGCCATGAGGTGAATGGTCTGGCCCACTGAGCTCTATCAGTCCTTCAGCCAGCATTCCGCGCAAAAACTGAAAAAGATCCTTTTCGACCTGATCGGCGCTCACGTCGTATTCGCTCACAATCGCGGCCTGAACCTCTTGCAGGCTCTTAGGCTCGCGCAGCAACTCCCAAATGCGCGCACCCACGGAGTTCAACCCGTAGTAGACGCTGTTTTTTAATCCAAGAATTGCGGCCTCTTCGCCTAACTTGCAGGAGACTTCATTCTTTGTAGCCACTACTATCGTTCGGTTGGAAAGCTCGGCATTCATTTCGTTTATCATCAAACCACCAACGTGCGCTCGAGCATTACATACAGGTCACATTTTACAGGCGGAACAACTCAATGCGCAAATGCCGGCTGGAATTCAAACCTCTGTTTCGGATATAAACAGATTCTGTGGGTTGTCCCGCCATTCTCGCCCAGAATCTTGCGAAGTACTTCCCGCCGGCAAAGCCCGGATGGCGGGCCTTATGGCAGCCTTTCGCCAGGCAAACGGTCTCTGCTCTAACGGAGGTCAATTTTTGTATCGAGCGCGGTGAATCCGTTGCCCTCGTAGGAGCAAACGGCGCAGGCAAGTCAACCCTTCTTCGGGTGCTTGCGACATTGCTCTATCCTACATCCGGGCATGCGCAAATCTGCGGCATGGACGTGGTGACGAAAGCCGCGTTCGCGCGCGGCAAAATTGGCTATGAGGCCGGGGGCGAACAAGCATTCTATGGCCGTCTGACCGGTCGTGAGAATCTCCGACTTTTCGCTACTCTCAATGACCTTCCCCGTCGAGAATTTGCTGATAGAATTCAATTGCTGTCCGATTTGCTTGAACTCTCTCTTTTTCTCGACCAGCAAACCCGCACTTGCTCAACCGGTATGCTGCAACGCCTCGGTCTGGCGCGCGCGCTCCTGCACTCTCCGGAGGTCCTGTTGCTTGACGAGCCAACGCGAAGTCTTGACTCTGCATCTGCCGCCGCATTTCGGAGCTATTTGAAAAACGAAAGCACGAGGCGCGGAATCACAGTTCTTTTCGCATCGCACGCCATCAGCGAAGTGGAATATCTCGCTGACCGAGTAATTGTGCTCCACCACGGCAACCTCAAAGCATTCGATTCACCCCGCACCCTATGTACCGCCACGCGGACCAGCCACCTCGAAGAAGCGATTCGATCGTTTAGCAGCTCTGGATAACCCAAAAATGCGATCCGCGCTGCAAAAGCTCTTTGCGCTCTTCTTTCGAGATCTAGCCATTGCGCGCGGATATCGAAGCGCTTTTGTGCTCGAGATTTTCGAAGCACTCTTCGCCGTCGCCACGTTTTATTATCTCTCCCGATTCATCGAGAGCCCTCAGTTAACGCGGGCGCTTCCAGAGGGCAGAAATTATTTCGCCTTCGTTCTGATCGGTTTCGCGCTTTTCGATTATCTCGGGGTGGCGCTGGATTCCTTTGACAAAATGATCGAGGATGCTCTGCAGAATCGCGTTCTCGAGGCTTTGCTGGTCACCCGAACGTCTCTCCCCACCATGCTGACCGGCTCACTACTGTACCCTTTCTCAACCGCCGTGCTTCGCACCGTCATTTACCTGGCCTGGGGAGTTTTCTTATTTGGCTTCTCCTTGCGTGATGCGAACTGGATTGGAGCTGTCATCATCTTGCTCGCTTCCGTGCTGGCCTTTTCCGGCCTCGGAATTCTTTCAGCAAGTTATCTCCTGCTTTTCAAACGCGGAAATCCATTGAAATGGATTTTGCTCGGAATATCAGCCCTTGCCGGGGGCATGATGTACCCTGTCTCGGTGCTGCCGGGCTACTTGCAATTCATTGCGCGTCTTCTGCCCATAACGTACTCGCTCAATGGCATGAGGGCAGCGCTTCTCGGCCGAGCCGGCCTGCTGCAGCTTCGAGTCGAGATAATCGCGCTGCTGATTTTTGCAGCTATTCTCCTGCCGCTTTCTTTTCTTGTGTTTGCCTGGGCGCTACGCCGCACCCGAGTCACTGGAACGCTAACTCACATTTGAGCGAGCTGAGGAACAGAATGCGGAAGCACCAAATCAGTCGAAAAAGCGATAGCGAAGAATTGCATAAAGCGTGATGAGACCGTCGCGCCAGGTGATTTTCTTCCCTTCTTCATAGGAGCGGCCAGCGTAAGAGATTGGAACTTCATAGACGCGCCAGCGGCCTTTCGCAACGCGCGCGGTGACTTCTGGCTCAAATCCGAAGCGATCGGATTTCAGCTCCATAGCCTGAATCACTTCGCGCCGGAAGGCTTTGTAACAGGTCTCCATGTCCGTAATCTTCAGGTTTGTAAGCATGTCGGAAAGCAGAGTCAGGAATTTGTTTCCCACGTAATGCCAGAAGAAATGGACGCGTGTCGGCCCGCCCAGGAATCTCGAGCCGTAGACCACATCCGCACGCCCATCGAGGATTGGCTCAATTAATCGCGAATATTCGCGCGGATCATATTCGAGATCCGCATCCTGAACGAGCAATATGTCGCCGGTAGCTTCCGCGAATCCGCGGCGCAATGCCGCGCCTTTTCCGCGATTTTTCTGCTGAAAAAGAAACCGTATTCCGTCAAGCTTGAGACGCGCTCTTCCCTCCAAGATCTCAGCCTCGCGCTCGCCTGCTTGCTGTTGCCGATTCATTTCTTCGAGCCATTCGCGCGTGCCATCTTTCGAGCCGTCGTCAACTACGACGATCTCGGCCACCGATTTCTCCGCCTGTACGCGGCGCAGAATTTCTTCGATGAATAGTCGCTCGTTATAAGCCGCGATGATGACCGAAACCCGGGGTTTGGCCGGCACGGCGTGCAGCGGCGAGGCGGCGGGTCGCGGGGCGGGAAATTGTGATTCTGCAGTAGTCGGTAGCGACATAAATCTCCTTCAAAAGATTATCATGGGAGGAGGAAGGTCACATACGAAGACGCGGCAGCATCTGCGAATTGCACTGGACGCCTCGAAAACAGTAAATTGGAGAGCGTGAAAACCATAACCAGTGTTCCTTACTATGATCTGAAACAGCAGTACGAATCTCTTCGCTCGGAAATCCTGGAAGCTCTGGACCGCTCCTGCCGTAACGCCTCCTTTAGTTTGGGCGACGATGTGGCTTCGTTTGAACGAGAGTTTGCAGCCTATTGCGAGGCAAAGCATTGCATTGCCGTGAATTCCGGCACGAGTGCGCTGCACCTGGCGCTTCTTGCTGCGGGCGTGGGGCCGGGGGATGAAGTCATAACCACTCCGAACAGCTTCATCGCTACTGCCGAAGCGATTGCTTATACGGGCGCAAAGCCTGTCTTCGCGGATATCGACCCACATACAGCGAACATCGATCCGCGATGTGTCTCGAAGGCAATCACGTCGCGGGCGAAGGCCATCCTGCCGGTTCATCTCTACGGCCGGCCAGTGGACATGCAATCGCTCCTGGATCTGGCTCGTGCGAATAATCTCGCTCTGATCGAAGATGCCTGCCAATCCCACGGGGCCCGTTATCGAGGCCGACGGGTAGGCGCGATCGGCGCTTCAGGAGCATTCAGCTTCTATCCTTCCAAAAATCTCGCGGCCTATGGAGAAGCTGGCGCAGTGGTCACAAATGACGACCATGTTGCCGAATTCTGCCGCGCCGCACGCAGCCACGGTGAGTTGCGGCGGTACTTTCACGATTTCATCGGGTACAACTACCGGATGGAAGGTTTTCAAGGGGCTGTGCTGCGCGTAAAACTACGCCATCTGGAAGAATGGTCGGCTCGGCGGAAGGCCATCGCCGCGCGGTACCGTAGAAACCTGTCTGGATTGCCTTTGACTCTGCCGCAAGACGATCCGCGAGACGAATGCGCCTACCATTTGTTTGTAATTTATGTGGGCAATCGTGAGGCTGTTCAGGCCGAACTGAAGGATCGAGGCGTTGGCACAGCGGTGCACTATCCGGTGCCCCTTCATTTGCAAAACGCGCTTGCCAGCCTCGGCTGCAAGCAAGGAGACTTTCCTCACGCGGAAAAGGCTTGCCGCGAAGTTCTGGCTTTGCCTCTCTTCCCTGAACTGACGGACGACGAAGTGGACTACGTTTGCGAGTCCCTGCAGGCCGTGCTTCAGCTCTCGGGTCAAGAGTAATGTAAATGATTTTGGGCTGGGGTTTCGCAGTTGCGAATCAGGTTCACTGCTTTGGAGCGTGGTGCTCCTGCTGCTCCATCTGAGCAGAGTTCGTTTTATTTTCTCCGAATTCTTGGACGTGCTGCCTCATTTTTTGCGCAATGGTCTCGAAGACGTCTGCACACGCTTGATGCACCGCTTGCTCCGCCGCTTGTGATGCAAGCCCTATACGTTTCTGGCTGTGTTCCCGAAGGCGCTCGAGATCCGCTTCGATCACGGAATTTGCGGCTGCTTCGATATTTTTTCGACTTTCGTCGAAAATCTGTGCGAAAGACGACTCCTGATTAATTCTCGATTCCGCAAGCATTTTCTCATTTTCGCTGCGGAAGTTGTCCATCTTCACGCCCAACTCGTTATTTAGCATCTCCGAGGCCTTCTGAACACTTAGGTCCGCTTTGATGGCGAGCTGTTCCTGGAAATGCTCAAACGACGTTTGCGCATGCGCCTGAATGTTCTCCAGCGCGCTCTCGCCTGCGGATATGAGCCTGGCGCGCCCTTGCTCTCCTTGTTCCTCGATTGCTGCTGAGAATTTGGCGAGCGCATCGGCATCGGCTTTGACGATCATTTCGCCCAACGCAGAAGCCGCCGCCTCTGCGGCCGTTCGAAATTCGGCGGTTGCCGACTGAACCTGGCTTTGCGCTGCCACAGTGAGGTCCTCTGCCGCTTTTTCCATCTGATTCGCTTGCCGCTTCTCAATTTCGGTTTGGAAAATTCGTCCAGCGGCATGCAATTCTGAATGCATGTGTTCTCGAGCCGACTCGATACTTTGCTCCGCTTTTTGCGCGAGGCGCGACCCCGCTTCTCCAAGCTGACATTCAACTTGCGCGGTCAGCGTCCTGAAAGCCTCATTTCTCGCACGCTCCATTCCTGCCGCCAACTGTTCAGTCCATGTTTCCAACTTCTTACTGCGCTTTTCGTCTAAATCCTTCTCGAACAGCACAAGGTCAGAGCTCAACCGAGCCGCTTCTTCGCGCTGAACTTGTTCCGCAAACTGGCGCAGCCTCTCGCGACGAATCTGGAGCATGTTTTCGGCGGATTCTTCGCTGGCAGCGAATTCCTCCATTGCGGATTTTATGCGCGCCAGCCCAGCCGTCGCGCTTGCTTCAATCTCGTGACAATTGCGGCTTGATGCTTCCCCTACCCGCTGGCCCAATATCAGGTCCGCATGTTCCGCGAATTTCACTTCCAGCTCGGCAGCCCGCTGCTCCATTTCGCGGAATTTATCTGCAACCGCAGAGCCAAGCTTGCACCTCAAATCTTCGAGCGCATCATGGCTTGCCGCTTCGAGCTGTTGCGAGTATTCCGCATAAGTGAAAGCGGATTGCTCAATTTGCTTCAGCGCATTCTTCGCCGCTGAAACCTCGCGTTCCAGTGCGCTCTTCACTTCGTCCAGCGCCGCTCGAGCGGCCTCAGCGGTGATTCCCGCATCTTTTTGCAAATCTGCCGCGTGCCGCGCGAGGTCTTGTTCGCTATTCCGCAGCACTTCGAGTGAGCTGCTGGTGATGCGCTCGGCGAACCTTCGCGCGGCGCTCTCGATTGAATTTTCCACCAGCTCATTCCACTGCTCGCGCGCCGAATCGAATTTCGCACCGGCATTGTCCGCCTCGGAATCCGTTCCCTCCTTGTCAGGTTCTGTAGCTGTGTTCTCAACGGCTTTCGATTGGAGAGCGGCTTCCAACTCTCGCCGTATCTCCGCCAGTTTTTCATTCAGGCGCTCGTCCCCGCGCCTCGCATTTGCTTCGATATCCGCTCGTACTTCATGCCGCATAGCCTGGGCCTGCTCGTAAAACGCTTTGGTGCTTGCCGCGTGAGAGCTCTGCAATTCAAGCGCTAGCTCTCCGACCTTTTCAGCTATTCGTTCGTCTGTTTTCGCGCGAGTCTCCTCAATCAATTTTTCCGATTGCCCCAAAAATTCATGGCGAAGTTGCCCCATCAACGTGCCGCTCGCATCATCCCATTCACCGGATACAAAAGGCCCAGTCTCCTGATTTCTAAACACGGTCGCACGGCGAAGGTAATCTTCGAGTGAAACTTCCTTTCCGGATTCCTGACGCCCCACGTCCGCAGAAGCGGGTCGCACGATAGAAAGCTCTGGGGGCCTCTCCGAAGTCCAATCACCCGGCGGAAACTCTACATTCCAGATGTTTCGCGGCTTTTCCAATTCCACCCCCACTTGGAACAATTCCCGAAGCGTTCGCGGACGCTGAATCCACGCAACGCGCGCGCGTGCGCAAACGGCTTCTCCGCGGGAGTCGCCCGACGGCGCCTCCAGAGTGACCCATGTATTTTTTGGCAAGTGGTGTTTCGAGGCGTAACGGCAACCTTGAAAGCTCAAGTTCTGCGTCGCCGTGCGTTCTTCAAAGGGCTGACCCAGCAGGTCAACGCCGCGAATAATCAGTGGTGATGTTTGCTCCAGGCGTGTGCTGCGCCGCCGTTGTTTCCCTAAATACGTGGATGCTGCCTGTGCCAATTCCTCCCCCGTCGAGCGTATCGCAATTTCGCGCAAGCATAGCACTACGCTGCAATCCGGTCGAGCCTTACGCTCTGCTGGGAAAATTTGTTGAAAACGCGTGTCGGATATTCTGTGGAACTCTACTTCTGCCCAGTCATCGCGTCCAGGCCTGCGATCGCTTGCTTTGCCTCCGCGGAATAGGGTCCGTTCGGGTCGAGTTTCAGGCACTTCTCATACGCCTCTTTCGTTCCCGGAGGTATTACGTAAACGTCTTTGCCGCCTTCTTTCTTCGTGTCGATCTGGCTCATCAAAGCATTGCCGAGCAGATACCAGGTCTGCGCATCATTCGGATTGAGTTCGCTTGCCTTCTTCAGCGGTGTTGCCGCATCGGACATTTTGCCCGCGTTCGTCAAAACGATTCCCATATTCTTGTAGCAGATTTCGCCGGTGTTCTTGTCTGCCGGATCTAGCGAAGCGGCTTTGTCACAGGCGGCCGACGCATCTTGCATTTTCCCCTGATACGCCAAGTCGGTGCCCAGTTGCTCGTAAAGCGCCGGAGTAGGCTTGATCGCCGCCGCTTGCTGCGCCGCCTCAGCCGCTTTGTCGTACTGTCCGGCGCCTTCATAGGCGGCACTCAAATTTCCCAGAATCGTCGGCAAATTTGGATCTTTTTCCTGTGTGCCCTGCTGCGCCTGCGTGAATTCCGTGATTGCTGTCTGATAATCCGTGTTCAGGCTAGCCTGCAAAGTCTGCCTTTGAGTCGCATCCGTAGTCGTGTGCAATTGCTGCTTTACTGTGCTGGCATTCTGCATGGCGTGGACGCCATTGTCGAAGTGCGTTTTCATTTGACTAAACTTGCTCTTCGCCTCTTCTTGCTTCTTCATCGCCGCCATGAATTCGGGATCTTTCGCAGCAATATCCTTGAAATTCATGTCCAGCACCGCGCCTGTTTCCGCCATGCTCCCATTGATTTGCATCTGCTGCGAATAGTTGATGTTTTCCTTTTGAAAGTTCACGTTGTAAGTGCCAACCTTCAGGCCGCTCTGCGCGAATTTCCCATCTTTATCTGTTGTCACTGTGTATTTTGTGCCATCCGCGGTATTGGTGATCGTGATTGTCATTCCCACGGCAGGTTGGCCGTCCAGGCCGATTACTTTGCCGGAAAGCCGCGTCAATTGCGCCGAAGCGATAGGTGCCAGCAACAGCACCGGCGCTATCGCGAGCGCCAGAATTCCCAGTTTCGAGAGCAGCGTCCTCTTCATGGATGAGGCCTCCTCCTGAATCCCTAAGATAATTAGATGCCCGGCTCTATTATCGCGCAACTGCCGCCCGATAGGCGATAGGGTCCGCTATGCCGGCCTCCGCGAACGCGCGCAGCCGCAGCCGGCAGCTATCACACACGCCACAGGCCTTCTCCTCTGACTGATAGCAGGACCAGGTACGATCCAGTGGCGCACCCAACTCCATCCCTTTGCGAATAATTTCGCTCTTTCGCATGTGAATCACAGGAGTTTCAATAGAAATTCCCGTTTCCGGACGCGTTCCCAGACACGCCAGTTCCGCAAAAACCCGGTAATACTCCGGACGGCAATCCGGGTAGCCAGAACTGTCTTCATGGACGGCCCCGATGAAGATTGCGCCCGCGCCAATTACTTCCGCCCAGCTCACCGCCGCCGCGAGGAAATGCGCATTGCGAAAAGGCACGTAAGTGATGGGAATTTCAGCGCGCTCGTGGCCATTCGATGGGGCGGTCTCCGGCACGGCAATCCGCTCATCCGTCAGCGCGGAGCCGCCAATTTGGCGAAGCGCATCCAATCGTATGATCAGCTTTTCCGGCGCATGATAAAACTCAGCGATTTCTTCAAAGGCTCGGCGCTCGCGCTTCTCTGTCCGCTGACCATAGCTCGCGTGCAACAGCGCCAATTCATGCGTTTGGTCTGCGATTGCCGCTGTCACGCAAGAATCCATTCCGCCGCTCAGGAGTACCACCGCTTTTGCTCTCGTCACCATCGAAAAATATCATCTTCCTCAAACACCGTGCATTGCGGGATCCCAGATGAATTTGTGGATTTGCAATCCAAGCCGCACGGGCAACCCATCCGCGAGAATCCATTCGGCAAGCGCTCGCGCTTCCATGGCCGGCCATTTCCCGTCTGGATCGGCAAATACCGGCGAAAACAACACCTCGTGAACACGGTCGGTCAAATTGTGCACTGCAGTAAAGTCGCGCGCGAATTCGTAATCGCGCCGGCTGGCAATCACAAATTTAATCTCGTCTTTCTGCTCCAGCCCCTCCAAATTCTCCAGCAGAAAAGTCCCGCCTTCTCCCGAATCCGGGCACTTCACGTCGACGATTTTCACCACTTCGCGAGGCAGTTTGCTCACGCTGCGCTCGCCGCTTGTTTCAATGAGCACTTTATAGCCCGCGTCCAGTAATTTTTGAGCTAATTCGGGCGTTTCCGGCTGCAGCAATGGTTCGCCGCCGGTGATCTCCACGAGCTGTCGCTGATCTCCGGCGCTTCTTTCCACGCAAAACAGCTCGTCCACTCTCGCCAGTACTTCAGGCGCACTATATTTCTTCCCGCCGTGAAATGCGTACGCGGTGTCGCACCAGGTGCATCGCAGATTGCATCCTGTCAGACGCACGAACACACACGGCAGGCCCGCATAGCTGCTCTCTCCTTGGATTGACTTAAAGATTTCGGTTATGAACATTTGCTACTGATTGCCGCTTTCCTCGTTTGTGCGATGCCCGCTCCCTTTGCGCCGCAAATAAATCACCCCACCAATGGCCGCAACGAATTCCACAAGAATTACGACCGTCGCAGTGCCTAATCCCCACCCATAGTAAAGCCAGCAGAACGATACGATGAAAGCCGGGATGGCGATGATGTAAAAAGCCTTATTCACAGGAGTGCCTTGCGCGCTTTAGGACTTAGGGCCGGAAAGTCGCCGCGCTTGTTTCCGTCTCCCACACGGTCACTTGTGAAATCTCAGCGCCGTTTTCCGCTTGCCGCATCTGCCTGGACATCTCATCGTAGACATATTTCGCGATGTTTTCGGCCGAAGGATTCACTTCATTGAAAGGAGCGAAATCGTTCAAATTGCGGTGATCCAGCGAGCGAATCACAGATTGCATCACCTGCTTCAGATGCACGAAGTCATAGAGCAATCCAGTGGAATCCAGCGCGCCGCCGTTCATGGTCACGCGGACGCGGTAATTGTGCCCGTGCTGGTTCTCGCATTTGCCTTTGTATCCTCGGAGGTAATGCCCGGCGGCAAATGTTTCATCCACGCTGATTTCAAACATTCTCGGCTCGTTCCGGAGTGGGCCTCGAAACGCCCGGCGCAACTCCCGCGCTTACAGTTTCTCCGCGAAACGCGCTACCTCGGCGAGATCTTGCGTCAGGGTGTATTCGGGCAGTGATTCCAAGAAAATTTTACCATATTGCATGCGCTGGATGCGGTTATCGAGAATGCATAGCACGCCGCGATCAGTTCGAGAGCGGATCAGTCTTCCAAATCCTTGCTTGAGCGCCAGCACGGCCTTCGGCACCTGGTACTCCGCAAATGCGTTCCGCCCATCTTCCGCAAGCGCCTGCACTCGCGCCGCTACAATCGGGTCTGTTGGCACGGCGAATGGCAGTCGGTCGACGATTACACAGGAAAGCTGCGAACCGGGGACATCTACTCCCTGCCAGAAACTCGCCGTTGCCAGCAGCACCGCGTCGGGCGTAGAGCGAAAGCGGTCGAGCAGCGCCGTTCGTGGAGCAGTTCCTTGCAGCAAAAGCGGATAGGAAACCATTCCCGCCACGCGTTCGTGCACATCTTTCATCTGCGCGTAACTCGTGAACAGGCAAAAAGCGCGGCCGCGCGTCAGCTTCAGAATTTCCACGATCTCGGCAGTGGCGCGCGCAGCGAAATTCGCGTCGCGCACGTCCGGCAGGCTCTTGGGAATATACAGCAGCGCCTGCCTTGCGTAATCGAACTCCTGAGGCAGCACCTTTTCCTGCGGAGCGGAAATGCCCAGCCGCTGCTTCGCGTAATCGAAACGCCCGCCTACCGCGAGCGTCGCCGAGGTCAGCACAATCGTATCGAACTGCTCGAAAAGCTTCTCGCGCATAATTTCGCTGACGTCAATCGGCGTAGCCACCAGAAAGATTCCCTTGCCGCGCCGCTCGAACCAATACACATAAATCTTCTCATCGCTTTCGAGCAAAAATGCCAGTCCTCGACGCAATTCCGCGGCGCGCCGCGCCAGATTCACCAGCTCTTCGGGTTTCTCCCGCAGCGCTGTCATTTCTGTTTCCAGCCTCTTCAATGCGGTCACAAGTCCATCGTAAGACTCGCGATTTCGTTCCAGAAACGCCTGGCGTTCCTGCCGCTCAAACGGGAATCGTCCTTCCTTCTGCGCGAATCCCTCAAACAATGTGTGCGCCCGCTCGCGAATCTGCGCCAGAGGACGCCGCGTGACCGCCGAGCCGACACTGAGCATCCGCAGAATCTGCTCGCCGTCACGCGCCAGTTCATCGAATTGCCAGCTCGAAATTTGCTGTCCAAAGTAATCACTCGCAACGTCCTCGATTTCATGCGCTTCATCGAAAATCACCGCGCCATATTCCGGCAGAATCGAGCCGAAATCATCTTGCTTCAGCGCCAAATCCGCAAAAAACAGATGATGATTGACGATCAGAAGGTCCGCTTCCTGCGCGCGCTGACGCATTTTTGTCAGAAAACATTCCTGAAATTGCGGGCATTTCTGCCCAGTGCAGGTTTCCCTGCGGGCATCAATGCGGCTCCACAATTCGGCATCATCCGGCAGAAAGTTCAATTCCGCACGATCGCCGGTGTCCGTGAGTTTTTCCCAATCTTTGATCTGCGCGAACCAGTCCAGTTCGTCCATTCCGCGCAGTACCGGCTGACCTTGCATCAAACGGACTTTCTCGCGGCATAGGAAATTGTTGCGGCCCTTTATGAGCGCCACTTTCAGTTCTGGGGCAAAGTGCTTCCGCAAGAAAGGAATATCTTTCTTAAAGAGCTGCTCCTGCAGCGATTTCGTCGCCGTGGAAATCACCACGCGCCGGCCGCTGCGAATCGCGGGAATCAGGTACGCGAGCGTCTTGCCCGTTCCCGTGCCGGCTTCGATCAGCGCATGCTGATGGCGCGCAAATGCCTCATCCACCATTTCGGCCATCTCAAGCTGAGCCGCACGAAATTCGTATCCTTGATGGCATTTCGCCAGCACTCCGCCGGGCCCAAACACTTCGGCCATGGTAATCGGCGCGATATCGGTTTTCACCGGTGCAGGAGACACACGAATATCACCTGTGCTTTTCGTAGTTAATTTTCTTGTGGAGGACCCTGCGCCCATGGAGAACTACGATACTACATCCCGCTGACATCGCGCTTAGTAGCAATACAACTCGGCCTCTATTCGACCGCGAATATCGCGCGGACTGTAGCCTGTTTCTCTACTCGTGAAGGAAAAAGTTTCAGGGAAAAGGTTGGAGCCGCCAGCCCTTCTCCGTTTCTCTCTTGACAAAATCCAGATCTCAAATGCCGAAAACTCTTCATTCTACGATCATGGGAAAAGACCGCGAACGACTGTGGCATCTGCCACGCGCCCAACGGCCAGCATGTACGCACCCGTGCGCATGGGCACGTGGTTCTTGCGCGAATTTTCGTACACCTGCTGGAAGGAACGTCGCATCACGGTTTCGAGCTTCGAGTTGACCTCTTCCTCGCTCCAGAAGAAGCTCTGCAGATCCTGCACCCACTCGAAATAGCTCGTGGCCACACCGCCGGCGTTTGCCAGAATATCCGGAAGGACCATAATTCCGCGCTTGGCCAGCACTTCGTCGGCATGCGGGGTGGTTGGGCCGTTCGCAGCTTCGGCGACGATTTTCGCTTTGATCTGGTCGGCATTGTTGAGCGTGATCACCGTTTCGAGCGCCGCCGGAATCAAGATGTCGCATTTCATCGTGAGCAAATCGTCATTGGAGATGCGCGATGTTCCCGGCATTCCCACGACGGTCCCGGAGCGTTCCTTGTAACGCATGGCTTTATAGGGATCGATTCCGCGCGAATTGTGCACACCGCCCCGCGAATCGCTGATGGCAATCACCTTCGCTTTTTTCTCGGTGAATAGCCGCGCGGCAATCGAGCCTGCGTTGCCGAAGCCCTGAACAGCAACGGTCGCGCCGCGCAGATTCATTTTTTTCGTTTTGCAGGCCTCTTCAGTGACAAATAGACAGCCGCGCGCGGTGGCTTCGTTGCGTCCTTCGGAGCCTCCGAGAGGCACTGGCTTGCCGGTAACGGTGGCCAGCGCCGTATGTCCGACGGTCATGGAGTACGTATCCATGATCCAGGCCATTGTTTGCGCATCCGTGTAGACGTCAGGCGCGGGAATATCCTTATCCGGTCCGATAATCGGCAAAATCTCCGAGCAAAAGCGGCGCGTCATACGTTCGAGTTCGCCCTTGCTCATGCGCTTCACATCGCAAATGATCCCGCCCTTTGCGCCGCCGAACGGAATGTTCACCGCCGCGCATTTCCAGGTCATCCACATGGCCAGCGCTTTCACTTCATCGAGCGAGACGTTGGGATGATAGCGAATGCCTCCCTTGGCCGGGCCGCGCGCCACATTGTGCTGCACGCGATAGCCCTGAAAAACTTTCACCTGCCCATTGTCCATTTTTGTGGGCACGGACACTTCCATAATGCGTTTCGGCGAACGCAACACCTGGCGGAGACTTTGATCGAGTTTGAGGTGCTCCGCCGCAATATCAAATTGAATTTGCGAGATGCGAAATACGTTGAGTTCTTCGCGCGGCGCTATCCGCGGAATCGCCTGGGGAACCGCTTTGGCGCTGATGGCCATTCGGATTTTCCTCCTCCGTTATGCTCCCGCTGCTATTCGACCGTTGCCACCGTTCTCACTCGCGTGCTCGCGCCGGTACGCTTCCATGCAATCGCGCGAACAAAAATGCAATTTCTCCCCGCCAGTGCCCAACGAAAACGGTTGGGAGATGTCCTCTGCAACATAGGTTCCGCAAACCGGGTCTCTGAAGAGCTTCTTTGCAGTGGGCAACTCAGCGCCTGATTGCTGGACCGCACGTGGATTTTCGACTTCTCTCCGCGTTGCGTTCGCGAAAATTTTTTTCGCAAACCATACGACCACTGCCGTGACAGCAGCCCACAAAATGTACCGCAGGAAACGCTCGAGATACTTCATGTGCCACACCGCCCCGCGCCCAGTTTCTTAACCCTGTATATTAATCTTGCTGTAAGTCCAGTCTGGACAGAAGTTTATTCAACCCGACAGCGGCAGTCAATGAAAAGCGGGCAAAATTGGGCGACGCATCCCAGGACAGAAATGGTCCGGCTTGCTGCTTGACAATACAGTCCAAGCGTAACTTATTTATTATGAGCGTGTTAGCCAGAATTCTTTTGGTTTTCCCCGTAATCGGCCCGCCAATCGCTCTCGCTTAATTGTGTCCGGTTTTTGTCGAGCATCTCGATTTTCCTGCCATGTTCCGTTAAGATGGGCGTTTTTCGAGAGGCGAAATTCTTCTTAGACTTATGGTTACGGATTCTAAACCGCGGGTGCGCTTTGCTCCATCGCCGACTGGCTATTTGCACGTCGGCGGCGCGCGAACGGCTCTTTTCAACTGGCTTTTCGCGCGTCGTGAGGGCGGCACGTTTCTGCTTCGCGTGGAAGATACCGATGTCGAGCGCAATCGCCCTGAACTTGTAGAAGGCATTCTCGATGGCCTTCGCTGGCTGGGGGTGAAATGGGACGAAGGGCCGTATTTTCAATCGCAGCGACTGGAAATGTATCGCGCCGCGGCGGAAAAGTTGCTCAAAAGCGGCGCGGCTTTCCCGTGTTACTGCGCAGCGGTTCAGTATGTGGGTTTGGAAGCTGCCGAGGAGAATGAGGAAGGCGCGGAGAAAATTGCGCGAGCTGCAGCGTGCCCGTGCCGCGAACTCTCTGCCGCACTGCGCGAAGCTAAGATCCGCGAGGGTGCTCCTTATGCCATTCGCTTCGCCGCTCCGCGCGAAGGCGCCACTCGTTTTGAAGATGCAGTTTTTGGCCCACGCGAGGTCCAGAACGCCGAGATCGAAGACTTCGTCTTACTGCGCTCTTCCGGGCTACCCACATATCAGCTCAGCGTGGTTGTAGATGATATTGACATGCGCATCACGCACATCATTCGAGGTGCCGACCATCTTTCTAACACGCCGAAGCAGGCGTTGCTCTACCACGCGCTCTCCGCGACGCCGCCTGTTTTCGCGCATGTTCCGCTGATTCTCGGCCCGGACCGCACACGCCTTTCCAAGCGCCACGGGGCCACCAGCGTCAGCCAGTACGCGCAAGAAGGATTCTTGCCCGAAGCATTCCGCAATTTTCTGGCGCTTCTTGGATGGTCTGCAGGACATGATGAAGAATTTCTGCGTACTTCAGAACTGGTTTCGCGCTTCGCTCTTTCGGGCGTCAGCCGCACCAATGCCATTTTCGACCGCGCCAAACTGGAGTGGTTCAATTCGCAGTATTTGCAGAAGCTTCCGATAGACGAACTTCTTCTTTACGTCAAAGCTGAGTTGCAGCGCTCCGGATTGTGGCAAAGCATCTGGGAGAACGAGCACCGTGAATGGTTTGCGCACACCGTGGATCTGCTGCGCCCGCGCACGCGGTTGCTGCCGGATTTTTCAACGTGGGCGCGCGCATTTTTTTCCGACGATTTCGATTACGATGCCGATGCGCGCGCGAAATTCTGGGCTGAGCCGCTGAAGAAAAATCCTCAACTGCCAGAATTCGTGGGAAAACTCGCCGATGCACTCGATGGCTTGCCCGAGTGGAATCATGACGCCTGCGATCATGCGCTTCGAGACCTCGCCAGCGCCGGGGGTATCAAAGCTGGTCTGCTCATCAACGCTACGCGCGTGGCCATTGTTGGAAGGGCCGTCGCTCCGCCGCTCTTCGAAACCATGGTTGTGCTCGGAAAGTCTCGGGTCGTTTCTCGTCTTCGTCGCGCTTTACCGTCACTGGCCGGGTAACAGCGGTTTCAGCTTCTCATTTCCCGCCGCGACAGACTCCGCAATTGCTGCAGACCTTCCGCGTCGAAATGGAGACTCTTCCGCGCTTTGCGAGTACCGGATAAACGGCTCACGCCGCCGGCTACTCCCGCGAAGTACGACATCACAGACGGAAACTTCCCTGCCGCGGTGAGAATCTGCGAGGCCGCGCCTGGATAAACCGCAAGCCACAAGAGAACCTGCGTAAGTCGCCTAAAACCGGCGAGCAGTCTCCGACGCTCGCGTTCGAAGTTGCTCATCCACTCCTCGCCACTTTCGATTCCATTTTGGATGTGCGTTGCAAGGAGTTCAGCAGTCAGCAACGCATGAGTCATGCCGCCGCCGCTGATGGGATCAATTGAACCTGCGGCATCGCCGAGCAACGCCACTCCCGGAATGCTCTTGAACCTACCGCTGCTCACCGGCCACGATGCGCAGGCAGGCTCGGAGATCTGTTCAGCGCCTTCGAGAAGTTGTGCTAGAAACGGTTCTACCAAAATCCATCTCCGAAATGTTTTGTAAATCGGTTCGCCACAACCGTGCACATTCGTGAGTGCAGCAATCAGAATTTCGGCGTCGGCTAATGGAGTCACATAGAGCTCGCACCCCCGGCGAAGCGCCACATCCACCCAGCAGCCCTGCTCTCGCCCGCATGCAAGCCGGTAATGCACGCGAATTCCCATTCGCTTACGCGATGGACTTACGTTCAGAGCCAGATCGCGGCGAATGCGGGAGTGCACCCCGTCCGCTGCAACCACCAGCTTCGCACGGCGCGGTTCACCGTTCACGATCACCCCTGCTACACAGCCGTTTTCCCTAATCGGCCTCTCTACGCACGCGCCGGCATAAGCTCGCACACCGCTGGTTTCGGCGGCCGTTTGGAAAAGCAAATGGTCCAAATGTTTTCTGCGCACGCCGCGACCGTCGAGTGAGCGCCCATTTACGCGAGGGAATGGCGCTTCGACACATCGGCCATTCAAGCGGTACCGCACACCCTGAAATGGCGCGCCTCCTGCAACTCGGGTCAAGCCAAGCCGTTCCAGGACAGCGACGCCTGCGGGCATAAGGCCTTCTCCGCATGGTTTTTCTCGGGGGAAAATCTCTCGCTCAAAGAGCTCGACCGAAAGGCCGCCGCGTCCGAGCAGAATGGCGAGCGCCGAACCTGCTATGCCGCCGCCGGAAATCAAAACGTCTACCATGCTACGGTTCCTGCCTCCACTGGCCATTTGGTGAAGCGATTTCCACCGCTATTCGCCGAGAACAATCTCGAATTCAATTTTCACCTGATCTTTCACCTTGACTGTGCCGCCCCCGACGCTCACGGGCTTAATTCCAAAGTCGCTCTGCTTGACGGTCGCGCTCCCCTTGTAACGCCCGTTGTTCAATGAAACTTCTACGCGAACCGGTTTCGTCTGCCCATGCAGCGCGAGGTTTCCGTCCACAATCCAGCGCTGTTCGCCTGCTGCGCCGACGCTTGTCGAAGCGAACGAAATTTCAGGAAAACGCTCGCTGTCGAGAACTTCGGGCCCCTCCATCGTGTGCTGAATTTCCTCTCGTGTGCTCGCCGCAACTTCAGGATCTAAGACTCGCAACTTGGTTGCATCCACGCGCAGCAACACTCGCCGTTGCTGAATGTCCACCGAGCCTTTCGCAATTGGCACGGAGATTTCATGGTTGTGGCCAAACGCCGAGAACAGGCCGCTCTTGAACACGTGCACCGTCATTACGGAATGGGCTGTGTCGATCGCTCGTCTTTGCGCAAAAGCCACCGGCAGGATTAATAGCCCGAAACTCGCAGCAATCGCTTTGGCAATGGCGGATTTCATTTGCAACAGCACGGAAAACCTTCTGTGCAAGTCACACGGCCGTTTGTTGCAGTAGTTCTGGGGACTCGCTTGCTGATTTGCCCGCCTGCGGATGCCCAATCAAATAGGTAATCTTCACGGGTATCCGGCCTCTTTGCATCTCTCCCGATTCCCAGCGGTATCCATTGACCGAGAGCCCCTTTGTCAGGGCGTCCAGTTCGGAAGGCGTGTACGCGCGGAGGCACGACACCACGCCGTCGAACCACACCACAAACGGAATCACCGGAAGCAGGTATGTCCACAGAATGCGTGACCAACGGAATGGCCGGATAAATGGGCCCAGCGCGAACGCGGCCAGCGGCATAAACAATGCAAAAAGGATCGTAGGCCCGTTCCTCTTGGGCACTTCAAAAACTGCTACCCCCTGACGGCGATCCACCGCATCGCGCAAAATCGCTCGCGCATCTTCCGGTACAAAGTGGTGAAAAGATGTAAACAGCGTGCGAAAGCCAGGCAAATCAGCGGGAACTTGAGTGGCATCCACAGGCTGTGTAAGGAACAGAACTCGCGAATGGCGACCGTCCTCGATCTGCTGCGGCGCTTCTGGATTCGGGAATCTGTCCGTGAGCTGCACTTCCAGAGGAAAGCTAGCGAGCTTTTCGAAACGGCGAACGAGCCTCAGCCACGGCCCTCCTCCGCCGGAACACAGGTCAAGAACGCGATCCGTTCCCGCTTGCTGCAAGGCGTCGCGGAGCGCCGGAACCACCGGGTCATAAAAGCCAAAGAAATTCCAAACAAATTGCAGAGTATCCGTAGTGAGGTCCCGCAGAGTCTTGGGAAACCACGGTTGTTCGTGTATTTCGAGCCATTGTCTTCGCCGCACAAACGTTCCTTGAACCGCTCCCTGTAGGATTCAGTTCGCCGGGAAATGTTTCATGAATTATGGTGGGCAACGCTGTGGGCAGGATGTCAGCTGCTCAGCTATTTTTTTGTAGCGAACTGGGAGACCACGCGGAAAAGATATTCGAGGCCGGTGCGGAATGAATTGAGCGGAATGCGCTCGTTATCTCCGCGCGCGCGAGCTGCGTCCTGCTGAGACAGCGGAAAGGGCGTCAATCCATACGCCTGCACATTTCGCAGGCGGAGATAGACAGAGGCCGTGGCTTCCGGAGACATTACAGGAATCACGGTCACGTTCGGAAATTCCTCTTGGGTGGCTTGCTGAATCGTTTTGAACAAATCGCTGCTAAGGGACGAGGATGGCGCCGCCTCGCCAATCGACGTGCTCGAGGTGAACGAGATGGCCGGATTGTTTACAGCTTGTTTGAGACTGAGCAGGATGGAATCAACGGACTCTCCGGGCAGCAATCCGATGTCGAGAGTGGCCTCTGCCTGGGCCGGCACATTCCCAGCAGCCGCGTCAGTTTTCAGCTTGGTTGGCGCGATGGTGTCACGCAGCAGAGCATTCCAAACAGGGTTGGCGGCGGCAACTTTTTCGAGCGCCAAGTCGCCGCGTACGGGCGAATCGAGCGCATTCATCCACTTGCCAATGCTCGGGTCTTCGACCAGCGAGAGCTGCTCAAAATAAGCTTCCGTGATAGGAGTGAGGTGAAACGGAGTCTTGTACCCAGCAATTTTATCCAGCGCCGCGGCGAGTGAGAAAACGGCATTATCCGGCACCGGCACTCCTGCCGGGCTTGAATTTCCTTTGGCCGTAAGCACAATTCGTGCCGGCACTTTTTCGGCGGACTGGATGCTCACGTATTGCACTTTTCCATTATTGAGAACGACGCTGCCGCCTTCATCCAGCGCAAATCCCGCGGCAATTTTCTGCCAATAGTTATCCACAACGAAACGCATTCCGGGCTGTCCCTGCTCTTCCCCGCCATCGGCGAGCAGAATGATGTCGCGGCTGAGCTGAGCGTTAGAGCGCTTCAGCGCGATGAGCACAGCGAGTTCAGCGGCAACCGTGCTTTTTCCGCTGACGGTGCCGCGGCCGTAGAGATATCCGTTCTGAAGAATGGCCCCAAAAGGATCAACCTGCCATTTCGACTTGTCAGCAGGAATGGCGTACAAGTCTCCTATCAGCAGAAGAGCGTGAGCCGGATCGGGGAAAGGACTTGCGGCAAGCCGCGCGATTACAACGCCGCCTCCCGAAGGATTCTGATGCACTTCGGCGGGAATACCTTCTTTCTGCAAAATATCGGCAACATACTTCGCGGCAGCAAATTCATTTGTTGGAGTGGACGTGTCAATGCGAATCAATCCGTCGAGCCAGGTCAATGCCTCATCATTCAATCGGCTGAAGTCTACCCCTCGGAATTGTGGAGAATTACCAACGGTTTGCTGGGAGGATTGGGCGAACGAGCGCGTTTGCGCAAATCCAGCAGGGGTCGCCGAAAGAAAGCAGAGCACAGCAAAATGAACGAATCGCTGAAATTGCATCCAGACTCCGAAAGAATGCGGAAAATTTCGACTCATGAAGCAACGAGTTGATACTATCATGCAGATTCGCGCATCTTTTGACGTTCACGAGGGGTGTTGACCAAGAAATGACCATCCCCATGACGGGTTTTGCCATCCAATTTAGCCGGAGGCGGTGGTTGATGCGATTCCTTACTATGTCTTTCAAAATGACGCTTCGCGCGGCTATTTTCGGCGCGGTGACCGCTGCTCTGATTTTGCCGCCGCAGGTTTTGGCTCAGTTGCCAACGCAACAAGGACCCGTCAAGCCGCCGCAACAGCAAAAAATTCCGCCGCCTCCGGCGCAGCAGAAACAGCAGCCGCAGTATTCGCTGACCGTCCAATCGCAACTGGTGCAGGTGAATACGGTGGTGACCGATCAGGCCGGCAACATTATCACCGGGCTCAAGCAGGGAAACTTCCGCATTTATGATGGCAATCAAGAGGAGCCAATCACGAATTTCGAGCCGAACACCGCGCCGATCACAATCGTTGTTCTGCTGGAGTTCAGCAATGTCTTCGGCCCGTATTTCGCGCAATTGGGCCCCTATTTGACGTATGGCTTCACCGACCACCTTGGTCCAAATGACTGGGTCGCGCTGGTCACGTATGATTTAAAACCTCACATCGTCGTTGATTTCACGCACAACAAAGATGAAATCAAAAATGCCATTCAGAGCATGTACTTTCCCGGTTTCAGCGAAGCCAACGAATTTGACGCGCTGATTGACACGATTGACCGCCTGAAGGACGTGCAAGGAAAGAAGGCTGTCTTGCTGGCGAGCACGGGTTTTGACACCTTCAGTAAGCACACGCTGGACCAGACCTACAATGCACTGAAGCAGACAAACGTGACCGTTTTTTCGATTGGCGTATTCGAAATGGTCGCGGTCGGAAATCCAAACGGCGAGTCCATCCGATACTTGCAGGCAAAAAACGAGATGAATTATTTCGGAAAGCTGACCGGCGGGATGGCCTGGTTCCCGCGATTCGAAGGCGAGATGCCGGACATATTCAATCAGATTGTGGCATTTTTGCGGAATCAATACTCGCTGGGCTACATGCCGCCAGAATCGGAGCGCGACGGAAAGTACCACAAGGTTAAAGTCGAAGTGGTGGACGACAAAGGCCAGCCGCTCATGGTGCCCAATAAAAAAGGGAAAATGCAAAAGGTTATCGTCTACGCGCGCGAAGGCTACTTAGCGCCGAAAGTGGAAGGTGAGTAGCCCGTCCCTCGTATTTCGTATTCTTTTCTAAGTCCCGATTTTTAACCAATTTTCTAAAATAAATAGCTGTTCGTGTTCGCATTTCGCTAAGGTATGCTTTTCGCCGATGATTGACTTGGGATATTTTCGCGATCACCTCGATCAAATCGAGCAAATGCTGCGCAATCGCGGCGCGAAACTTGACCTGAACGACTTTCGCGCCATTGACGCCGAGCGTCGCCAGCGAATTACCTCCGTCGAGCGCCTGAAATCGGAACGCAATAAAGGCAGCGAAGAAATTGCGGGCCTGAAAAAAACAGGCAAGGATGCCACTGCGCTGATGGCTCGCATGAAGCAAATCGCAGAGGAAATTAAGACCGACGACGCAAAAGCCGCGGAGCTTGAGGAAAAACTGCGCGCTTTTATGCTGACCGT
>DASUAV010000218.1:0-5955 GCA_035763605.1 Candidatus Acidiferrales bacterium
TTCGAATCCCATCGGCTCCACCAACACTCAGGTGCTCCGTGGCCAAAAGCAAGGCGCCAGCAAGAATCCAATATGTTGGTTTGGCTGGCATCTCGAATGAATGCCAGGACGCAGTGCTTCGATTTCTGCAGTATCGCGACGAAATAACTCGTGTCCGAATTCTGTCCTGCGGACGCAATCATTGCTTACTGCTCACGCTTAACGTGGGAGACATCGTCGCCGTCAAGTCCGGGTTTAGTTCCGGCTATCGTGGCACGGGGCCCCGAACATTTTCATATGTTCTCCAAGTGCTCAAAGCGTATGACGTTGAAATCGACGAATACGAGGTGTCCTCTGACATAATCGAACGACTGGACTCTTCTTCGTTGACGCGGGGAGATCTGGCGGCCATTGAGGAGGCTCGCCCTGTTCGGTCCAGTCGCTTGTATGATTACATCCTCGACGATGACTTCGACCCCACGACGCCCAAAGCATTATGGCGGGAGTTTCCCTGTGTGATTCCGTTGGCAATTGTTGACGACCGAATAGCTGATCTTGCTATCTCATTTTGGCAGGATGCCGATGCAAAACTGTTGACGGGCTATCGGCGGCTGGAAGACATCGTGAGAAGGCGTACTGGGATCGACGAGCACGGCGCGAGGCTCTTCAGCGAGGCATTCAATCCAAACAACGGAAGGCTCACTTGGCAAAATGTGGGGGACAGTGAGCGCGCTGGCCGCATGAGCTTGTTTACGGGAAGCTTTGCTTCTTATAGAAACAACCGAGCTCACCGAGAGCCTAAGCACTCAGAAGAGAAGTCATTACTGGAATTCCTGCTTCTAAACCATCTGTACAAGTTGGAATTGGATTCCATCAAGGTTCGACGTCGGAAGCAAAAGTCAGCCGCTTAGGGCTTTGCCGGAGGATGAATTCATGCGCATTGTGAGCACCTATGTTCCCAAGAAATGGGACGAAAAGCCATATGACATCATTGAAGGTCGGATGAAATGCACGAAGGCCTCCGTTGAGTTCGCTATGTCGGACGACATTGAAGGCACCGCGAACGTCGAATACGTCATGTTCTATCAGTCGTTCGACGACAGGGACCCGCACAGCGCGCGAGCTCAGTATGTTGCGCTGATGAGGATTGCGGGCAAGGTGAAAGGGAAGTCCGGCAGTTTTGCGCTGATGGACAATGGCACGTTTGAAGGCGGCGCCGCTCGCTCCACGGTCACGATTATTCCTGATTCTGGGACGGGAGAATTAGCGAAAATCTCCGGCGCGGGAAGCTACAAGGCGGATCACACAGGATGCACGATGGAACTAGACGCCTCATTTTGAACGGTTGCGGAACATTCGCCGGTCAAACCTGCTTGCGTCTCTGACGATTAAACCTGACTAGCCTGGCAGCGCAGAGCGTTCGCGGACGATGCTATCAATGGCTTGCAGCAGGTCGCGGGCGAGGCCCTGAGATTTGGGAATGTAGTCGCGAGCGCCGGCTTCGATGGCTTTGTCGCGCATCTCGCGTTCCTCGTAGCGGCTCAGAATTACCACATCAGGGCGCGGCGTACCCTGGCGAATCACGGGAATGGCCTCCAGCCCGCTCGAACCCGGCATGCTTATATCGAGTACAACCACGTCCGGCCTCAGCGCTTTGGTCTGCTCGATCGCCTCCATGCCGGTGGCCGCTTCGCCGCAAACCTCCCAGTTAGGACGCGTTTCCAACAGCGACCGCAACCCTCCCCGCATCACCTCATGGTCATCCACAATCAGGATTCGCAATGGTGTCACCTCAAAGCTCCCCAATTTGAGGGCAGGCTTGGAATTAAAGAGGATGCCCGCCTGAGCCGTGCCACTTTCCTTATGCTAGTGTGAAAACAGCCCACCGGCGATAGGGGCTTTGGCCTACACGGGTCTGGAAGGGCGTAGTACTACTCGGCTGTCGCTTCGAAGTCTCCAAAAACGCGTCTTCGCCTCTGCCGAATTCTGTTATTCTTGGAACAGAATTGAGCAAGACGGTGTCTAACCAGGCAGACACCTTACCGCATCGTAGCCTTTAGGCCCGAGCGGGACCGAACTCGGGACGGTAAGCCTGGATAGGCGGCAAAGAGCATGTCCGATTTGGCGCAGACTCTATCCTGGATCGCGGACGAGACCAGCCTCGTCACGGAATTGCAGGCGGGCTCAGACGTAGCCTTCGACTGGCTGGTCACCTACTACCATGTTTCTGTTTACAACGTCATTTACGGCATTCTTTCCGACCGCGCTGACGCCGCCGACGTCACCCAGGAAGTTTTTCTGAAAGCCTTCCGCGGAATTCGCGCATTCCGTCATGGCAGCTCGTTGAAGACCTGGCTCTATCGTATCGCCGTGCGCGAATCGCTTAACCACCGCCGCTGGTGGCATCGGCACTGCCGCAACGAAGTTTCGCTCGACGCGCCCGTGCGCGACGATTTGCCGCCCACGGAAATTCAGGATTCGGATGCCACGCCGTTCGAGCAGTTGGCTGCGCGAGAAACGCAAGCGGCCGTTCATCAGGCGCTCGCGCAAATTCCGGGTGTTTACCGCAGCGCCGTGATTCTTCGCGATCTCGAAGGCCTGTCGTACGAAGAAACCGCCGAAGTGCTGGAAACATCTGTGGCCACTGTGAAAACGCGCATCCTTCGCGGCCGCCGTGCTTTGAAAGATTTGCTCGATCCGATTCTTCGCGCTCATAGTGCGCCGGGACCGGAACGGCCCATCGTTAACCATTCCACTTCCAAGAATGATTCTTCTCACCGGTTGGGTCCCTACGGCGCTGTTCTGCTTTCTGGGGGACGTGGAGGCTGGCAATGACCTGCCGAGAGGTCGGGCGTCATTTGGCTGGGTATTTGGATGGCGCAATGTCGTCGGAGCGCCATGCGGTCGTGCATGCGCATTTGAGCGATTGCCATTCGTGCCGCGGAGACCTGGAAGCGTACGGCCGGCTGGCTCGCGTTCTCGCGGATGTTGCTCCAGTGCGCCCGCCCGCCGATTTGGCCACGCGCATTCGCGTGCAGGCTTCGCATGTCCACTTGTGCCACGATGGCCTGAGCCGCTATTGGACGCGTATCTCCGTGTTCTTCGACAATATCCTGCGTCCGCTGGCCGTTCCCGCCACTGGCGGCTTGCTTACTGCCGCGTTTGCATTTGTATTTCTCGTGCAAAGCCTGATTGTCGGCATTCCCATGGGGAATATTCCCAATGATCTGCCCACTGATCTGGTTCAGCCCGCACGGCTCGAATCCCTCGCGCCCTTCCCGATTCCGGGAATCCTCCCCGGGATCACTGGCCCGAGCGTCCTCACTGTTGAAGCGACGCTCAACGCGCAGGGTGAAGTGGCCGATTACACGATTCTGGCCGGCCCGAACACACCCGCGATTCGCCATCAGATTGATCAGTTGCTGATTTTCTCGCGCTTTCAGCCGGAGATGAGCTTCGGCCAGCCCACCGCTGGCGGCAAAGTGGTCATCAGCTTCAGCGAAATTCGCGTCCAGGGCTGAACTAGCTGGCCTTCGGCATCAGCGCCACATTCTTGACTCGTTTTCACCCGCCTTATAGAGTGTTCCATTCAACTTCCGCGCGACTTGAATGGCCCTTACTGCGTTCAAAGGTGCAGGCCGATGAAGAAATCGGCCGCCACGAAACAGCGGCGGAAGCGAGCAAAATAGGACGCCTAAAGCGCATCCAATCGGAGTGAATCCACGGAAAGTTTCGCCATGCGAAAAGGGAATTTCGTGCAGCATCGGCTTTCGGCAGGTTTGTTCTTTGCAGCGCTAGTTGTATTCGCAGGAGCGGTTTTCTTGCGTCCAACGTCCGCGCAGCGCGCGAATCCATACATCAGCGTCCAATCCAACGAGCAGGTATTTGCGGTTATGTGCGCGCTGGATTCCGCCGGCTTCGATGCCAATGCTCCCACGCTGGTGATCTATCCTGCGCACGCCGCTCTGCGTGCCAAACTGCTGCAGTTGAAAGGGCCAGCGGCGATGGCCATGCGCCAGTTCTATCAGAAACATCAGTTCGTCAGCTCCGATGAAACGCTCGCTCCATTTCTGTCCTTCGCTTTAATCGTCGGCCCGCCACCCGATTTCTCTTTCACCGTTTCGCGCGATGACATTCCGCCTTCCGTGACCACTATCAGTGACTTCGGCCCCATCCTGCGCGATTTCTACAACGAGGCGCAGCTTGGCCCCGAATGGGTGGCCATGCAGCCGGAAGTGAATCAGGAAATCACCAGGCTCACCGACCCGCTGCGCCAAATTGTTTTCCGCACGACGGCCTATTTTCGCGAATTGATGGAACCTCAGCCCACACGCACCTTCACCGTTTACGTCGAGCCGCTCATCGGCAACCGCGTGGATTTCCGCAATGTCGGGAACCGCTACGACGTGGTTGTCGGCCCCGGGCCGGATCTTCCGCTCGACAGCCTTCGCCACGGCTTTTTGCATTTTCTGCTTGATCCCATGGTGCTCAAAAATCAGCAGATTATTTCCACGCGCCGCGAACTGCTGAAAGTTGCTGACCGCGCTCCGCAGCTTCCTGCCGCTTACCACGACGACTTTGCCGGTCTCTTTGATGAATGCCTGGTTCGCGCGGCGGAATTGCGCCTCGAGAAACTCCCCGCCGCGCAACTCGAGAAGAGCCTTCAAAATGATGACCGCACCGGATTTATTCTTGTCCGCCCGCTTTACCAGCAGCTCATTACCTTCGAAAAATCTGAACCCGCGATGTCGTTCTATTTCCCGAGCCTGGTTTCAGGAATCAGTGTTTCCGCGGAGAACAAGACTTTTCAGAATTTTCAATTTGCGGACGCCTCCGAAAAGATCGCTCCCGCCGGACTTTCCGGCGAAGCGGAGTCCACCTCTGCCGAGCTCCAGTTGAAGCAGGATTTGCTTCGAGGCGACCGCCAAATTGCCATGCAGGACGGCAAAGATGCGGCGGCAACGTTCCAGTCCATTCTCGCGCAGCATCCGCAGCTCCCGCGCGCGGTCTACGGGCTGGCGATCGCTTCTGTGCTCCAGGGCGACGGCCAAAAAGCGGAGACGCTGTTCGAGCAGCTAGTGCATACGCCCGCAGACGCATCCAATGATCCTCTGGCGCCCACTCCGGATATTCTGGCGTGGTCGCACGTATATTTGGGGCGCATTCGAGATTTACAAGGCAATCGCCCTGAAGCTGAGGCAGAATATAGGGCAGCACTCGCGGTCAGCGCAGCCCCGGAACAGGCGCGCGTGGCCGCTCAGCAGGGACTCAACGCGCCGTACGGTCCGCCCAAGGGTGCGCAGCGCTGAATGAAGTGCTCTCAAAATTTGAAAGAGCAACAATTAGGATAGAGGGGACGACCATGAGAACGCGATTTTTTATTTCCGTTGGAGCAACGCTGCTGTTCTCCGCATCGGTAGTTTTCGCGCAGAGCCAGCAAAGCCAAAGCCAGCAGAGTCAGTCGCAACAGAGCCAATCGCAGCAAAGCCAGCAACAATCGCAGCAACAATCCACCTCCGGCCAGCAGACGCAAAAACCTTCGCTGGCGAATCCACTAAAAGATGTCTTTCCGCCCACGCCGCCTCCAGTGGATCCGAAAGAGCAGGCTGACTTCCAGGCATTCGCGGCAATCCAATCCACGCCTGCAAATGACGATGCGCAAATCAAGGCCGGCACGGAATTCCTGAAAAATTATCCCGAAAGCCGTTACCGCGAAACAGTCTATTCGCGTCTCGCCGGCGCGTATCTGGACAAGAATGACACCGACAAAATGTGCGATGCCGCCGAGCAGGCCCTCTCTCTGAATCCCAACGACATAACAGTGCTAATTCCGGTCGGTGAGGCTATCCCTCGCAGCGATCCAAAATCGCCGCAGTTCGTGCCACGTCTCGCCAAAGCTGAAACTTATGAGCATCATGCCCTCGATGTGTTGAACACGGTCACAAAGCCCGCCAATCTCACTGATGAGCAGTTCGC
>DASUAV010000219.1:0-4206 GCA_035763605.1 Candidatus Acidiferrales bacterium
TGGCGTGCTACATCCCAGCTCGCCGGGCAACGAAAGTCGATCCCATGATCGCGCTCAGGTACGAGTAATGCGTGATCGGAATGTAGCTCAGGCCTGCCCTGAACAAAGTGAACGGGCCTTCAGACCTGAGACATTTGTGACGTCATGGGCAAATACGAGTAGGAGTCGCAGCGTGCCGGGGTTTGCTGACCACTGACCACTGACCACTGACCACTTGCGAGATCGCTGCACGCGTTTCAAGGAGAAGGCCAATGAGCACATTAACGCAGGACGTGAAATACGCAGTACGAATGCTGACCAAATCGCCCGCATTCACAATCATCGCGATTCTCACGCTGGCGTTGGGCATCGGCGCGAACACCGCCATTTTTTCGCTCACCGATCAAGTCCTGCTGCGCAATCTGCCCGTGCCCAATCCCGAGCAGCTCGTCGTGCTGCGTTCGCCCGGGCCGCATCACGGCCACACCTGGGCTGACATTGACGGCGGCGCGCAATCGTTTTCTTATCCCATGTACAAAGATCTGCGCGAACGCACCACCGGCACAGTTTTCTCCGGGCTGATGGCCACGCGCCTTGTGGACGTCAGCGTCTCGACCAACGGCTCGACGAAAAGCGCGCAGGGCGATCTCGTCAGCGGGAATTTTTTCCAGACGCTTGAAGCGCAGCCCGCTCTGGGCCGCCTGTTCACTCCGGCCGACGAAACCGCTCCCGGCGCTAACACCGTCGCGGTGCTGAGTTACGGCTACTGGTCGCGGCAGTTCGGCGCGGACCCTTCCATCCTGAATAGAACTCTCGTCGTCAACAGCATTCCATTCACTGTGGTCGGCGTCGCGCCCAAAGGATTTTACGGCGTCGAATTCGGCACGCCGCCGGATATTTACATTCCGGTAACCATGAAAGAGCAAATGGCGCCGAACTCGCTCCAAAAGCTCGAAGAGCGCACCGATCACTGGCTCCCCATCATGGGGAGGCTTCTGCCGGGAATGAGCCTCGCGCGCGCGCAGGCCGCCCTCCAGCCAATTTACGCACCGATTTTGCAAAATGAAGCCAAGCTGCTCAAACTCTCCGCCAACGATTTGAATCGCTACACCTCCAAAAAATTGCTGCTCGCGGGCGCTGCGCATGGACGGCTCGTGCTGCAGGGCGATGCGCAAGAGCCGCTGCTCGTCCTGATGAGCATGGTGGCGCTGGTGCTGTTGATTGCCTGCGCCAATCTCGCGGGCCTGCTCGTCGCCCGCGGTGAAGCGCGGCAGCGCGAAATGGCCGTTCGTTTGGCGCTGGGCGCGGGACGCACGCGCCTCGTTCGCCAGTTGCTCACGGAAAGCCTGCTCGTTGGCATTGCCGGCGGCGCGGCGGGAATCGCCTTTGCCTCCTGGTCGCTCAACGCTATGGTCGGCGCGATTCCTCCCGGCCAGGGAATTGCCGGCCTCGCCACCGGCCTGGACTGGCGCGTGCTGTGGTTTGCCATTGCGCTCACGCTCGGCACTAGCATTCTCTTCGGACTCGCTCCCGCGATGCGTTCCACGCGCGTGGATTTGCATTCCACGCTGAAAGACCAGGGCTCGAGCGTTTCCGAGGGCCGCTCCAACATTCGTTTGCGTAAAGTTTTGATTGTCGCGCAGGTGGCGCTCACCGCGGTGCTGCTCGCCGGCGCGGGACTTTTTGCCCGCACGCTCGCCAATCTCGAACACGCCAGTTTGGGTGTTCAGACCAGCGCCGTTCTGCAATTCGCGGTCGCCCCAGGACTCATCGGCGATTCCGCCGCGCAAACGCAACAATTTGCGGACACCGCCCGCCGCCAAATTGCCGCGCTTCCCGGCGTGCGCTCCGTAAGCGTGTCGGCCGTTCCGATTTTTGCCAACGACGACTCTGGCATGAACATCACGCCCGAAGGTTACGCCATGCACGCCGGAGAAAACACCGACGTGCTCGACACCTACATCGGCCCGAACTATTTTTCCACTATGGGCATTCCGCTGATTTCCGGGCGCGAATTCTCCGATGCCGACACCGAGGCGAGCACCAAAGTGTGCATCATCAACGAAAAAGTGGCGCAGAAATACTTCGCCGGCCGCAGTCCCATCGGTTTGCACGTTACGCGCGGGGCAGGGAATTCTAATGCCAGTCCCCCGATGGAAATCGTCGGCGTGGTGGCTGACAGCAAATGGGACAGTCCGCGAAGCGACGCGCATGTGCCCTTTGTTTACATGCCCTATTCGCAGGACCCGAATCTCCGCTCCATGGCGTTTTACGTGCGCGCGGAGCGCGATCCAGCGGGAATGGCGGCGACGCTGCATTCTACGATCCAGCGCCTCGACCCCAATTTGCCGGTGAACGACATGCGCACTCTCGATGCGCAGGTCAGCGAGTCAATCTTCACCGACAAATTGGTGTCCACGCTTTCCGTTTCGCTGGCGCTGCTCGCGGCGCTCATGGCCGCGCTCGGACTTTACGGCGTGCTGGCCTACGTGGTGGCGCGGCGCACGCGCGAAATCGGCATTCGCATGGCGCTCGGCGGCCAGCGCGCGGACATCTTGCGAATGGTGCTCGGCCAGGGCGCGCGTCTCACGATCATCGGCGGCGCGATTGGAATTGCCGTCGCGCTCGGAGCGAGCCAATTCGTTGCGAGCTTGCTCTACGGCGTCACCGCGCGCGATCCGCTAACGTTCGCGGGCGTCGTCATCCTGCTCGCGATTGTCGCCGGCGCGGCCTGCTACTTGCCCGCCCGCCGCGCCACCCGCGTAGATCCCATGGTCGCATTGCGCTATGAGTGAGTAGGGGCGGCTTTATGCCGCCCGATTTTGTTTTGGCCTGGAAATACAGGCGGGATAAACCCGCCCCTACAGTCTTGTGAACGAGGAGAGCGATGAACACGATGATGCAGGACACCAAATACGCGCTGCGCACTTTCCGCCGCAGCCCCGCATTTTTCTTCTTCGCCGTGGGCGTGCTCGCCCTGGGCATCGGTGCGAACACCGCCATCTTCACCATCGCGTACAATATTCTTCTCCGCCCGCTCCCTTATCACGACGCCAATCGTCTCGTCATGGTCTGGGAGGACGACTCCGCCTTCGGGTTTCCCGAGAACACGCCTTCGCCGGGAAATTTCTCGGCATGGAAAGCGCAAAATGACGTTTTTACGGACACCGCGGCATACAGTGGCCACACCTTCAACCTCACCGGCCACGGAAATCCCGAGCAATTCCGCGGCATTCAGATCACCGCCAACACGTTCCCGCTGCTCGGCGTGAAGCCGGAACTGGGCCGCAACATTCTTCCTTCCGAAGACAAGCCCGGCGCGAACTACGCCGTAATTCTGAGCCACGGCTTATGGATGGCGAATTTCGGCGGCGATGCGCAAATCCTCGGCAAGCAAATCTCGCTGAACGGCGCGAGCTACACGGTCATCGGCGTGATGCCGCGCGGATTCATTTTCCCCGACCGCACCGTGCAAATGTGGACGCCAATCGGCTTCAGCGATGCGGAACTTGTGAACCACGGCAGCCATTACTTGCACGTCATCGCGCGGCTGAAATCCGGTGTGTCGCTTGAGGCGGCGAACGCCGACCTCGCCGTCGTCGCGCGCAATCTCGCGAAGCAATTTCCTGACAGCAATTCCAAAGAGGGCGCGTTTGCGATTCCCTTGCGCGACCGCCTTACAGGAAGTTCGCGCATCGCCGCGATGATTCTGCTTGGCGCGGTGGGATTTGTGCTGCTCATCGCCTGCGCCAATGTCGCCAATCTTCTTCTCGCGCGCGCGGCGGGTCGCCACAAAGAGCTGGCCATGCGCATGGCTCTCGGCGCGGGCCGCCGCAGAATCATTCGCCAGTTGCTCACCGAAAGCATTCTGCTTTCGCTCATCGCCGGCGCTGCGGGATTGCTGCTCGCCCTGTGGGCCACGCCGCTGCTGGCGCATCTGGTTCCCGAAGGGCTCGCGCCTCTTGCCGGCGCGGGGATCAACCCGCAAGTGCTCGTTTTCCTCGCGATAGTTTCCATTTTCTGCGGAGTGCTCTTCGGCCTCGCGCCCGCCCTCCGTATTTCGCGCCTCGATCTGGCGAGCTCCATCAAGCAGGGAAGCGCGCAAAGCGGCGCGGGCTCCGGCGCAACCCGCATGCGCGATGTGCTGGTGGTCGCGGAAGTCGCGCTCGCGCTCATGCTTTTCTCCGGCGCTACGCTGATGCTGCGCAGCTTCATGAACGTGCGCGA
>DASUAV010000220.1:0-3151 GCA_035763605.1 Candidatus Acidiferrales bacterium
GCCGTATTCGCGCTTGTCGTCGTCGCTGTGCGAATCGCGCAAAAATATCATTCGTCCGTGAATTTCATCTCTGGCCACTGCGTTGTCGCGCAGAAAAGATGGCCGCTTCGATCGCATCGCGATGTTATACGAGTCCATCCAGTGTGGAATTTTCGGCATTAAGGCCCCGTACTGCGAATGCGTCATGCACAAGGAACCGACGCCCGGTGGGTCAACCTCGGTGGCGCGGCGGAAGGTTGTATATCTAAAGTATACGCTCCCCCCCCCCGCATGTGTCAAATAAATTTTCAAACATTCGCGATATGCCACAACCGCTAGGCAGCTCATTTACATACGGCTGTATGCGGCCTGAACGCGCCACGACCTGCTCGGTGCCCCTTGCGCTGACTTTCGCCGTCCGCCGTGCTTCGGGTTTGTAGGTTACGCCGGCCCACTCCGATCCTCTCGATACGCCAATAAATAACCGGCCGGCTTCTCACCGATCAGCTTCTATTTACCGCCCGTTTTTAACGTTGACTGCTCCCCCTTGCCCCAATACAATTACCTGCTGTCCCAGCGTTTCCCTCCGCAGATTGAAGTGCACGGCACGTTAGGCGATAGTTTAAAACCGGGTCTCGAAATGGCGAAGCGCAAGCTCCCTCTCGGTCGTCGCTCCTCCAAAAACCGCGCGTCTTCGCGCGCCATGAAGAAAACTACGCCGCGCGCCGCCGCAAAATCAAAATCTCCCAACGCCGCCGTTTCGCAAAAATCTCCTCCGCGCGCTGCAATCTGGTCTTTCCCGCGCCTCTATCCGCAATCCCTCGACGACCGCGCTTCCCACACTCTCGTTTCCGCCTGGCTTTCGAGCCCGGGCAGCTCGCGCACAATCATGAATTTGACCCACGACGCGGTCATCGTCCGCAATCCGCAAGACGTTATTGAAGCCTGGAACACTGCCGCCGAAGGGCTGTACGGCTGGAGCGCCTCCGAAGCGATCGGCCGCTTCTCTCACGAACTATTGGACACGCGTTTTCCCGCCGACCTCGAATCCATCAACAAAACGTTCGCATCCGGTTTTTGGCAAGGTGAACTCGATCATCGCCGCAAAGATGGCAGGCGCATCACTGTACTCAGTCGCTGGTCGCTCTTGCGCACCTCAAGCGGCTATCCTTTGCTCATTGAAGAAATCAATCGCGAACTCACGCAGGAGCGCCGCCAGCTCGGCTATCTGCGGCTCCTCAGCGACGTCGGACACGCTCTCATCGAAGTCCAATCCGTTCCCGAAGCACTGCAACACGCGCTCTCTTCCGTCTGCATTCATACGCGCTGGTGCATGGGCCGTGCTTTTGCTATGAATATTCAAAGCTCCCTGCAGCAGCCGGACGTGCTGTTCTGGCGCCTCAGCGACGAGCCGCGCCTCGCACCCGTTCGTCAGGCCCTCGAACAGCGGCTTCAAAGAATTGGAGAAGCTCCGCTCGCTGCGCGCGCCCTCGAATCCAACAAGCCTGTCTGGGTCGAAAACCTTGCGCTCGATCCCTACTTCAAAAACATTCCTGAATTGGCGCAAGCCGGGCTGGTCTCCGCGTTTGCGCAACCGATTATCGCTTCGGGAACGCGTGCCGCTCTGCTGCTCCTCTCCGACGTGCCTGCGGAAATTGACGAGCCTTTCCTGAGCGCCATGAGCAGCGTCGCCGCGCATCTCTGCCGTTTCTTCGAGCGCCTCGCTGCCGAGGACGCCCAGCGCCGCCTCTCCGCCACGCTTCTGCGCGCGCAAGATGACGAGCGCCGTCGCATCGCCCGCGAACTTCACGACAGCGCCGGTCAATACCTCGGCGCCCTCGGCCTTTCTCTCGAAGCCGTCCGCCGCGTCGTCCCTGAAAAATCAGCCGCGGTCGTCGAAGAAAAACTTTGCGAAGCCGAAGACATCATTCGCCGCTGTTCTTCCGACCTGCGCACGCTCTCGCATCTCCTTCATCCGCCGCTGCTCGAAGACCTCGGTCTTGCTTCCGCGGTCAACTGGTACATCAGCGGATTCGCCGACCGCAGCGGCATCGAAGTGAACGCCGAAATCAGCAAACTCCCGCGCTTCGACCACTCCGTCGAACTCACGCTTTTCCGCATCCTGCAGGAATCCCTCACAAATATTCATCGCCATTCCGGCAGCAAGTCGGCCAGCATAACGATTTCGTCGGACGAGCACTGCGTCACGCTCGAGATCCGCGATGAAGGGAAGGGAATTCCGCAAGAAACTCTTCGTGGATGGTCGCGCAACACCCATCGCGCCGGGGTCGGCATCAACGGCATGCGCGAGCGCGTGAACGATCTCGGCGGCTCCCTCGATATTACTTCCGACAAAACAGGAACCACCGTCCGCGCTTCGATCCCTCTGCGCCTCGCGGCATCTTTCCCGCTCGCCGATGCCGCCCCTGCCGGAGTTTTCTTCACGCAAGATGGCGCCGGCGAAAAAGATTCCGCTCCCGCGCATCGCGAGAAGCCGGAGAATGGTTCTGCGCAAGAGCGCCTCGACTCCATTGGAGGAAGTTCCGGGCAGACTGAGGCGCGGGGGCGTTCGCAAGAGGCGAATGGCTCCGTCGACGGTGTTCGAAAAAATTCCTCGTGGGCTGATTCTCAGTTACGTTCTGAAAGTGCCGATGGTTTCGCCCAGGAACAAGCGCCCACCGCCGCAGCGCAAAAATCTCGTCAGCCGCGCCCGGAAAAATCCGCAAACACGTCCGCGCGAACTGCCGGACAAAATAGCTAGCCCAACTTTCCGTCCCCTGCGAAGCTCTGAGGCTTTCCGCTTTTTTGGAGTGCGGCGTCCCCGACGCCGCTTTGCCGCAAAACGTTCACATGAGGGACGCGTTTGCCGCGCCCGCCGCAACGGCGTTACAAAAATCCCCCGCCGCGTCCCGAAAAATCCACAAACACGTCGGCGCGAACCGCCGGACAAAATAGGTAGCCCAACTTCCGCCCCTAGAAACTCTTCCGCTTGTGTGCCCCGGGCCCTCTTTGCATCGCAACAAAAACGCCCCAGCTTTATGGCAGTCGTAATGGCGAGTTTCGGCCTCAGCCGTGCTGCTTTTGTAGCGCAGAACTTCGCGCCTTCCGCGAAGATCTGCGGTTTTGCGTCTGCGGTTTTTGCTGTTCTTCGTAGGGGCCGATTTTTTCCATC
>DASUAV010000221.1:0-7319 GCA_035763605.1 Candidatus Acidiferrales bacterium
CAGCTTGCGCGCACGCATCACCGCACCACTTATCCTTACAATTCGCGCTGGGAGCGCGAGCTGCACACCAATCCGTTTCTGATGCGCAAGGAACTGCTCGCCGCCATCATCATCACCATTATTTTGATGATCTGGGCGCTCACGCTGAACGCGCCGCTCGAAGAGCCGGCCAACGCCAGCGTGACCATGAATCCCGCGAAAGCGCCGTGGTATTTCCTCGGCTTGCAGGAGATGCTCGAATATTTTGATCCGTGGATTGCCGGCGTGCTCGTGCCCACGCTGATCATCGTTGGGCTGATGGCCATTCCGTTCATTGACGCCAATCCGCTGGGCAACGGCTATTACACGTACCGGCAGCGGAAACATGCCGTCTGGACGTTCCTCATCGGCTTCGAGGCCATCTGGCTCGTGCTCGTTTGCATCGGCACGTTCATTCGCGGCCCGGGTTTCATGTGGTATTGGCCGACGCAAACTTGGGACCCCGATCGCGTGGAGTTCAACGTCAACCGGAACCTCGATCAGGTGTTCGGCATTGACGGAAGTTGGCTCGCGCACATTCTGCCCGCGAGCTGGCACGGAAGCGCCGGGATTATCGCGCGCGCGCTGTGGGGAATCATTCCCATGGTCGTCTACGGCATTCTCGCCGCGCTTTTCATTCACTGGATCTGCATGTTGACCGAGTACAGCCGGAAAATTTACCGGAAGATGAGCATCATTCAGACTGTCACCATGTACATCCTGCTCATCACCATGCTTTTCGTGCCGGTCACGATTTTCTTGCGGCTTGTTTTCCGCATTAAGTACATCTGGGAGACGCCGTGGTTCAGCATTTAGTCCAGCATTTAGCAGAGCGCCCTGAGTTCGCAACGACTGTCATTCCGAGCGTAGCGAGGAATCTGCATTTTGCCGCGCTCGTGACGGCGCTTCGTTTTTGGTCCAAGGAGGACGCGGTTGCCTGAACTTCCGCCAGACGATCCGATTAAGTCGCGGTCGTACGCCAACGTCATTCTCATCGCCTTTTTCGTGCTTCTGCTGTGCGTGAGCTGGTCGTTCTTTCAGGAGTTCGTCGGCCTGCGCCCGTGGCGCTCGTATCAGCGCCGTTTCGTGGATTCGTATTCATCCTACTTGCAGAAAGAAATTTCCGCGCGGCAGACCGCCGAAAAAACGGTCACGTCCTCGGCGGATTATCAGAAGCTGGTCGCCGCTGTGCAGCAGGCGGAATCCGTCGCCACTCCGCAGGACAACCAAATCGCTCAGCAGATGGCGGTCGTTGACCAGCAGCGCGCGGCTATCCTGCACGCTTTCCAGGAAGACCGCAGCCTGGTCGGCTCGCTGATCTACGATTACGAAATCGTTCCCAATGACGCCGATCATCGCAGCGAAAAGCAGAGCCGCCTGAAAGACGTTCACGAAGCGGAAGCCAAAACCTATACCGTGGATTGGCCGGAGGGCGGCGGCAAGACGGTCACGCGCAAGCTGAATTACGACGATCTCAACAATACATTCAACGACCTGCTCAACGCGAAAGCGCAGCTCACCGCCAAGCAGGGCGGCATTGACGCGCCGGTGAAGGCAGCGCAGGACGCGGTCAGCAAATATCTGACCGATAAATTGCCCGGTCTCAGCGCCACGGCGCTCGAAGGCTTGCTGAAAACGATCCAAGGATTAGACGTTTCGCTGATCCAGATTAACGTCAACCCTCCCGGCACGATGATTAACGACATTGGCGGCGTGGGCCTCACCGACCGTTGCCAGTCCTGCCACGTCGGCATGGAACCGAAATACGTTCCGGCGACGCTCACGCTCACGAAAGCCGATCTTGGACTGGAAAAGAGCCATGACGCGCCGTTCTCCAGCCATCCGGACCAGGATTTTTTCACCTGGCATCCGCTGGACAAATTCGGCTGCTCGCCCTGCCACGGCGGCAATGGCCGCGCGCTCGTCAGCGTGGAAAAAGCGCATGGCCGCTATGAGCATTGGCTCTGGCCGCTCTACTATCCTGAAAATTACGACGCGGGCTGCCAGCAGTGCCATTCGGCCGACGCGTGGACGCAGGATGCGCCGGTTCTCAACGAAGCCAAAGAGCTCTTCCGTTCGCGCGGCTGCATTGGCTGCCACAATTACGCCGGATTCGACAATCAGGGCCAGCAGTTGCAGGATACGGTGCGCAAAATCGCCGCGCTCGAAAAAGAAAAGACCGACGATAATCAGAAGATTCCTCTGCTCAATAAGCAGGGCGACCAGGCGCCGACGAACGCCGAAGCGCAGCGCCTCTATGCGCAAGCCACCAATCTCACTGTCAACGTCAGTAAAATTGATGGCCAAGTCCAGCAACTAGATGAACTGAGCCACAGCCTCCAGCAGGAAGTGAAGCGCGTCGGCCCGGACCTGAAAGAAGTTCGCCTGAAGCTGCATCCCGAATGGATTCCGTACTGGCTCTCGAAGACCTGGAATTTCGATCCCTCGGCGCAGATGCCGCAGTTCCGTCTCGAGCGGGACGAAGTGCAGGCCATCGCCGCGTTCATCTGGCAGCAGGGGTTGAAAGGCCCCGCTCTGGAAAAGCAGGCGCCGGGCGATGCGGCCAAGGGTAAAGACCTGTTCAATTCGCTGGGCTGCCTCGCGTGCCACTCGATTGGCGAAGGCTCGCAGAAAATCGGCGGCGACGTTGCCGCCAATCTCAGCCGCGAAGGCGAAAAGGCCAATTACGATTATCTGGTTCGCTGGATTCACAATCCGCGCGTCCGCACCGCTCCGTATTGTCCGTACGAGCATCGCGATCTGACCGCCGCGGATTACGCCAGGCACAATTTGCCCTTCGTGTTCGACGAAGAGCATTCGCGCTGCCCCAACGACGGGCATGAACTCGTCGTCCAGCAGCAGACCATCATGCCCAGCTTCCGGCTGAGTATTCAGGAAGCGCGCGACATTGCCAGCTACTTGGTCACGCTGAAATCCCCGAGCGCGCACTACGATCCCGCGCCGTACATGAACGATCCCAAGCTCTTCGCCAAGGGCCGTTCGCTCGTCGAGCATTATGGCTGCGCGGGATGCCATGAAATTTCCGGCCTCGAAGACGCTTCGCGCATCGGCACCGACCTGACCACCGAAGGCAGCAAGCCCATCGGACGTTTCGACTACGCGTTGCTTTACACCAAAGCGCAGGAAGGCACGCTGCCCGACGGCCAGAAAGATCCGCGCGGCTCGTGGTACGACCTGAAAGGCTTCTTCGACCAAAAACTCAATAATCCCGAAGTCTTCGACGAAGGCAAGTACAAGCCGAATCCGCTGGATCGCTTGCACATGCCCAAACCCAATGTGGATAAGGCGCAGCGCGACGCGCTCGTCTCGTTCCTCCTCGGCAGCACCGAATCCACTTTGCCGCCGAGCTATCAGTACGCGCCCACCGATCAGCGCAAAAATATTCAGCAGGGCTGGTGGATCGTCACCAAGTACAACTGCATCGGCTGCCATCAGATCGCTATCGGCCAGAAAACCGTGCTGATGGGACTGCCGCAGTATCAGGGCGACAACGCCATCAATCTGCCGCCCGTGCTCACCAGCGAAGGCGCGCGCGTCAATCCCGAATGGCTCAAGAATTTCCTCGCCAATCCGTCGCTCAGCAAAACGGACACGGATCGCGACGGAGTGCGCCAGTATCTGAAAGTCCGCATGCCCACGTTCTTCCTTTCCGACGACGAAATTCGCCAGCTCGTGCTCTTCTTCGGCGCGCTCTCGTCGCAGCAGCAGCCGTTCATTCCTGAAAAACTGCCGCCGCTCACCGACACGGAAAAGGCCATTGCCCGCGGCATTTTCACCAGTCCGGCTGCTCCGTGCCTGAAGTGCCATATGACCGGCAATCCGGCGCATGACAAGAACGCCAGCGCGCCCAATTTCCTGCTGGCCGGCCAGCGCCTCCGCGCGCCGTGGACGGAACGCTGGATCACCGAGCCCGCTACCATCATCCCCGGCACGGCCATGCCCTCCGGACTTTTTGTCCGCCAGGGCGACCGCTGGATTTTCAACGGCCCGCTGCCCGCCGCGGCGAAAAATTACACGGGCGACGAAGCCAACCTTCTTGTCCGCTACATGTTCGAGTTGACGCCGCAGGAGCAGGCCGCGCTGACCGGGCGTACTCCGGCACCGGCGAAATCCGGCCATGCGGCGCGCTCGCTGCCGCATAGTGCGCGTTCATCCGCGCGCGGCTCTTTGCGCTGATGGCTCGCTGTTGCTGGAAAATGTAGCTCACGCCTTTTCACCCTGAGCGTTTGGCGCGAAGGGCAGGCGTGAGGCCTTGTCGCGGTGCGCAAGTCCGGGTTTTCGCATTCCGCGACGGTGGAGGCGTCAGTTTTTCGCCACCCGCGGCCCAAAAGTAATATCCTAGTAGAGTAGTGTTTGGGGGAAGCCAGCCAGTAAGCTGCATTCGAGATTATCGAGAAGTTTTCCGGCCAAGTTTAAATTTCAGGAGGAATAATCGCTGATGAATCGCAAATGGATGTGCTGGACTGCGGCAGTCGCCTTCGCCTTTGTAGCGATCGGCTGCGGCAGCAAGAATCAAAAGCAGGAAACCGGACAGGAGCAGCCCGCCGCGGCCAGCGCCGCGAAGAAGACTGTGGACATGTCCACCGTCGGCTCGGTTAGCGGCGTTGTGAAGTTCGACGGCACGCCGCCGAAATACCGTCCCATCAACATGAGCGCAGATCCCTACTGCGTCAAAGCCAATCACAAACCCGTGCTCCCCGATGAAGTCGTCACCGGCTCGGGCGGCACGCTCGCCAATGTGGTCGTTTTCGTGAAGTCCGGCGCGGAAGATTACTCGTTCCCCACGCCCACAGAAGGCGTCACGCTTGACCAGAAAGATTGCATGTACACGCCGCACATCGTCGCGCTGATGGTCGGCCAGACACTGCACGTGGTCAATAGCGACGATACTACGCACAACATTCACCCCACGCCGACGGACAATCGCGAATGGAACCGCTCGCAGCCGCCCAAGGCCCCGCCGATTGACGAGACCTTCGCGCGTCCCGAAATGGCCATCCCGGTGAAGTGCAACGTCCACCCGTGGATGAAGGGCTACATCGCCGTCATGTCCAATCCGTTTTACGCGGTCACTGACAAGGACGGCAAGTTCGAGCTGAAGAACGTTCCGCCGGGAACCTACACCATCGAGGCCTGGCAGGAAAAATATGGCACGCAGGACCAGACCGTGACCGTCACCGCCAAGCAGGAAAAATCCGGCGTGGACTTCACGTTCAAGGGCCAGTAGCAACGCGTCTGATTTACGTGGCGGCGAATTGGGATCCTCACGATTCATTCGCCGCCATTGCGCTTTTTCCACACTGCGGTAACGAAAAATTCCGCGCTTCGCGTTCGCGGCGCGCGCCGCTTTGGCGTATACTGGTTCGCTTGCTCGGCGAAATTTTTTGCGCAGGAGGGGAATTCGCTTTTGAATTACGCAGCAAACCGCAATCTTCATCGCTTCGCCGTTTTCACCGCGTGTTGCACTTTTCTTCTGATCATCGCCGGAGCGCTGGTCACCAGCAATCAAGCCGCGCTTTCCATTCCCACCTGGCCGCTTGCGAACGGTTCCGCTTTTCCGCCGATGGTCGGCGGAATCAAATGGGAATGGAGCCATCGCCTTATCGCCGGCTCCGTCTCGATTTTCACATTGATTCTCGCCATTTGGGCGCAGTTTTGCGAACCCCGCCGCTGGGTGCGCAATCTCGCATGGGGTGCCGTCGGACTCATTATCGCGCAGGCCCTGCTCGGCGCCGTTACTGTAAAGCTTCTGCTTCCGCCGCCGGTTTCTTCGGCGCACGCCACGCTTGCGGAACTTTTCTTCATCACCGTTCTTTCTCTCGCCGTCTTTACGGGGAAGTGGTGGACAGGTGAAGTTCCGCAGTTGCAAGACGAAGAATCCCCGAAACTACGCACGCTCGCGATTTGCACCTCATTCCTCATTCTCGTGCAAATCGTGCTCGGCGCCGCGTTTCGCCACAACGCTTTTGGAATCATCCCGCATCTCGTCGGCGCGGTGGCCGTGACGTTCATGGTTTTCTGGACGGTTCTCGCCGCAGCGACGCGCTTCCGCAAAGTGAAAGGCATCCGCGCCGCCGCGCGTTACCTCGAAATCGCCCTCGGCATCCAAATTTTGCTGGGAGGAGCGGCTTACTGGGCCGTCCTCGCTGCGCGCAACGCCGTGCAACCTACTCCCATTTACGTTTCGCTGACCGTCGCGCACGTTGCCGTCGGCGCGCTCACATTTGCCGCCAGCGTTTTCCTCGCGCTGCGCTGCGTACGCATGTTGAAGCCCGCCGCCGCGCCTGCCGCGCTCGAATCTCCTCGCGAGCGTGTTGTATGATGGCGCACTTACTGAGTATCCGATGAGCACTCGCGCCACCGCTATCGCCGATTCGCGGACCATGTCGCGTTCGTGGGCCTATCTGCAGCTCACCAAGCCCGACGTCACTTTTCTCGTCGTCATGACCACCGCCGCCGGATTTTATCTCGGCGCGCGCGGCCCGCTCGACGCTGCGGCATCGCTATCAATGTTCAACGCCGTACTCGGCACTTCGCTCGTCGCCGCCGGCACCGCCGCGCTCAATCATTACATCGAACGCGCCTCCGACGCGAAAATGCGCCGCACCTGCGCGCGTCCTTTGCCGGTCGGCGCGATTCGCGCATCCGAAGCGCTCGCTTTTGGAGCCGCGCTCATTGCCGCCGGCGGAATTTATCTCGCGCTCTTTTCGAATTGGCTGGCCTGCGGGCTCGCGCTGCTCACCACCGTTTTGTATCTTGGCCTCTACACGCCGCTGAAAAAGCACACCACCTGGGCCACCGCCATCGGCGCGTTCCCCGGCGCGATTCCGCCGCTTGTCGGATGGGCCGCCGCGCGCGGCACGCTCAACGAAGGCGCCTGGCTCCTCTTCGGCATACTTTTCCTCTGGCAATTCCCGCATTTCTACGCCATCGCGTGGATGTACCGCGAAGATTACGGCCGCGCCGGAATTCAAATGCTCCCGGTGATTGACCGTTCCGGCTCCGCCACCTTCGGCCAGATCATTTTCTGCGCCGCCGCGCTCGTGCCCGTGAGCCTGCTCCCTTCCGTCATCGGACTTGCCGGCGACACTTACTTCTTCGGCGCTGTGCTCATCGGCATGTTGCTGCTGCAAGCCTGTCTGTGGGCCGCGCGCTCGCGCACCAACGTCCGCGCCAAATGGCTCATGCACGCCACCGTGGCGCACATTCCCGCGCTCCTCGGCTTGCTCATGCTCGACAAAGTTGTAAAATGACACCGCGCTTTGCTGAATGATGTTTTG
>DASUAV010000222.1:0-6368 GCA_035763605.1 Candidatus Acidiferrales bacterium
AGCTTTTTGTGGTAGCACCGTCTTCAACTCAGACGGGCACAGCGGCTCTATCGGGGAGTCGCCAAAAATTGCAGCGGGGAGCAGCGCCCCTTGCGTGCTGTGAAGTGGGCGGGATCGTCACCACTCAGGTCGGAAGGCACAATCTCCCAAAGTCTGTCATGCCCGACTGCAGCTGAGTACTTGCCCGGTGGAACCTGAACGTGAAACCAGCCATTCCGGTCACTGGATGCTCTGAACGATCTACCCGCACCGTGGATCACGACTTCGATGCCTAACACCGGAGCACCTGTGCCCTGTACGGAGATGCGACCGCCAACCTCGGCCTCGTCGGGTACTTGAATATTCCGCAGCTCTCGAATCGCCGGCTGGGATTCTGATGCCGAAGCGAAATTGCCGCAATTGACTATCTCGAGGGAAGTGCCGAACTCGGAGGCGAGCTTCGTATCGTGAGGATCAAAAGCGAAAAGTAGGAGTGTTTCGCCCTCCTTGAGCATCACTCTGGCGTCATCGTTTGTCGTAAAAACTGCAATTGTCTTCGCATGCGGCCCGCGGAACATCTCGTGAACTGAGAACTCGTACACCCAGCCATCTATTCCGCTAAAGGCAATTGGAATGGAAGGCTTCGCGCCAGGCGGCACCAGGCGCACCGACAAAACTGTTCCGACAAAAACCGCATCACTGTTCAGGAATTCGCAGCGCACAGTGGGGTATGGCTGGAAGCAGAACCCGTATGCCGCGCGGATTGGAAAAAAGAGTGCCCAGGCCAACATTGCTATAAATGGTGCTGCGTGGAAAACGCTGCGCAAGCAATCCCTGTGCATGAAACGAATCTTAACGGGCTCATGAGCAACGTTCGTGGTCGCAAACCAAGTTGCGCATCTCACCCGCTCCATGTACAGTGCTGCCCTTGCACCCAAGCGCATCTAAACGACACGGTAGCCGCTTAAACTATGCCTAGCCAGCTCTTTCGCACCAAGAGCATCGACCAGCTCATCTCTGACGCTGACCAGCCCTCGAAGCGTCTGAAAAAAACGCTCGGCTGGCTCAGCCTCACCGCTCTCGGCATCGGCGCCATTATCGGCAGCGGAATTTTCATCACCACGGGTACGGCCGCGGCAGGCCAGACTGTACGCTACCCGTCCGTCCTCCAGGCCCCGCTCCTGAGCGTCCTCATGCACGGCGCGCACGCAATGGGTTTGAACGGCCGCCCCGGCGCCGGCCCCGGCATCGCCGTTTCGTTTCTCGCTGTTGCCATAGTTTGTGGACTTGCCGGACTGTGCTACGCCGAACTCGCCTCCATGATTCCCATCGCCGGCAGCGCCTACACTTACACCTACGCCACCCTCGGCGAATTCATCGCCTGGATCATCGGCTGGGACCTCATCCTCGAATACGCCGTTTCCAACATGGCCGTCGCCGTTGGCTTCTCCGCTTACGTCAACAATCTCCTCGGCACATTTCGCATCCACATTCCCGATTCGCTCGGCACTCCCGCTTACGACCCGATGACGAACGGTTGGTCCCTGCATTTCAATCTGCTCGGCTTCGTCATCGTCATGCTTCTCACCGTGCTTCTCGTCCGCGGCATTCGTGAATCCGCCGGCGCCAACAACGTCATGGTCGGCGTGAAGCTCCTCGCCATCGCCATCTTCTGCATCGTCGGTTCCAAGTACATTCATCCTGAGAATTTCAAACCATTTTTCCCCAACGGTTTTCAAGGCGTCCTCACCGGCGGCGCCATCGTGTTCTTCAGTTACATCGGCTTTGACGCCGTTTCCACCGCCGCCGAAGAGTGCAAAAATCCGAAACGCGACGTTCCCATCGGCATTCTCGCTTCTCTTTTCGTCTGCGCGCTTTTCTACGTCGCGCTCGCCGTCGTGCTCACCGGCATTCAGAAATGGAACACGCTCAACAACGCCGCTCCCGTCGCTCAGGCCCTCGAAGCCATCGGCCTAAAAATTACCGACCGCTGGGTAACCGCAGGCGCCTTAATGGGAATGATCTCCTCCATCCTCGTCTATCAGCTCGGCCAGGCGCGCGTCTGGTTCGCCATGTCTCGCGACGGTCTTCTTCCCGCAATTTTCTCGCGCGTTCACGCGGTCTTCCGCACGCCCGATTTCGCCACCTGGGTTGCCGGCTTTTTCGTCGCCATTCCCGCAGGAATTTTCGACATTGGCACGCTCGTGGATCTTTCCAACATCGGCACGCTCTTCGCCTTCATTCTCGTTTCCATCGCCGTTTTAATTCTCCGCAAGCGCCAGCCCGATCGCCCGCGCGGCTTTCGTGTCCCATTTTCCCCGTGGATTCCCATCGCCTCAGTGGTGTTTTGCTTTGTTCTGATGGCCAGCCTCACCGTTGAAAACTGGGTGCGCTTCTTCGTCTGGCTCATCGTCGGCCTGCTTTTCTATTTCGACTTCGGCATCCGCCACAGCACTGCCGGACGCGCCTCCGATCCCGCTTCCCAGCGCCATCTAACGATTCTCGCCGACAAAGCGCTCATCGCCCTCAGCGCGGTTTTACTCGTGCTCGCCATCCTCGGCGGAGCCGTCGTCCTCGGCGGCGTGGTCTACGCTGGCGTTTTGGAACGCGCTGGGCTTATCATTCTCGCCGTCATCGCTTTTACTTTTCTCATGCGCGGTTTCCGGCACTATCGCGACGATTCTCCGCTAGCTCGGACTGCGTAAACGCATAAAGTACGCTTTCTAAAGTTTTCTTAGTCTCATGCCTCCGGGCCCAGTCCAATCCGGCGCTTCAACCCTCGCCCGCATCCCCAAAGCTGAACTACACGTCCATCTCGAAGGCTGCCTCTATCCTATGCAGGTTGTGCAACTCGCCGCTCGCCACGGCGAAAAACTCCGCTACGAAGAAGTCGCCGCGCGTTACAACGCTAACTCCTTCCCCGCATTCCTCGAACTTTTCAAATGGGCCACTTCCTACCTCCGCGATCCGCAGGACTACGCCCTCCTCTGCGAAAATCCCGGGCTGCACCTCATCGCCGAAAACTGCGTCTACGCCGAAATCACCCTCTCCGTCGGCGTCATGCTCCTGCGCAAACAAAACGTCGAAGCCAACTTCTCCGCCATTCTCGACGCCATCAGCCGCTACAAGCAAAATTCCCCTTTACGCATCAATTGGATCTTCGACGCCGTACGCCAGTTCGGCCCCGAAAAAGCTATGGAAGTTGCGCGCCTCGCCGCGCAAATGAAATCCGCAGGGGTCGTCGCCTTCGGACTCGGCGGCGACGAAGAATCTCTCCCCGCCTCCGACTTCCGCAAAGTTTTCGACTACGCCTCCTACGAAGGTCTCCATCGCGTCGTCCACGCCGGCGAAATGGGCGGTCCGCAAAATGTCCGCGACGCGATCGAAATTCTCGGCGCCGAGCGCATCGGCCATGGCATCGCCGCCATTCACGACGAAAGCCTGATGGATCTCCTCATCGCGCGCCAAATCCCCCTCGAAATCTGCCCCACCAGCAATCTCCGCACCGGTGCCCTTGCAAAACTCCTCTCTTCCACCGAGCCGCGCCTCGGAGCTCATCCTCTCGCGCAATTCATCGCCCGCGGCGTACCGGTCACTCTTGCCTCCGACGACCCAGCCATGTTCCGAACTTCTCTCCTCGCCGAATACACTCTCGCCCTCGCAAAAATGGGCCTTACTTCCCCGCAACTCATCTCCATCGCCGAAGCCGCCTTCCGCCACTCCCTCCTCCCCGCCACCGAGAAACAGTCCCTCCTCGACCAATTCCACTCCGCCACCTCCAAACTCAACCGGTTCTGATTGCCTGTCGTCTCGGTAGAGCAGAACGGCGCTTATTGCGAATCAACATTCCTTGTCTGCTGTAGCGGTTGCGGTGTGCGAGAGATGGCTGGAGACGGCAACAGACAATGATGGCGCGATCGCGTTCTGGAAAACGCGGGGTACATCCGCGCGGACGGCTGGCACATTATTATCCGAATGGCGTGGAGGCGTTCGCGATGGCGAAGACTTTGGGCTCGTGTTGCCGGGGGGCAAATGAAAAAAAGTCCGCGAGACTCGCCTGTTCGCACCGGCATCTAAAAAAAGAGCCATTCAGCAATATTGGCAGCAGCATTTTCAGCAAGACGGAGCAGGCGCATCTTGCGCGAGGAATGCTGTTTGCAACTACGCACGGGGAGGGAATTGATTTGCTGTTGAAATTCGGAATGCGAGGGTATGCTTTCGGGCGTGTTCCTCCACGCAGGAGCCGCGCGCCCTGTGCGACACCGAGGCCTTCCCCAACAGCCCAGGAGACTCACGTGCGCATCTTCGAGATGACGGAAAATCGCCGTATTAACGAACTTATCGGATTCATCGGCGGGACGCTGGGCATTTTGCTAGCGCTGAGCCTTCTTTCCTATTCGCCGCGCGATGCATCGTTCAATGTTTCCGCGCCCGCGCCGCTCGGCGGGCCCGCGCACAACTGGATTGGGCCGGTGGGCGCGCATATTGCCGATCTTTTCTTTCAGGCATTCGGCTATGCGGCCTTTCTCTTCCCGCTTGAACTTTTCGTTCTGGCTACGCAATGGCTGCGCAGCAAAAAAGTGGGATCGCCGATCGCAAAAATTATCGGTTCGGCGCTTTTCGTGTTTGCGCTGCCGGCGGCGTTCGCTCTGCTCGGAATGCCTGCGGTTCGCGGCGCGCTTCCCGCCGGCGGAATGGTAGGAGAGCTGATGGCTCGCGGATTGCACGCGAGCCTGGGAACTATCGGCGCAGATGTGGTCGCGCTGGCATGTGTATTCACGGGATTGTTTTTGACGACACAATTCACTTTTGCCGGCACCGCGAAATGGATGAGCGGGCCGCTCGCGGAGAATGGGTTCATCGGCAAGCGCATTTACAGAATTGTTGAGCGCTACCGCGACTGGCGCGAGGCGCGCGAGGCCGAAAAGCTGCGCAAGCGCGTTGAGGAGATAAAGATTGCGGGACGGCCTGCGGTGGCCATGCAAGCGAAAACGGCGAAGAGCGCTCTTGTCGTGGATGAAGAAGGCGCGCCGGAAGCCGAAGAGGAACCGTGCAGCGTTCTGCCGGCAATTACGTTTGGGCCGCGCGGCGACTCCGAGCCGAAGCCTCGCAAATCCGCGCCCGAACCGAAAATCGCCAAAGGCAAGACCGCTTACCGCCTCCCTTCTCCGAATCTGCTGCGCGCCGGAGATCGCGGCGAGCGCATGACCGAATCGGAGTTGAAGGAGTACGCGCGCGCTATCGAGCAGAAGTGCGGTGAATTTGACGTGGCTGGACATGTTACGCAAATCAATCCCGGGCCGGTGGTCACTACATTCGAGTTGAAGCCGGAAGCGGGAATCAAATACAGCCGCATCACAGGGCTTGCGGATGACTTGTGTCTGGCGTTGCGCGCGGAATCGATTCTCATTGAGCGTATTCCCGGAAAATCTACCGTTGGAATTCAGGTTCCGAATCCGCACCGCGAAACAATTGCGCTGCGCGAAGTCATCGAGTCGCCGGAATTTTCGCATTCATCCACGAAGCTGGCGCTGCCGCTCGGAAAAGATTTGGTCGGGCATATCCGCGCGGCGGATTTGACGCAGATGCCGCATTTGCTGATCGCCGGCGCGACGGGAACGGGCAAGAGCGTGTTCATCAACTCGATGCTGATGGGCATGCTGTACAAATCCACGCCGGATGAAATGAAGTTGGTGCTGGTGGACCCAAAACGCATCGAGCTTGGACTTTACGAAGATATTCCGCATCTGTTTACGCCGGTTGTTACGGACCCGAAGGTGGCGTCGAACGTTTTGCGCAATGCCACGCGCGAAATGGAACGGCGGTTGAAATTGCTGGCGCAGCGCGGCGTGCGCAATATTGACCAGTACAATCGCACGTTTGAAAAAAGCCAGTCGCTCTCGCTTTTCGACCAAACGGAAGCGGACGAGCACAAGCCGCTGCCGTACATTGTGATTGTGATTGACGAATTGGCTGACCTGATGATGGTGGATACGACGAACGTGGAAGAGTCCATCACGCGGCTGGCGCAGATGGCGCGCGCCGTGGGCATTCACTTGATTTTGGCGACGCAGCGGCCGTCGGTGGACGTTATCACTGGACTCATCAAAGCGAATTTCCCTGCGCGCATTTCGTTCCGCGTGGCCAGCAAAGTGGATTCGCGAACGATTCTCGATACGAATGGCGCGGAGTCGCTTCTCGGACGCGGAGACATGCTCTATTTGCCGGCAGGTTCTTCGCGCATTCACCGCATTCACGGGCCACTGGTGTCGGAGTCCGAAGTCGCTGCCGTTTGCGAATTCTGGCGCGAGCAGGCTAAAGCAATTTATAACGAGGAGTTGCTTAAGCCGCCAAAGGATGAAAATGCCAAAGCCGCCGCCGATGATGGT
>DASUAV010000223.1:0-5067 GCA_035763605.1 Candidatus Acidiferrales bacterium
GCAATCGCAATTTCCCTCGCACAATACGGAAATTTGGAATGACGATCTCGTGCGCATCGGGCTGCCTAAAGGCGAGCTCGTATTCGACCTCGGCCCGCAAACTGATTTCGGCTCTTACTATCAGTTTCGCGCCGGCGCCGGTTACTCCATCCGACCTCTTCGCAAAGAGACCTCCGGCACAGCTTTTCAGCTCACTGTCGCTCCGCGATACGATTATTACCGCAAAGCCAAAACGCCGGTCCTCGCCGAAACTGAAAATCGTTTTCTCGCCGAAGTGACTCCCTCACTCACCACGCACGACTGGACCATCAAAGACCGCAATCGCGGCGAAGCTCGCTTTATCGACGGCAATTTGAATTGGCGCTATCGCAATCGCATCGAACTCCGCCATCCCGCGCATCTTTTCGCTCTTGACGCGTTTGGCCGTTATGAATTCTTTTACGCTCCTTCGGTGAATGGCTGGCGCGAGGGCCGCTTCTTTGCCGGTGCGGCGCGTCATATTTTCGAGAACGCCTCCACAGAGGTCTATTACCTGCGCCAGTGGGGCGCGTCGAGCGCTCCATTTACCATCAACGCTCTCGGCATTGGCCTAGATGTGTGCATCCAAAGCCATTCCTGTGAATGACCGCTTTTGTCTTGAAACGCGCCCGGTGTCCGCATTTTTTCCGCGCGTCTGCTAAACTGAATGAGAGAAAACTTTCGCTAATGCCTCAACCCATTCGCAATATCGCTATCATCGCCCACGTGGACCACGGCAAGACCACGCTCGTGGACGCCATGCTCCGTCAGTCCGGAATTTTTCGCGCAAATCAAGTCGTCGCCGAGCGCGTCATGGATTCGAACGACCTCGAACGTGAGCGAGGCATCACCATTCTCGCCAAAAACACTGCGCTTTTTTATCGCGACGTAAAAATCAATATCGTGGACACGCCCGGCCATTCCGATTTCGGCGGGGAAGTGGAGCGCGCGCTGCGCATGGTTGACGGCGTGCTACTTCTTGTGGACGCCAGCGAAGGCCCGCTCCCGCAAACCCGCTACGTTCTGCAAAAAGCTTTGCAGGCGCACCTTCCGCCCATCATCGTCCTCAACAAAATCGACCGCGCCGACGCGCGCGCCAAAGAAGTTCTCGACGAGATCTACAGCCTCTTCATTGATCTCGACGCCACAGAAGACCAGCTCGATTTTCCCGTCCTCTACACCAATGCGAAAATCGGCGTCGCGCATCGCCAGCTCGGCGATAATTCAAAAAATCTCGAACCCCTCTTCGAAACCATTCTCGCGAGCATTCCCGCGCCTTCCGGCGATCCTGTCGCGCCGCTGCAAATCCAAGTCACCAATCTCGACTATTCCGATTTTCTCGGACGCATCGCCATCGGACGCGTCTTCAATGGAACAATGCGCCGCGGCGAAGAAATCGGCGTCGCGAAACTCGCCGGCAATATCGTTCCCGCTGCCATCACCAAGCTCTACACTTTTCGCGGCCTCGAACGCGACGAAGCCGCCGAAGCCATTGCCGGTGACATTGTCGCCATCGCTGGCGTAGAAGGCATTCAAATCGGCGAGACCATCACCAATCTCGAAAATCCTGCGCCATGCGAGCCGCTGCTCATTGATGAGCCGACGCTTGCCATGATTTTTACGGTGAACACTTCTCCGCTCGCCGGACGCGAAGGCCAGTTCGTCACTTCGCGCGATCTTCGCGCGCGTCTGCAAAAAGAATTGCTCACCAATGTTTCCATTCGTGTCGAAGATTCTGACACGCCCGATTCGTTTCGCGTTCTTGGCCGCGGCGAACTTCAGCTCGCCATCCTCATCGAAACCATGCGCCGCGAGGGCTACGAACTGATGGTGGGCAAACCGGAAATCGTGGTGCGCACGGAAAATGGCCGCCGCCTCGAACCCGTCGAACTTCTCGTCATTGACTGTCCCGAAAATTTCGTCGGCGTGGTGATGGAGACGCTGGGCAGCCGTCGCGCGGAACTCGCCAAAATGGTGAATCACGGCTCCGGCCGCGTGCGCATGGAATTCAGAATTCCTTCGCGCGGCCTCATCGGCTTGCGCGGCCAGCTTCTTACCGACACGCGCGGCACCGCGCTGCTCCATTCGCTCTTCGACGGCTGGATTGATTACGCCGGAGAAATGGCTTCGCGCTCGACCGGCGCGCTTGTCGCCGACCGCGCCGGAAAAACCACCGCATTCGCGCTGTGGAACTTGCAGGAGCGCGGCGAACTTTTCGTCGGGCCAACAGAAGAAGTTTACGAAGGCATGATCGTTGGTGAAAATTCGCGCGAAGCGGACATTGACGTCAATATCACTAAAGAAAAAAAGCTGACCAACATGCGCTCGTCCACCGCTGACGAAGCGATTCGTCTCATCCCGCCGCGAATCTTGACGCTCGAAGCCGCCATCGAGTTCATCGCCGAAGACGAATTCGTCGAAGTCACCCCCAAATCCATCCGCCTCCGCAAAAAAATCCTCGACCCCAAGCGCCGCCCCCGCCTCTGGCAGCTCCGCCAAGCCGCCCCCACCTCCACTCCCGCGTAGTTCCCGCGACGAACTCTCCGCCGGCATGAACGTCGCAGAGCTCTCCGAAGAACCCATGTTCCACTTAAAGTTCAAACTCAGACGGTAACGCCCTGGCTTTAGCGCCCGTCGACAAAGGAACTTCGCAGGACTATACGGCCACTTCCTTGTGGGCCTCAATTGCGGAAGCTATGCGGTCAAGAAGCGGAGCGAATCCCCTAAAATCAAGTCTATCGGCATTCTGTTCGACATATTTCGAAAGAACATGTTTTCCAAAATGTTTATCCGGGTCGAAGCCATTCTCTGAACTAAAACTCTTACCTCCCAAAACGAGATTCCTAACATCATTGCCAAAACAGTCTTCGATTATAGAATCCTCCCCACGTGGTCCGAGCGGAGTCGGCACCAGATGGAGGTTTCCGCGTACACGTAAGAAGGGTTGAATTTTAATTTGCGGATGCTTGGTGATCTGCTTTGTCACATTGAATATCGAATTTGCTCCCGTGTCATTGTCCACTACCAAAATGACGGCGTTCTTCTGGCCCGGCGCTTTGAACCTGTCTAATTCCCCTACGTACTCCCGCATGAAATTTCCCAACTCGCCGGTACCCCCACTCAGCCGCAGAATTCTACCCGTGCTCGTCTGCGGATACCTGAAAATACGAACCCGTAATTTCACGCCTCCATTCGGAAGCGACTCCGCCAAAGACGGGTATGCCGCGCCCAATTTCCTGATGGCACACTGTATGTAGACATTGTCGGTCTTGCCTTCGCACAGGATTACCGGTTGGGCCGCGACGTAAAATTCCTTAAACATCAGAAAGCGACGATATAGATTTTCCTTCGAGCCTAATCTCCCACCGCCGCCCAATTGTTCGTGCCCAGCTTCAGCGACGCGTGCGAGGTTATACAGGTCAACGCGGTTGATGTGCCCGAGCATGCCGTGAAGTTGTTCCAGACTACCTTCCGTTTGGGTCGGGACCAGAATACCTTCTTCGTCCGACACCAACTGCACAAAATCGAATTTACCGGTCATGAACAAGCGATGGGCCATTGCACGGACAGCCCGCCGATACTCGCTCCGCACGTTAATCTTCTTATTGACGACTAAACCGGTCACGTCCTGGCGCGAAGTTCTATACTGCATGCGTGTCTTCTGCGGGTTGACCCGAAATCCAGCCCCTCTCACAGCCTCCCCTAGACGATTGCCCACCTCCCACCTGTGGGCCTGGCCCTGGGCTGGCACGGCAATCGTGGACGGGAAATCCGGCTCGTTCGTTGAAAACGTTATATCGTCTGCATAGCGCGAGTACATGCACCCGTTATCGAACGCGAGCCTTCCCAACCGAATGTCCAACACGTGCCCTATCAGATTCGAAATAACCGGCGAGCATGGGCTTCCCTGCGGAAGTGAGTTCTGATGGCAAGCGATCTGAGCGAGTATGGTCGCAACAGCCGGACGAAGGCGGAAGTTCCTGTCCTTAATAAAAAAGCCGCGAACTCGGCCGAAATTTATCGTTCCGAAGAAATCCTCTAAGTCGATGTTTAAGACCCAGCGCTTCCTGCGATGCCTTGTCGCGTTGTCGATGATCGAACGTCCACGTTTGAACCCATGGGCTAACTGATCCTTTAGCCGATTCGTCGTGTTAATCTCCTCAACACAGTCCTGGAGAAGATCTGAAAGATTCCGCTGTAAAAGCATGAGGTCCGATGATGGGGCGTTGATTTTGCGGTGGCCGCCTCGTCGCTTCGCAATCTCAAAGGAACGATACTTGGCTTCTAGGGGCTTGATATACAGAATGTACGACAGGGCCCTCGCCCTAAACTTAAGAAGGGCGGCAACATCCCGCAGGGAGACCGCCAGTTTCAGAGCCTGTATCTGAGCCATCTCACGAGAACCAAGGGGTCGCCTGCAGCCACTCTTACGCGAAACGCACATGTCACCGGCACACATAGCGAACACTGTGAGCCAGCAAAGCCTCTGACGTTGTTTTCACTTGCCGCGAACCGCAGCAGAAGATCTGACTGCAGGCGCGAAGAGTCTACCATAAAAAAAGCGCGCCGCTTTACTGGTACAGCAAGTGCTGCTAGCCTTATGCGCGAAAAGACGCAAGGAGCAATCGATATGCCTCAGTGTTTCGTTATCCAGCCGTTCGACGACAACGGCCGTACGACAAGCGGTATCGAGATGTGCTGGAGCCCGCAGTCAAGGAAGCAGAGCTTGAGCCGTACAGGGTCGACCGCGACCCGTCCGTGGCAGTTCCGATTGACGACATCGAGAAAGGCATACGGGAGTCGGAGATTTGTCTCGCAGACATCACGACCGACAATCCTAACGTATGGTATGAAGTCGGATTCGCCTTCGCGAATAGCAAGCCAGTAGTCCTGATTTGCGCGCAGAACAGTGTTCTGCCCCCGCAGTCCGCGCACGGAATCATACGACGTTTGAACCTCCTAGTTCACAACTTCTGCGTTTGGATTTTCTCCGAATGGCGGCACGGAGGGAGCCGTAGGCGACCGGAGAGCCGCCATTCGGCGCGCGAA
>DASUAV010000224.1:0-3045 GCA_035763605.1 Candidatus Acidiferrales bacterium
TGCGCCAGCGCGCTTGTGGCTCCCCAGGCCAGTACGAAAACCAGTGCTACCGCTTTTCGCAAGAACATGCGTTTCTCCTCTGAGTTTGGAATTAAGACCCGCCTCCCCAGGGAAGCTTGCCTCTCGTTGAACTGGATGAGCAGGCAGCGCTCACCGCGAAATTCCATGGGCCTGCCAACAGCCCAAAGTAGCGTACCAAACGCTTCCGATTAGACGATGCTGGCCCCGCAGAAGTTGCTCTATTCGTTCACGCGATGTGCTGTAGGTGACGCCAGTGCGCCGGCTAGTTCCATACGCAAATTTGCGAACGAGCAGGGAACTTTCGCACCAGCCCGGTGTCAATCTGCTCAGAGGTCGCGCGAATCTCCGGATTCAACGGTGGAAGGCGCCGGGCGGCATCAGACCCCCTGCCACCCGGCAGCCTCCGCTTCGCAAGCAAACGTGATAGCGGAAGGGAGATTCTCATGCGCGGCGAATTCCTGAAGGAATGCCTGGTTGATCCTGCGGGCGATACTCGAACAGCGCGGCGAGTTTCAAGGCGCAGAGCAGTTGTAGTTGCGGCGGCGTTTGAGTCACTCGCCATTCTGATTTTGGCTCTGTATCCATTGCTGACGCCGGCGCAACTCCGGCCGCAATTCGTGAATGCGCCGATTCCTGTTCGCTTCGGCGCGCCGGAAGTTCATCATGCCGCGACTGCCCCGCGGACGCGCTTGTCACATGATGTGCTCTTTTCGACTCCGCGGGTTCCGGCTCACATTATGCGTTCGCCGGTCGCGAACATAAGGACTGAAGCTCCATCGCCCATCGAGAATGCTGCTCCAGGGCTTCCCTTCGGAGTTCCAGAAAATCCGGGAGGTCTCGAAAATGGAACCGGAGCGATCGCGCCACCTCCAGTTGCGCCTGTGCGGGTCATTCATCGTAGCGAAGAATTTGAGGAGGGCCAGCTCGTTCGGCGAGTGATGCCGGAATATCCTCAAATCGCGCGCACCGCGCGAATTTCCGGCACGGTCGAATTGCTGGTCTTGATTGGGCAGGATGGTCGCGTGAAATCGGTCGAGGTGCTGAGCGGCAGTCCTATGCTGGCGGCGTCAGCCAGAGCAGGGGTCGAGCAGTGGCGTTATCGCCCCGCGATTCTCGACGGCCACGCCGTGGAAGTGGAAACCCGTGTCACCGTCCATTTCGTTCTGAATGAATGAGGATTCAGAAACGAAAAACAATTCCGGCAGACATGCGGAAATTGTCCTGACGCTGATGATTGAAATGCGAAGTTACGTAGTCGAGTTGGAATGCGCGGATGCCAAACCGCTTGCTCACGCGCAGATCGAGCCCTCCGCCAAACGTCGTTGAAAAAGTCGTGTGTACCACGCTGCTCATCGGTGAACTTCCGCCGCCGCTCACGCGCACTCCGCCGAACATTAGCCGCACGAAAGGCGAGACGGGAGCCGGGAAGCGCAGTTCCGGCCCGATTAGAAAGGTATGGATTGCCGAGCCGCCGATATTGTTAATCGAACCATAATTTCCGGAGAAGTCCGCGGTGACTCCGAGAGGCGACAGAAAATCGTAAGTGATTGAGCCGTCCCATCCATTCAGGTTGGCCGCTTGCGGAGTGCTCTGCAAATGAAAAAAGGAGTACCCGCCGTACGCAGTGAAATTCTGTGCGCGCGCTTGCGAGGGCAGTAGTAGAAGCATCAGAGGCAAAACTCCGGCCAGCAGCATCAGTTTTCGCATCGCTCCTCCGAATGGCATGAGTGGGGCCCGGCTGGACGAAAATTAGATGAAGCGAGGCAGCCGGCGGTTAGCATAAAGAAGGCAAATCTGCGCTGCATTTGCGTTCCGGCAACGTTGCTTGGTGCGCTCTTGCAATGCCGCTCGGCTCACGCTAAATTTGGTGTCGGCGATGGAGTTCGCCATTAAGCGCCCACAGGGCTGATAACTCCTACCACTAAGATAGGAGAACTCCATCGTGGCTTACTTGTGGATCGCCCTGGGCGCGGTTGCAGGTGCGAGCGCCCGTTACTTCCTCGGCGGCTACGTCGCAAAGATAGTTCCTTCCAGTTTTCCGTACGGCACGCTGATGATCAATATCTCCGGCAGCTTCCTGCTGGGCTTTTTCCTGATTTGGACCAGCGAGCGCGTGCTGGTGGATCCGCGCTGGCGTTTGCTGGTGGCCATCGGCTTTTGCGGCTCCTTCACCACGTTTTCGAGTTATGCGTTTGAGACTTTCGGACTGTTTGAGCAAGGGCAGTGGATGCTCGTCGGCGCGAACATCATCGCCAGCAATCTGCTTTGCCTGATTTCTGTCCTGGGTGGCGCGGCGTTGGCGAGGTGGATGTAGAATGGCGAACAATATGGCCGTCCAGGTAACGATGTATCTCACGGAAGGCGATTCCTGGCATCATCGGCCGCTGCATCTGGAAATCCTCAGGTACCTGCGCGAAGAGAACGTCGCTGGTGCCGTTGTGCTGCATTCCGTCGCAGGATTTCTCGGCAGGAGCAAAGTGCGCACCGCGCATCTGGTTGAGGGCGGAGGCAGCCTGCCCGTGATTATCACTTTCGTGGACACTGACGAGCACGTGAATCGCGTTCTGCCCAAGTTGAAAGAGATGGCTGCGCATCGGCTGATTGTGCGCGAAAATGTGATTATCGAACAGGGCAGTCTGGACTAGCCCGTTCGGCGCGGATGCGTTATGATAGCCGCGTTTTCCCTGGTCTAATTATGTCTCGCGCGAAGAAGTCCCTCATAATTATCGGGATCGTAATCCTTGTCATTTTGCTGATTCTGATTATCACGCCATTCTTCATTAATGCCGATCAATTCCGGCCGCAAATCGAAGCCGCGCTCAGCCAAAAAATAGGACGGCAGGTGCAGCTCGGCCACATCACAGCTTCGCTTTTCTCCGGCAGCCTTTCGGCGGACCAAATTTCGATTGCCGATGATCCCAAATTCAGCCGCCAGCCGTTTCTCACGGCGAAATCGCTCAGCTTTGGGATTGACGTGATTCCATTGATTTTTCATCGCGACTTGCGCGTGCATTCGCTCAATTT
>DASUAV010000225.1:0-13066 GCA_035763605.1 Candidatus Acidiferrales bacterium
TCGCGCGAAGTCATGCCGCGGCGGTTCCAGCGCGGAGGCTCGTTGGGGCGCTCGCAGAGGCGATTCACGAATTGGCCAACGCGGATCGAGCCTTCGATGAAATGGTCCACTTTCAACGGCCCGGCGACCGGCACGGAGCGAATCCAGTGCAGCGCGTTGCTGATGGTGCAGCCGCACTGCTCGCAATCGGGAATGCCGCCAAAGACGCACGGTTCGACGCGCGTCTGCAGATCCGCTGAGTAGTTCACCGACATTTTCGAGAACAGGCATTCGTCGGGATTGCGCGGCGGATCGAGAAATGCCTGCGCCATGCCGTCTTTGAAGAGCAGTTTCGGATAGCGCGCCGCGATTTTCGGCAACTGCCGCGCCAGAGCGAGGCGATCTTCGCCAGTGAGCATTTCGGCGCTTTGTTCGCCCATCTGCGGCGAATAAATACTGACCCAGATGCGATTCACTTCCGGGCGCGCGCTCCAGAACTCCGCGTATTCATCCAAGTATCCCGCGCGCTGGAGCATCGGGCGCGTCACCACGCAATGGATATTCACCTCGCGGCCTTCGATATTCTTCAGGATGCGCTCGTAGGTCGCGGGTTTGCGGCGCGCATCGTGATCGGGTTGCAATCCGTCAATCGAAACGGCCACGCGCAGGCGCGGGATTTTCATCCATTCGAGGGGAATGGGAATCACGGCGCTGGTGACCACCAGAGTGTTCGCACCACGGTTGCTGATTTCCGGCAGGATGCGGCTGAGTTCGCGGTGACGAATCAGGGGTTCGCCGCCTACGATGGAAACGTGCATAGGCTTGTGCTTGTCGACAAGCGCGAGTACACCTTCCACCAGCGCGTCACCATGCAAATCGCTCAATTCGCGCAGAGTTGCGCCGCCGCCGAGATGCTTGTCCCCATACGCGTAGCATCCGGGGCAACGCAGCGGGCATTCGCGCGTGATTTCAATCGAAAGCATCGGCGCGCGCCCGCTCAGGATTTTCCACCAGGCGGATAAAATCTCACGCGAAGTAAAACTCGGCTTGGGCGCAACGCCGGCCATATGGAGTTAGACGCCCTTTTCATACCTGGCGCTGCATTCCCCAGTTCTCAAACTCGCCGTAGGGAAGTTACCTACTTGCCGCAACGGCGCGGCACTCGACTTTCATCGGTCCCATCACAAAAACGCGACACGCATTGAATTTCACTCCCAGGAGAAAAACGAAATGGCACAAATGCAAAATGCACAGACTGTAGCCGTCCAGCTCGAAAAAGTACGCGACAAACTGCCACTGCTTTACGAGCGTGACGACATTCTGCTCACCATGATTCAACAGCGCGGAGACGTGGAGCGCGTTTCCAGCCGCAACATGCGGCTCCCGCTGCAAATCCGTCCCGGAGGCAAGGCGGGTCTCGCCAATCTCGACGGCGGGGATCTCGGACGCGGCTCGGGAACCACCTACGACGTGGCGACCGTTTCGCCGATTTTCTTCCGTCACGCCGTGGAAATCACCAAGCTCGTGGAATACTCGACGAATTCGCCGGAGAAGGCCATTGAGAATGCCGCCAAGCGCGAAGTGAAAAACGCGATGGGGCAGTTCCGCGCGTTTCTCGATAAAGTGATGCAGACCAATGGCAACGGCGTGCTCGGGACGGTCAGTAGCATTGTGACCACGGGCTTGCCTGCCGGTGTTGCTGCGCAAATCAATCTGACAACGCCGTCCGGCGCGGCGCTTTTTTATTACAACCAGACGATTCAATTTTACGATTCCACGCTGACCACCAACCGCAACGTTGCCGGGAGCGTCACGTCGAATGTGGTGCTAGTGGATCCGTTCAACAAGTTCATTCAGATTGACGCGATCCCGTCGGGCGTGGTCGCGGGAGACGCGGTGGTGCACGACGGACTCACCGGCGCGCAGCCGGTTTCGCTATTCGGCGTGCCTTATCATCAGACGAACGCCACGACTGGAACCTGGCTGAACCTGAACCGCGCCACATATCCCGTTGAGCTCGCGACACCGCACGTCGCAGGCAACAATGCTGCGCTCACGCCGAGCGTTGTGCGCCTGGCCATCAACAAAGTACGCAAGGCGTTGGGCACAAATCAGGTGGGAAAGCTCATCGCGTACACTTCGCTGGAACAGGAAAACGCGTGGGAGCAGCTGGGCATCAGCATCTCGCAAATTATCAAGGAAGGAGCCGGCGGACGCGCCAGCGATCTGGACCTGCTCTTCACCGGCGACTTGACGATGGCCGGCGTGCCCATCAAGTCTTCCATCAACGCCAACCATGCGCGCATTGATTTTCTCGATCTTTCGCACTGGGGACGCGCGGTGATGCAGGACATTGATTTTTACGATGTGGGCGGGCAAACCGTGTTTCCGATTTACGGCGCGTCCGGCGGGCTTGCTGCGGCGTACATCTTTTATTTCGTGACGGGATTCCAGGTGTGGAACGAATCCCCACGCAGCGGCGCGTACATCGACAGCCTGGCTATCCCGACCGGATACTAACCCGAGGGCAGAACAGGTGTCATGCACCTTTGGACGAGCAGCGGCAGCTCAAACAAAGTGCTAGCAAATAGAAGGGCGGCGTTCCGCCGCCCTTAATTTCAATCGCTGGACGCGTCTGAGAAGCAAGGTCAGCATAACAGCGCCATATAGTAGAAACCAATTCATTTCGCATCGAGGGCGTGAACGAGAGTGGGAGAGTCGAACTCCCGGGCTGTTCCCAACCCCAACGCTTCTCAGACGCCGTCCACTACCCTCACTGGCACCACTCTCCGAGACGCGTCCAAGCGCATGGCTTATAACACAGGGAATAGTTAAACAACGTAAACAGACGGAACATAAACGGATGGCCTGTGACCTGCGTCAGGCTCACATGTCAGGCTTACTTATTCTGGTATGCCGTGACGCGGAAGAAATCGTCGCGGTGCATCTGGGCATCGGTCATATTGTCAAAGGACTGGCCAATAGCGGGATCAGATTTTCCGACGGTGGCATAGTCCTCGTAAAAACGGTCGATTGCCGCACCATCGGGGAAAAGCATGGCCAAGTCGTATCCACCAGGCGCGTCCGTGTGAATGTCCTCTTCATCGATGTTGTACTGCGTCAAGTTTCCTTTGCCGACTTCTGAATCGAGGAAGGCCTTTACTTTGCTCATAAGCAGTTCGGCAAGGGCCTGGTCCGATCCCGGTTTGGCTTGATAGGACGCGACACGCAAATAGCCAGTGCCGCTGGCGCCGGATTTTCCTCCGTGGGCGAGAGTGTGCAACAGCAGGTCTTCGTGTTTCGTGGCGGAGACGTAATTCGAATTCGTCGCGGTGGTCCACTGATCTTCGAGGACCTTCAGCAGATTCTCACGGCTCGTTGCGGTAAACCATTCCGCGTGCGTGTAGCCGTCGGCAGAATGCACGCGTCGTACGGCTGTGCCCCAAACAACCAGCAGCCCGTCGGCGACCGCTTGCTTCATCTTGGACTCGGTGGCCGCGTCTTGTTTCTCGAAAGCTGCCCATTGCGCCCGCGGCACGCTCCACTGAGAGACGTACGTGTAACCTGTTGCACCTGCATCTTGCGCGAGCGTTGGTTGTGACGCCAACACCGCGGATGCACCGAACAGACAGACTGCCGCACAAAACTTTGTTACGTTTTTCATCATGAACTGTCTCCACCGTCAGAAGTATCCGCACCATGCGGAAGCAGTCTACCGTTCAATTCATCTTGCTGTTGTGTGAGTCACAGGGCTGAATTGAGTGCGGGCAGCGTACGCTCCGAGGCGATTGGATGTCAAGCAGAGCAGATGCTGGGCGTGAAGAGTTTGCGTGCAAGCAAACGGCGAGCGGTTGCTACGGCGCGGTTTGCTGGGCGCACAATTCGACGGCGCGGCGAAAGGCTTTATCGAAGCGTGCGGCGTAATCGTTGTGGCCGGCAAAAAGCAGGATGGAGCTGTGGCTGGCGTGGGCGGGCGCGGCGCCTTCGGCGAAATAAATTTCGATGTTCTTGTATCCGCCGGCGCTCGAGAAATCGAGGACGAAATGGGCGGGCTTGCCGGAATCGGAAACGCTGCGAAGCTGAATTGATTTTGGGTCGAGCCGGCCAAGATCAATCACGCGCTTCCATATGGAAGTGTCGGTACGGCCAGCCGGCGCAGTGTCAAAAATGACGTCCTTTTGCTTGACCGTTACACGGCAACCCTCGTGCGTTAACGACGCGTCCGTCTGCTTGGAGTGAATCGTGACTTTGCTGCTCAGCACCTGGCCCTCGGTGAATGAATAGGTTTGAGCCATCCAGTCCAGCGTGGCGGCGAGGGAGTCATCTGCGCTCTTTTGCGGCGGCGGATTCGCTTTCTGCGCTTGAGCGCGCGCAGCTAAGGGCGAGAGTTGCAGACACATTGCAGCGAGAACGGCAATAAGCGCGTGTTTCATGGCGTATTCACCGGCTCAGTCTACAAAAATCAGCGCGCTTGGACAAACGAATCGAGTACCTATCAGAAGGTACATACAGTGGCAAGTATATGCTGTGAATATACGCGGAGATCCATTCGCGTCATTCGCGAAACGCATGATGCGCCCGTATCTCTCCAATTGCGTCTGGGGCGCGCTGGCGGACTCAACCGGTTCGGTGAGCCGAACTTCCGCGCCGTGTGGGGCTGGTCGCGGCTCGCGTGGATCGGCGGCAAGTGGACGGACACGGACGCGAACGGCAACGTCACACGCGTAACCGTCGAGTTGCGCCAGGCGCCAAAGTATATTCCGTTCAATCGTTGGCACATCGAGCGCTGGACGCCGCCGGAATCGTACGGCTCGCCGAAGCAGTGGTATGCGCAAACAATCGAGCGCGAGGGTGGCATTGCCATTCCCGCGCTGGGACCGTACCCGCGGCGCGGGGATTACGAGCACTGCTTTACTTTGCAAGGCCCGCGCGGCGAATTTCTTCCGCTTAGTCCAAGCGTTTGTGAATTCGTTGTTCGCGCTGTGGAATTCGCGCGAACGCAGCCAACGCAAATCCATCGCTCCGCGTTTTTCCGCCGCGAAGAACGTCGAGAACGAGAGTGGGAGTCGTGCGCTGATGCGATTTTGACCGACGCATTGCCCGCATTCCATGGCGCGCCGTTTGTCGCAACGGTTTGAATGGATTGGGCTGACCAACGCGTTCGGGCCGCGTGCTGCGCCCTTACAGTGTTTGCCTAACACGCATACGATGTTTGCGGGATTCTTCTGCGTCCGCGGCCCCGGTACGCTGAAGTCTCCAGCTCGCCGCAATCATCTTGTAACAAATGAAAGAGGGGCTAGAGATGGAAAACCGGTGGCGCAAGCGTTCAGCATGGAAGGGAATTGTCGCGGGGTTGGCCGGAGGACTCGCCGGCGCGTATGCCATGAACCAGTTTCAAAAAGGCTGGAGCAAGGCGCAGCAGAAATTGAACGGCAATGGGCATTCACGCCAGTCATCCGGCGAGCCTGACGCGACCATGCTCATGGCGAACAAGGTCGCGCGTCCCTTCCTGCACCGCGAGATGACGCGCGACGAGCAGAGGAAGGCCAGCCCGGTCGTACATTACGCATTTGCTGCGGCCGTCGGTACCGGGTATGGCGTTGCCGCCGAATACAAGCCGATTTTTAAGAAGTTCGGCGGCGTTCCGTTCGGCGCGGCGGTGTTTGGCAGCGCGGATGAGCTTGCAGTGCCGCTTCTCAAACTTTCGAAGCACCCGAAAGAGTATCCAATCTCCTCGCATCTTTACGGGCTTGCGTCGCACGTGGTGTATGGCGCGACGATTGAGGCTGTCCGCCGGGGCATGCGCGCCGCACTGGGTTCATAATTGCGCGACTTTCGCCAACAAGGAGAATCTCCGATGCAACACGCGTGGATGAAACGCAAACGCTCACTGTGGAAGGGAATTGTCGCGGGAGCGGCAGGTGGCTTGGCTGCGACCTGGATGATGGGACACGCTCACGGGCTTGCGGGCAAAGCTTCTGAAAAGCTGATGCCGAAAGACAAATTCCGCGAGTTGCAGCGGGCGTCCGCGGATGCGCAAGAGGCTACGTCGAAAGTTGCGGAACGCGTTACGCGGCCGCTACTGGGCCGTCGCTTGCGCCACAGTGAGCGTGAGCGCGCCAAGCCGGTCGTGCATTACGCTTTCGGCTCTGCTGTCGGTGCGCTCTACGGCGCTTCTGCTGAATACGTTCCGTTCGTACGCAAATTTGCCGGAGCACCCTTTGGCGCGGCCGTATTTGCGGGAGCCGACCAGTTGGCGCTGCCCGCACTCAATCTGACGAAAAGGCCGCGCGAGTATCCGCTGGCCATGCACGGCACGGAACTTGGTTCTCACATTGTTTATGGGATGACGCTTGAGGGCGTCCGGCGATTGGTCCGCAAGATTCTTCGCGGCTGATCGAGAAGCGGCGCTTCGGTCCGAAACAATTCTGCCAAAATTGAATTGAGCGCGCGTGCTAGGGCGCGGTTTTCTGCTTGATCTCTTCGCCCGCGCGCAATAGCTGATTCGCGGCCCACGCCACCAGCAGCGCGATCAAGCAGCCGCCGAGGACCTCCGCCGAACGCACGAGTGCTTGGTTCATCGCGGCGTGTTGCGTGAATGTATCGAAACGCGCACCGGCGACGATGGCAGTGCCCGCGCCCGCCGCGCGCCAGTTGCCGCCAATCTCCGGAATGAAAAATGCGGCGAGCGATGCTATCGCGACAGTAGCGGCAAACTCCCAAAGATTGATTTGCACCGCTCGCAACGCGGCCAGAGCGATCGCGCAGCCGATGGCCATGTGTCCAAAGCGGCGCATGGAGCGAAGGAACGACGCTTCCGTATCAATTTCCGAGCACATCACCAGCGACACTGTCGCCCAAATTGGCGCGGCATCGCCGAGCGCCGCGGAAATTACCCATAGCAGGACCGTGCCGAAGAAAATTCGAAGCGCATAGCGCAGTCCGCGCCGCAAATGGTGACGCTTTGCGCTATCTGTATTGGACAAAACCACGGCGCACCTCCGTTCCCTTTTAGAAGATGTGTCGGTTCATGCGTGCGGAACATACAGTTTATGCGGCTGGCGTTAGCGTCTTAGGAGCAGAGCACCGAAATTCAACACATAGAAAGGAAATTGAATAAAGATGAGCCTCATGCCTCAAACGATTTCTCAGTCCGGTTCCGCGGACCAAAGCTCCGCGAGCCCTACGATCATCGCTTCCGTCTCTTCACAAGAATTCTTTGTGACGCGGACATACGGCGTGTTTCACATTCCGGCGTGTCCCGCGGGCAAAACTTCGGAAACGCTCGCTGTGACCGCGCGCGAAGACGCGATTGATCTCGGCGACAATCATCGCATCGCGCTGCACATTCCCGCGCGGGCCATCGCCGCTGACGTCATTCAAGACCTGGAAGACCACGGCATCTTCGTCTGCGCGGGCGACTCGCCCTCCGCCGAAGAGATCGCCGCCGCTCGCACGCGCCGTAACGGCTGGTACAACCGGCTGGTCAGGGAAGCGGACGAAATGTGGGCGCGGGGCCATTCGTACCGCGAAATTTCCGACATGCACCGCCGCGCCGCGTTCAGTCTCGGGCTTGAGCGCGAATGGGCGTACACGCCGCAAGCATCGCGCGAGTGTCCCGCGTGCGGGGAAAAAGTACGCGCTAACGTAGCGGTGTGCAAGCATTGCAAAGCCGTTCTCGATGAGGAGCGCGCCGCAAAATATTTCCCCGCCGCGCAGCGAGAAGCCCTTGCTCGTGATAAGTCCCCTCGTTCGCAACAGCCGAATGCATCGCAGGTGAGCAGGTCATAGGCGTTTCACTGGGTTTCCACAAATAACGGACCGTGAGCCGATTGCGAAAGAGCATGCGGATGGACATGAGCTACTTCTGATGCCGCGTTGACTCTCAGGCAAGCATCTAGGGTAAATGTGTGCCATGCTTCCATGCCGCGCGTAACCCCGCATACGCGAGCAGTTACGCTTCGCACAAAAGGATACAATTTCCATGAGTTCACTTCGCATTTTCATCGCAACTGTCGCCGCACTGATTTGCGCTTTCGCCACGTTCGCGCAAGGGTCGCGTCATGACGGCGTAGCCATTGGGGAGCAGGGAAGGCCGGTCGCCGGCGCAAGCGTGGTCGTATGCAATCAGCCAGCGAACATCACGGCGACTCCGTGCACGCCGCTCGCGAATCTGTTCACCGACGCGACGCTCTCTACGCCCGCGGCCAACCCGCTCGTTTCCGACGGCCTTGGTAATTTTCACTTTTACGCCGCGCCGGGCGTTTACACGCTGCAAATCTACGGGCCGGGAATCCGTGCCTACACGAAACCCGACGTGATTGTGCCGGTGAATCCGTCGAACGCGCAGTTCGATTCCATTAGCGCGACCAACGCCATCAGCGCTCTGACGCTCAATCTCGGCGGAAATCTCTCCGTTGGTGGAAATGCCAGTGTAAGCGGAACGCTGACCGCGGGTTCGTTCAACGCCAATCTTTCTCCGGCGAGCAACGCGCAAACGAAGGGCTACGCGGGAATGCTCTACGTGGACAGCACTCCGGGCGGCTGCGGCGGCGCGGGCTGCACGGATTCGCTGGACGGAAAAAGCCTCGGCAGCGCCATGGCTACGGTGGCGCATGCGATCTGTTCGCTGCCGGGAGGGAATTGCGCCACGCAGTTTGCGGGCAGCGGAACAATTTACGTGGTGAACAATTCGAACGCCAGCAGCACTTCCGGCTGCGGCATCTGGCTGATGGGTACAAATGATCCCAATTACGCTTCGCCGCCGCCGTGCTGGCTCAAAACCACCAGCGGCGCCAATGGTCTGCGTATCATCGGAATATCTTCGCAAACGTACGGTCCAAATGGGCAGGCGCCCGCTGCAGCCATCAACGGCGGCAGTAACGTGGATCGCAGCCATCCGCTGGTGTGGATTTCTGCGCTCAACGGATCGGTGGAAATCGACAACATTGCCGACGGGAGCGGCAATCCGCAGCGAGCGCTGATTATCGGCGAATGTTCCAACGGAACGCGCGCGACTACCTGCAACAGCTCCGGCATCGTACTCAATAACGACCACTTCAGCATTCCGCTCGTCGCCGGATACGGCCCTACGTGCGATATCACCGGCGGGTCCTTCTGGATTCGGATTAACCAGTCCGGCTGCCAGGGGAGCGACACGGTGAATTCTCCCACGGGTGACAACGCGGCCGCGTTGCTCATTGACGGGCGCGGCAATGCAGGAGTGGATCTCGTTTTCATCAATGATTTCGAGACGCTGATCGGCGGGATCAAATACTACCAGGGCGGAGTCGGCGGGTTCAGCGTTAAAAACTTTACTACAGAGGGCCAGGATGGCGAGCCCGCCATTGAATTCGCTGCTGGCGGAAATGGGACGGACGCGATCATCGAAAAAGTTACGGTCGCGGATCCGGTGATCAACACGCCCGCCGTCAAAAATGATATGGGGCCGGGCACGGGACGCGACATTATCGTGAGCGACGCGATGGGGCAAGGCTCAAACACAGTAGGGCCGATGACCATCCTTTCGCAATACACGGACAATCTCGGGGCGCAAGCCGGTTCGCCGCTGAAATCGGGCCAATCAGGATTCATTGGCGGATGGGTTTATGGCAAGCGGGACGATGTGCAGCGCGCCGCCGCGCTCACGCGCGTGCGTTTCGCTAACGTCGTCGCTGGTTCTACGTGCTCTTCGTGGCAAGTGGTCTTCGCCACCGGAGCGGCGCTCACTTGTTCAGGCATTGCCGACCCCTTCGGCGGTGCGAATGCGGGCGAAGCATCCGCGACTGGCGGCCCCACTGGCGCACTGCAATTTCTCGCGGGTTCGAGCGGCGTACAGAATCACAATTTTGCGGTGGGGGATTACGTTATCGGCGGCGTTTGGGTGCGCTCGAAGACGGCAAATGGCTTTCCCGGTACGCCGACTGTTGGCGCCGTCGTTGGCATCGGCGGATCGGGATTTGCAGCATCCGGCTCTTGCGACGGCGACTCTATTATTGGCGATGGCCAGTGGATGTGGGATCGCTGCATCTACAAAATCACTGCGGTTGGCACGAATCCGGGCACGTTGCAGTTTTACGCGGCGTTCGATTCCACGCACACGATTGATGCTTACGGCCCTGTGCTCAATTATATTCCAGCGGGCACGCTTAGCGATGACGAAGCGTACGCTTACGAAAATTCATTGGTAACGTATGACACGCATTGCGCGGTCGCGGCCGCTTGCGGCATGGAATTCAATCCGCCGCAGCTTTTCGCGCCCATCGTGGACTCGCCTTCGGGCGCAAGCGGCATCACGTTTCGCAATGGCGGCTCAACGGTTTGGACGGCCAACGCCAGCTCTTCCGCCCTCAGCTTCAACTACAACGCGCATCTCGGCGAAACTTCCGTGAAGCTCGCGCCGTTTGGAGGGCAATCTTCCGCAGGACTTGTTGATAACTTCGGCATGACAGCGGGATTCGTATCCGTCACAGAATCTGGTGGCACCGCTTCATTCGATGCCGGCCTCGGCAACACGTTCGAGCTGACGCTTAGCGCGAATGCCACTTCCACCACTCTCTCGAACGCGCAACCCGGCCAATGGTTGAATTTCATAGTCTGCCAGCCGGCCAGCGGCGGCCCGTTTACGTTCACGTGGCCGAGCAGCATTCATGGCGGGATGACCGTCGGCACCACGGCAGGGAAGTGCAGCGCGCAGAGTTTTGTGTCCGATGGCTCTGCCGCCTTTGCCACATCCACCGGCGTGGCCAATCAGTAAGCGCATCCCCGCGGCGGTTCGCTGAGCGCCAACTGCTGCGGAGAACGAATTGTCTTGCGCTTGCTCGTCACTCGTCACTTGTCACTCGCAACTGTTTTTTGGGGAGGTTCACCAATGCCCGTAATTTCTACAACCGCTTACGATCAAGCAGAGGATGCGCTGAACCTCGCGCGTTCGCTGGCCAATGATGCTGCCGGCGCTGTCTTCTCGGATGCTGTTCTGCTGCCGTTTCTCAACTCCGCTTACCGTGCGCTTCAACGCGAACTCGCCGAATCCGGCGTCTCCGTGCTCGTCGCGCAAGTTGACGTGGATTTGCCGCTCACCGACGGCATCACGAACACGATTATTAGCGATGTTTCCACGCCTCAGCTTCCCACTGATTTGCTTGCCCCGCACCAGCTCTGGGAGCAAGCCACCGGATCGAGCGATATTTTTGCGCCGATGGAAAAAATCACGGGCGGCCTGCCGAATTTCCCGCCTGCCGCGCGGCTGCGCATGTGGGAATGGCGCGAAGACGCGATCCAGCTCATCGGCGCGACGCAAGAGACCACCGTGCGGATTCGCTACGAGAAATCGCTCCCGCCGATTGTGCTGGGAACGGATCCGCTGCAGATTCGGTCATCAATTGACCCGCTGGCGTATGCGGTTGCGGCGATGGCGGCGCGCTCGCGAGGCGCGCAGGCGCTTGCGGCGGACATGTTCGCGCTGGCCGAGAACGCAGCCGAGAAATTAATCGAGCGGTATGTTCGACCGGAGCAGTTCAAAGGCCGTCGCCGAAAACCGTACGGCTACCGCCCGCGAATCATCTATTTGTGACGAAATTAGATTACGTCAACCCGCGCCTGATGACCGGAAGCCGAGGCAATGCGCCGATCGCATGTTAGGAGCGGCGCTTTGAGGATTTCGGCGAGCGAAACGTACAGCGCATCGTAGGCAGTTAGCGACGCACGCAATTCCCACACACGTGGAATCAGAAAATCATGCGCATAGCGGTTCAGTGGAAGGTCGTTGAGGTCTTCTAGCGCCTGCTCAGCGCGCTCGATTGTAAGCGTCTTGTCTCGGACGTACCGCCGCATCACCTGAGCGACCTCGACATCGAGAAGATGCGGCGCATGCAGCGATTCCGAACGCGCGAAGATACGCCGGTCCATCTTAGCGCCGGTTGCGGTTTGGAGGAGCCATTCGATCGCCGCGGAGGCATCGAGCACAATCATCGGGCATCGCGCTCCTGCCGGATGGCATCAGCGGGAGCCACGGCGGGTCTGATTTTGGAGCGGTTTTGCATCCGTTCTCGGAGCTGCGACATCGTTGGCCGCTCGGCGAGCCGGCGAATTTCGGCAAGCAGGTAGTCAGAAAGTGACATCCCGGACATGGCCGCTTGTGCTTTCAATGTGCGGTGGAGGTTTTCCGGGACGTTTCGAATCTGAATCATATGTTGTTCCATGCGCACAGCATACATACATGTACGGCACATGTCAACCGGCCAGGGAGATGCGGACGATGCGTCCTTCGTGGAACGGGCTATTCGACGTTTAGCGTCAGCGTGATGGAGCGGGACGCGTTTTGCGCACTGCCGGTGATGTCGAACGTGTATATTCCAGGCGGTGTCTCGTTCGGATTGATCGGCGGAGCTTTGTACTTGCATCCAGCGGCTGCGGCCAGGGCCAGCAAGCCGAATGAAAATACCGCGAACCGACTGCGTTTTGAGGGCGCGGCTGCGAAACGTGAATCACGCGCAGATTGCATCCGCAAAATGCAGAGAAGTATGGCCAGCGCGCAAAAGCAAAGTAGCAGAACTCTCAGTTTCGACCAGGGATTCCCGGGCCTCTGGAAGGGAATCACTCGCGTGGCATTCGGGCCACCCGTCGTCAGTGTAACTTTGAAAGTCTGTGGCTGACTGGGCGTAAGCGCCACGCTTGTGGGACTGATACTGCACTGGATGGTCTGCGTCTTGCCGGAAATAACCGCCGGACACGCTAGCGCTACGTTTCCGCTGAACGTCGCATCCGGCGTTACTGATAAAGAGTATGTTGCGGTTTGCCCCGGGGCGACGTTCTGAATCGTGTCCACCTGAGAGCCCGCTGTGAGTTCGAAATCATCGCCTGTGCCGGAAACGGCGGCGGTCTGCGGGCTCGACGGATCCGCATCTGCCACTTGCAGCGTCGCGGACCGTGCACCAGAGGCGCTGGGCGTGAAGGTCACGTTAATCAAACACGATGCGCCTGCCGGCAGTGACGGCACGCAGTTGTTGCTCTGCGAGAAATCTGCCGGATTCGCTCCGGTGAACGTGAAATCCTGATTCGAGAGCGCCAATGCGCTCGCGGAGCCGTT
>DASUAV010000226.1:0-3884 GCA_035763605.1 Candidatus Acidiferrales bacterium
GCAGGTGGCGCGCGGAGACTTGAACGCGCTGAAGCTGCTTTCGGCGGGCGTGTACGAAATTTCGCTGACGTTTGCGGAACTGCCGGCGGCGATTGAAGGAGAAATTGCCGCGCTTGCGCCGCTGCGTTCGCACGTGGATGGCAACACGATTGAAGTGTCGCTGAAGGTGGAAGAAGCGAAAGTGCTGGACATCGTTCATGAGCTATCGAAGAAAGGGCGCGTGCTGCGCGTGGAAGTCAGCGGGGCGAGCCTGGAGGATATTTTCGTGGAACTGACACAGCAGTCGGATGCGCAAAGCGCGGGGAAAGATGTGGCGAAGGAGGTGGCGCGATGAGTTCGCTGGCGGCGATTTTCTATCGCGAGAGCAAGATTCGCGCGACGAACACGACATTTTTGTTCTTCGACCTGTTCTATCCGCTGCTGTATCTGCTGGTGTTCGGCATCGGGGTGGACGCGGCGCTGGGCGTGCGCGCGCTCAGTCCCGGCCTGGACTACAACTCATTTTTTCTGGCGGGCGTGCTGGGGATGGCGAGCCTGGGAATCGCGACGACGAGTTCGTGGTCATTTTTTCTGGACCGCGACAACGGGATTTTTTTTGAGATGCTGACGTATCCGATGCGGCGCTCGGAATATCTGCTCGGCAAAGTGCTGTTCAACATTTGCATTGGAATTGTGCAGGCCGTGATTACCGTGACGGCGGGCTGCCTGCTGCTCGGAATTCATTTGCACTGGAGCGCGCTGCCGGTGCTGGCGGCGGGCGTGATTGGCGGCACCGCGGGATGGTTCTTTTTTTACGCAACGTTTGCGCTGAAGATCCGGCGAAACGATTTGTTCAATAGTGTGGTGAACGTGTCGTATTTCGTGCTGCTGTTCGCGAGTTCGATGTTTTATCCGCTCGGGCCGCTGCCGAAATGGTTTCGCGCGGCGGCGCTGGTGAATCCGATCACGTGGCAGGTGGACGTGCTGCGATACGGGTCGATTGGACTGGGCGCGCCGCGGACGCTCGTGATTGAGGGAGTCGCGTTTGTGCTATTTGGGATGGGGAGTTTTGCATTTGCGGTGAGGAGCTTGCGGGAGCAAGGATGAGGAGACGGGCCATGGAAGCAAGGAGGCAGGAAGGCAAAGAGGCAAGAAACAGCGAGTGCAGGGAGCGCGCTAACTAGCCCCTGCGACGTTTCGTTTACGGATTCGGTGTGTAGCAACATTCTCGCTTTGCATCCGTCGGGTACCTGAGCTCACAGTTGAATAATGTTCACCTCGTCGGACCGCATTACGGAGTGGAAGCACGCCTATCAAGTGCTCGACGTCTCCCTTCCCGCGTCGCCAATCTCAATCAAGCAAAGTTATAAGCAGATGATAAGAAGATGGCATCCGGATCTTTATCAGAACGGGACATCTGCTCACGCAGAGGCGACGCAAATGACCAAAACGATCAATGAATCCTATTCGCTGATCAAGAATGCGCCACTGCGCTACCATGTCGATGCTTTTCCGATTCGACCACAGCGAGAAAGTCGAGAACACCCTAATCCTCCTTTTTCACGCACATCGAATTCCGGCGCGACGTACGGAAGAGTGGATCGGTTGGAATTCGCTGTGCGTTTTGTGTGCGGATCACTGCTTGGGGGCCTGATTAGTCTTCGCTTGTTCTTTTATCTTTATGATCAGCCCCGAGTTCTGATTCTATCGGCAGCGGCCACAATAATGCTGTTTGGATTTCTTGCGGCCCGGTACGGGGACGAATTTTGGCACTCGTTTTTTCGACACTGGTGGATCTGGTGGTAAGCGCGCCTTTTATCCTAGTTTAGCGGTTGCAGAATGGCCCTGGGTGAAACGAACTAAGGAATCCAGCTTTTCGCGGGCGGCGCCGGAGTCTATGGATTCGGCGGCAAGGCGGACGCCGTCTTTGAAGCTGCCGGCGCGACCGGCGGCGACGAGCGCGGCGGAGGCGTTGGCGAGGACGATGTCGCGATGCGGCGTATGCGCGCGATAGAGGAGGGAGCGGCCGAGAATTTTGTGGATGATTTCGGCGTTGGCCTTGGCATCGCCACCGGCGATGGCTTCGAGAGGCGCGCGGTGGAGGCCGAAGTCCTCGGGCGAAATTTTGTAGGCGCGAATCGTGCCGCCGCTGACTTCGGCGACGTGGGTTTCCGCACTGAGGGAAATTTCGTCGAGGCCGTCGGCGCCGTGAACAACGAAGGCGCGTCGGACGCCGAGTTCGGCGAGAGCGCGGGCCAGAAGTTCGGTGAGATGCGGAGTGGAAACTCCGACGACTTGCGCGGCGGCTCCGGCGGGATTGGTGAGCGGGCCGAGAAGATTGAAAACGGTGCGAACGCCGAGGGCGCGGCGGGCGGGCATAGCGTGCTTCATGGCGGTGTGAATGGCGGGCGCGAAGAGAAATCCGATGCCGATTTCTTCGATGGCCTGGCGGACGCGCGCGGCAGGCTGTTCGATGACGACGCCGAGCTGTTCGAGGACGTCGGCTGCGCCGGTGCGCGAACTTGCGGCGCGATTGCCGTGCTTGGCGACGCGCACGCCTGCTCCGGCGACGACGAAGGCCGCGGCAGTGGAAATGTTGAAAGTATTGCAGCCGTCGCCGCCGGTACCGCAGGTATCCACGAGCATTTCGTCGGCGCGCGAATGGCCGGGGGCGAAAATCGGCGTGGCGTGGCGGCGCATGGCGGTGGCGAAGCCGACGAGTTCGTCGACGGTTTCGCCCTTCATGCGGAGAGCGATGAGGAGGGCGGCGATGAGCGCGTCGTTGGCGTTGCCCGAGAGGATTTGCTCCATGATCGCGTCGGCTTCGGCGCCGGAGAGGTTTTCGCGCGCGAGGAGTTTTTTGAGGGCGGAGGGAATCATGAGCTAGCCGCCAGACGAAGAACGAGTCGGTTTTTGCGGCTCTCGTGAATACACTTGCGAAAGAGTCCGAAAATCTCTTTAGCTTCGTATTGCAACGAGTCTGGGGGAGCCGGGCGCACACGATTCGCTATGGGATTAAGGCTCTCAATGAGATCGGCCTCCACGTTGGTGACCTGGTCGTCGGCGACACTTTGAGCAGACACCCACACGATATGTGTGCTGCCGCTCTTCCGTATAGCGCGTTTCCATTCATTTTCATACTTGCCGTTGTGAATTTTCATCCGGAATGCATGCAGTTCATCCGCACTGTAGATGCGACGCCAAATGCAGCAACGTTCGTCTTTCAGTTCTTCGCGGATGCGTTTTCGTATGCTCTTATGGTCCCCAAAACCTGCTTTTCCGAGATAGATGTTTTGCCAAAGGCCCGTTTTGTCGTATTTGCCCCAGAGATAGAATCCCTGTGCCTCAGGGCATCCTTCGCTTGCTTGGTTGCAAATCTTAGAGTATTGCGTTCCCAATGGCGTGCGCTCAAGGCGTAAGTCTTCAGCACTGTGCGAGCAGTGTTCTTTGACAAAGTCATAGAGTGGGGCTAGAAGTAAAACCCCGGAGGAATATTTCCCGCCTATTGACGCTTGGTTGCCCATTCTTTGCGTTCCGAAGTAAACTTGTCGGTTTCGTGCGTGCATAAATTCTAGCACTACTGGAAGGCGAATGAAGATACACGAGTATCAGGCGAAGGGGATTTTGGCGAAGTTTGGGGTGCCGATTCCGCGGGGCGAAGTGGTTTTCAAGAAAGAGGATGCGAAGGCGGCGGCGGAAAAAGTTGGAACGCCGGTGGTGGTGGTGAAGGCGCAGATCCATGCGGGCGGACGCGGCAAGGGCGGAGGAGTGAAGCTGGCGCGTTCGGTCGACGAAGCCAGTAAACTCGCATCGCAACTTCTGGGAATGAAACTGGTGACACCGCAAACGGGCCCCGAAGGGCGCATCGTGCGGCGCTTGCTTATCGAGCAGGGGCTGGACATCAA
>DASUAV010000227.1:0-13695 GCA_035763605.1 Candidatus Acidiferrales bacterium
GTCGGCGATTCGCCCATCATTGGCGCGGGATTGTTTCTCGATCAGGACGTGGGCGGCGCTGGCTCGACGGGGCGCGGCGAAGAGGATATCAAAATCGCCGGCGGCGCGACGGTCGTCGAAATGATGCGCCAGGGAAAATCGCCGGCGGATGCGTGCATGGAAGCGCTGCACCGCGTGGTTCGCAACTACGCTTTCGATAAATCGCGCCTGAAGCTATTCGATTTGCAATTCTACGCGCTGAATAAAGATGGTGCTTACGGCGCGGCGTCGCTGTGGTCGTCAGATGCGGACGGCAATCCGCTGGTCTACGCCGTGCATGACGGCGCGAGCGCCAAATCCGTTGCATTCGCGCCGCTGTACCACGGCCACGGCGGCGATTACTGATTTTGCTTTGCGAGCGGGATGCGGCGACAAATTTCCGGGACGATTGGCTCGGCGCGGCCGATAGCTTCGCGGAAGCGCCGCAGATTTTTTTTGGCGTACCAGTTTCGCACGCGATGGAACTGCTTCGGCGGCAGCGCCAATGCCAGCGCACCAACCGCAGCTTTGAAGATTAAATAGCCCGCCGTCGGATTTTTGAATTCCTGCCGGAACCCTTTCATTTCCGCACGAAAAACCTGCCGCCTGCCGCCATCTCCATGTAAGCCTCCAAATCGTTCGATATCCAATTCGGCGCGCTGCAGAAAAACAGAAATGAGTTCGGGTGCGACGCCCAGACGAGCCAGTATCCGTGGAATATAATCTGAGAGAAATTGCTGAACTTCATAGCGTCTGCGATTGCGTACGGGATCGGCAGAGTCGAATCCGAACATGTTCGCGGAATGGTAGCGGTAATAGCAGAGCGGCTGCTCGAGGAGAATAGCGCCGCCGAGCGCGAGCGCCGCGTCCATCACTGGTTCATCGGCGCAGGAGAAAAGCTCTTCGGGAATTGGGCCGAGCCGCTCCAGAACGAAGCGCCGAACGGTGAGTTTGCTGGTGGCGAGGAGGCATTTGCCGACGGCGGCGCGGCGCACTTCTTCGAGACTTTCTAATGTGATACGCACTTGATTTTCCAGGGTTACGAGTTCTGTGGGCGTGCCGCCGGCGTCCGTATCGAAAAACGCATGACCCACAGCGGGAATTCCGGGATTTTTCTCAAACGCCTCAACCACCGCGGATAATTTTTCAGGAGCCCACCAGTCATCCCCATCCAGGAAAGCAATCAGCTCGCCGTGCAGTTCGGGAATCGCCGCGTTGAACGCGGAGGCCTGCCCGCCATTTTTCTTGCGCAGCAAACGGGCGCGCGGTGCGAATTTCTGCACGATTTCCGGAGTGCGATCCGTGGAACCATCGTCTACGACAACAACTTCCATTTCGGATGCGGGGAAAGTTTGCGCGCAGACGCTCTCAATCGCCTGAGCGATGAAGCGCTCGTGATTGTAAGTGTTGACGAGAACGGAGACGCGGGGCATGGCCGGTACAGGCTACGAACGTTCAAATGTGACGAGAAGCATTTCGATTCCAGTTAGAATTTCTTATGGGCCGACGCTTCAGCAATTCCAAATTCATTCCATTTACGCCTTTGTGCGGCTCGCACGATGTTGCGCTTCCTTCCAACGTGAGCCAGCCAATTTTATGCCATTTAGATGCAGCAGCCTCAGAAAATTCTACTTCGGCCCGACTGAAGCATGGGAAGAAGCTAAGCGAAGCCCCAATTTCACATGCGCACAAGGGCTGTTAAAATGAGGCGCGGGGTTGGCCTGCGACGCACGAGACGCCGCGATGGCTTTTTTGAACCAATGCTGGATCCCCGGGAGCCCGATTCGTCCTGCCCGTGCGCATGTCCCGCCTGAGAAATCGGGACGGGAAAGCCTGAAGGCAGGCTCAGGGCGCCCACCTTGAACAGGGGTTCAGAGGCCTAGCTGCGCACGGCGAAGTGGACCTCTCCGCTTGATTTTTGCTGGTTAAGCAACAATACTCGCGGTCGTGTTTCTGCTGCGCAAACCTTCCGCAGATTTCATTCGGAATTTTCTTCTAACGCAAGTCAACGAGCCGTTTTCGTACCCGAATCCCGGAGCAACGCGCGAGGAGTCTGCGCCACGGAGCTATCTTGTTGATCATCACCGAGTGCGATTGGGTACCGGGGAGAGCATTTATGAACAGGCTTCTCTGGCCATTCGGCAATGGAAGATGTTCGACATAGCGTGGGTTCAGTTGTGCTGGCCAGACACTCCGATTCAAAAGGGCGCATCCGTCGCGGTTCTTGCGGCGCACGCCGGCTTTTGGTCACTGAATCCCTGTCGGGTTGTCTATGCGCTTGAAGGAACTGATCCTTGCCCAAAGTGCGGCTTCGCCTACGGAACGCTGCCGGCGCATGGGGAAAGAGGGGAGGAACGTTTCTCGGTGGAGTTTCATCGAAGTGACAATTCCGTTTGGTACGACATTTACGCCTTCTCTCGACCGCGGTTTTCGGCACGCATGGCTTATCTATACTCGCGAGCACTGCAAAAGCGCTTCGCGGAGGATTCGATGGCGGCTATGCGGCGAGCCGTCGCATCGTCCTAAATGTTCCACGTGGAACATTTTCCATATCCGCCTTTTCTCACCCAAAATTCGGCGTCCAGCGGCTTGTCAGAAGATTTTGGTGGCCTTTTCCAATCTCTAACCTCTAACATCTAGCTTCTAAACCATGCGGATACTTTTCGTTGGCGATATTGTCGGCTCACCCGGGCGGCGCATCCTGAAGGATCACCTTTCAGATATGGTGCAGCAGCGCGGAATTGACCTGGCCATTGTGAACTGCGAAAACGCTGCTTCCGGCTTCGGCATTACGCCGCGGCTCGCGGAGGAGCTTTTCGCGGCGGGCGCGGACGTGCTCAGCGGCGGAAATCACATCTGGGACCGCAAAGAAATCCTTGAATACTTTCCGCATCAGCCTCGCTTGCTGCGCCCAGCGAATTTTCCTGACGGATTGCCGGGAAGCGGCCTGTTCATGGGAAAAACGCGGAGTGGGATTGACTACGCTGCACTGAATTTACAGGGCCGGACGTTCATGGCGCCGATTGACTGTCCGTTTCGCGCGGCGGAGCGGGAACTGGCGCGCATTCCGGCGGAAACAAAAATCATCGTCGTGGATATGCACGCCGAGACTACTTCCGAAAAACAGGCCATGGGCTGGTTCCTGGACGGGAAAGTTTCCGCCGTGATTGGCACCCACACGCACGTGATGACCGCCGACGCGCACGTGCTGCCGCAGGGCACGGCATTCATCACCGATGTGGGCATGACCGGGCCGCACGATTCCATCATTGGAATGGCCAAAGAGGCGATTATTGAGCGATTCTTGAAGTCGCTTCCGGCGCGCTTTGAAGTGGCCCAAGGCGACGTGCAGTTGCATGCGGTGGTAATTGAGGCGGACGAAGCGACCGGGCGAGCGAATTCAATCGAGCCCGTGGTGATTCGCGCGGACTGAACGTCATGGCGAAGGAGCATCAGCAATGCTGAAAGCACGAAGAAGGCTTGCGGCGTGTTCGGCGGCGCTGGCCTTTGCGCTCGCCGCCCCTAGCTCCGCGTTGCGCGCGCAAACCAATCAGTCCTCGCGGCTGCCGGGCGAGCCTCCTAAAATCCTGAATATCGTTCATGAGCAACTGATCCCCGGAAAATCAGGCGTCTACGCGGAGCTGTTGAAGCGCATTGCTACGGAGTACAGCCGCCGGGGAATTCCCGTTTACTGGTATGGCGCGCAGTCGTTCACCGGACCGCTTGGCGCGCTGTATCTGAACTTCTTCGAATCGTTCGCCGAAATGCATGCCGCGAATGACGCGCTAAATAAAGCTGCCGGCGCGAATCCGGCGCTGGCGCAAATGCAGGAGCAGTTACTCACTTACACTTCGGGCGTGAGCAACGCATTCGCCGTGCGGCGCGATGACCTTGGTTATCGCTGGGATGCCATTGATTTCTCGAAGGCGCGTGTGCTGCGCGTGGCCACCATCGAGGTGCATCAGGGGCACGAGGCGGAATTCGCACAGGCTATTCGCGGCTTGCGCGCCGCGTATGCGCGGTTGAACGCTAACGCATATTGGGCGACGTACCAGGTGACGGCTGGCGCGCCGTCGTCCACATTTGTGATTTTTCTGCCGATGCGTTCGCTCGACGAGATGGACGATTACATCAAACGGCTGGGAGCACTGCCGGAAGCGGAAGGTCCCGGCGTAGCCGGACAGTTGAAGCAAATCGCGCGCGATGCCTACCGTTTGTGGGATAGCGAACTTTTCATCGTCAGCCCTTCGCAGAGTCATATGCCGGCCGATTTCACTGCGGGCGATTCCGCATTCTGGCGCGCAGCTCGGCCGTAGAGGATTTCATTTCGCACATCCGGAAGCATCGGCCTGTGTTCCCGTAAACCTTGTGGGGATTCGGCGCATCTTATCTCGCCGGATAATCAGTAACGGACTTCAGGACGGCCATGAAATTCAAGCCCAGCCATTTTGCCGCATTCGTGAGCGCCGCCGCGCTTGTCCTTGCCGCATTTGTTGTTGTGGATCCGGGTATTCTGCTCGCGCAAGAGCAAATCGAAAACGAAATCACCGCAACCGCGCGGCTTTTCCCCGATATTGGCGCCGGCATTCGCGCGATCAAGCGCGACGCCCATGGGCGCTACTATTTTCTTTCCACCGTAGATCACTCGGTACGCGTGTACACCGCAGATAACACGTTCGTCGGACAAATTCCGCGCTCGGATTCAGGTCCGGCGGCGATTACCTATGGCTACGATATGGACGTGGACGCCGCGGGAAACATCTATGTGGCCGACCGTGCGGCCAATAAAGTGAAAATCTATACGCCGGATGGAAAGTTGTCGCTTGCAATTGCGGTCGCCGCGCCGACTTCGGTAGCCGTTCTTTCCGGGCAGGTCGCCGTGGCCAGCCTGAAGTCGCGCGACCTCGTCACGATCTATAATGCGCAAGGACAGTATGTACGGGAATTCGGCGACGTTTCCGATCTGGCCGAGCACGAGGACTTCAATCGTTTTTTGAATATCGGACGGCTGGCAACAGATGCGGCGAATCACGTCTACTACGCGTTCACCTATTCTCCCGAGCCGACGGTGCGAAAATACGACGCGTACGGCTATTCCGCTTACCAGATTTCTCTGCACACTCTGGACATTTATCCCAATGCGCAGGCACAGCGCCGCAATATCGCGCGCATTGACTTGCAAAGCGCGCCACAGCCTATTCCTGTGGTGATTAGCGCCATTGGAGTGGACCCGCAAACCCAGGAAGTGTGGCTCACGATGGGCGATGTGCTGATGAAGTTCGACAAGGCTGGAAATCGCGCAGACCGCTACCGCACGCTAACTCCCGATGGGCAAGGTTTGAACGCCACCGCCATTCTCATCGAACCAAATCGCATTCTGCTCGCCGACGACCCCCATGGCATCTTTTCGTTCGCCCGCCCCGACCGGCCTGTAACTCCCGCTGCAAAAGCAAAAGAGTAGTTCTCTACGGATTGCCGCCGCAAATCGCTTCGATGTCGCGACCGAGGGAATCGTCAAACTGCGCGTCGACGTGGGTTTTTGCGGCACAGATCTGCGATGCGGTCAGGCCCAGCGCGCCTCGCAAGTCGGCGCGGTCCAGATTCGCGCCGTCGAATTTCGCGCCGTTTAAGATCGCCCCATTGAATGCCGCGTCGCGCAGGTCCGCGTTCTGAAATTTCGCTCCATCGGCGAACGCACCCTGAAAGCGGGCCTGCTCCAATCGCGCGCCTGAGAAGTCTGCGCCGGCCAAATAAGCCGCGCTGAAATCGGCCTGGTTCAGTTCCGCGTCACCCAGAGCAGCGCTGCGCAAATCCGCTTTGGCGAAGCTGCCGCGCTCCAGGATTGCTCCCACGAATCCGGAGCGGTAAAGATTCGCATTATCGAAGATTGTCCCGCCTCCTGTGGCGCCGCTGAATGTTGCATAACGCAGGTCGGCGCCGGCAAAATTCGCGCGGAAGAGGCTCGCGGTGTCAAGATTGGCAGAGGTCAGATTCGCGTCGCGAAAATCGGCGGACGCGAAGTCGCCGCCGCTTAAATCGGCGCGTTGCATTTCAGCCTTCGCAAAAAATGCGCGTGACGCGCGGGCGTAGCGCAAGCTGGCGTTTGCGAGGCGCGCGCCGCGGACGAGCTTTAGGTCTACCGCATCGCCGGACCAACTTTTTGGAGGAACGGAGATGCGCGCATCAAGCAAATTCGGAAACGAATCATAGCCAATGATGCCGAAGACGTATGCGGGCCAGCGGCGGACGTCGCTTGCGGCAAGAGATGGAGCACGGCTTAGCTCGCGGGGCGCTCCAAGAGTCGTCCCGAGCGTTAGGATGACCAGGAAGAGGCAGCCTGCGGAAGTCGCCATGGTAAGCCCGCCAAGGTGCCACGAATCCCAGATTTTTTTCGCGCGCTCTTTTGGTTCAGCCGCGGCGAACATGGCGGCCTCACTCCGCGGCAGGAATCCGCTCATCGCTGCCGCCGCAAGAACAAAGAAAATTTGTAGCAGGCTGCCGCGCCAGTCCTGCTCTGTGAGATAGCGCGCCCAAACCAGCACCAAAGTAGTAGGGACGATCCAATATCCGGCCAAATGCCACAGAACGCGGCGAAACACCAGGAATTTGCTTCCCTCCTGCTCAGCTTCGCGCAGACTGCGCGGCGCAAGCGCCATCATGGAGGCCGGAATGCATTCGGCGATTCGGCGACCGTCAGGAAAAACTGCGGGAAGCTCTTCCATAGCGTCCCAGAGCTTCTGCAGGCAGGAATGAAATCCGACGTACATGCCGGCGAGCAGGATGGGACCGGCCAAGTAGAACGCAAGAATTGGCAGGAAACGGCCCAAGAGCGGCAGCGGCGCGGGTGCGTTCTTTACCAGGGCAACATCAGTAGTGAAGGCGACGACCGCCCACAAACAGGCGCACGTCGCCAGCATGGCGCCGAACAAAATCCGCAAGACCAGGCATAAGGACTTGCTTCTGGCAATTCCTTCAAAAGGAAAGATTGTTTCGGGAAGCGCCGCACCGATAAGGCTGGCGCCGCCAAGCTGGGACGCCACCAGACCCGTGGCCGTGCCCAAATTCGCGCCGGCCAGACTGGCGCCACGAAGGTTCGTGCTCACCAGGTTCGCTTCGCTGAGATCCGCTTCGATCAAGCATGCTCCGCGCAAATCGGCCAACAGCAAATCCGCGCCGCGAAGATTCGCGCGCAGCAGGTTCGCGCCGCTCAACTGAGCGCCCATGAGATCCGCGTCCTGGAAGTTAGCGGCTTCCAATTCCGCTTTTTTACCGAGTTCGCCTCGCGATTCAACCCAGGCGCGGTGCTCTTCGACGATCTCGTCCAACTCGGGATCGCCGAATTTGCGGCACCAATAGTTGCGTGCGGCCGCGGCGCGAATTTCCTGTTCGAGCGCGGCTGTTTCGGCTTCCTCGGTGGACGCGCCGATGCGAAAGCGCAGCAGCTTCATAAGCGTGGCACTCCGGCCCGTTCCAATTTGCAAGCGTGATTCGAGCGCGAAGAGGAGAACGCCTGCGTCAAACCGGCTCACTGGACTGGGAAGCGCGCCGCATTTGATAAACCACTCAGAAGGGAGTCCGCTCGAACCCCATGCCGCCTACAGCTTAGCGGCTTTTTGCCGCGCGGCATCGCCGTTCATGCAGACATGACGCGTACCGATTCCCTGTCCGCGTGGTCAGGGATGCAGGGAGGAAATAGTCTTGGATGCTACCTGAAAAAGTAAAGCCGCACTTCAAATACGCATGGGCATAACGACGTAACGGTAGCGCGAAGCCTCATCGGCCAGCGGGCGCATCTGTCCGGCGGATTGCTCATCTTTCAGTTCAACGGAAATTGGCCCCTCGGGCGCGGCCGCAAGGAAATCAAGCAGATATTGCGCGTTGAAGCCGATAGAGATCGGCTCGCCCTTGAATTCCTTTTCGATCGCCTCTTTCGCTTCGCCATATTCCGGGCTGGAAGCGGAAATCTCGATACCTTCGCTGGAAAGCACGAATTTCACAGCGTGCGAACGCTGATCCGCAAGCTGCGAAACGCGCCGCAGCGCGTCTTGCAAGTCGCTGCGCTCCAGCACGACAGTTTTATTGGCATCGCGGGGAAGAACAGCTTCGTATGGCGGAAATGAACCGGTCAATTTTCGCGAGCTGAGCAGCCGCCCGCCGAATTGGAAAAATAGGTTGCTGTCGTCCTGCGCAAAATCCACTTCGTCCTTTTCGTCGCTTTTCTGCGACATGCGCAGAACTTCGTTCATGGCTTTCTTGGGAACGAGCACGCGCACATCGCCCGGCAGTCCTGCCAATTTGTGCGGCATTTCAATCATGGAGAGCCGGTGGCCGTCGGTCGCAACCATCGTCAATGTAGCGGGCGTAAGAACCAAAAGGGCGCCGTTGAGCGTGTAGCGCGACTCCTCCTGCGCGATGGCGAAAATCGTCTTCGAGATTAATTGCGAAAGGAACGTCGCTGGAATTTTCACCAGCGTGTGCGGAAAGGCCGGCAGCGCCGGGAAGTTTTCCTTGGACATGCCCACCATCTTGTAGGTTTTTCTGTCGCTGACAATTTGCACCCAGTGGTTATCGAGCAGTTTGAAGCGAATCTCGCCATCAGGCAGCAGGCGCACCAAATCGAGCAGCTTTTTAGCAGGAATCGTGCCGGCACCTTCTTTTTTGACCTTCGCTTCGCACGAGGTGCGGATGCTCAGCTCCAAGTCCGTCGCCGTAATGTGCAGGCGGTTGCCCTTCGCCTCGACCAGCAGGTTCGACAAAATGGGAATGGTAGTCTTGCGCTCAATCACGCCCTGGGTAAGTTCGAGTTCTTCGAGTAAATCGTATTTCTTTACGCTGAATTCCATGCGCTCCTCGCGAAACGTTGCTTCTTCAGGTGAGTTGGCCTGCGACGTACTTTACTGCTTTTCTTTATTGATTTGAAATAATAATAACCGCCGTAGCCGCCGCACCTGTGAGTTTGTGAATATCTCCACAACTTATTTGCCGCCACTCGATTAACGATTCGTGTTCACTGTGCTTTTCGTTGCGCGATGCTGAAAAATTTCCGGCGCGGCCGGGAATCATCGAATTCCGCACAAAATTCACATCCGCGAAAATCCGCGGTTGCGGAAAACCCACGCAAATCTAACCGAGCGAATCGAGTAGCTTGTTGATGGTCTTGTTCAAATCCTTGTCCGTGCGCCGCAAGCTCTCGATCTTGTGAATAGAATGCAACACGGTAGTGTGGTGCTTGTCGCCAAACTGCCGCCCGATTTCCGGCAGGGACGCGGACGTGAGCTGCTTCACGAGATACATGGCCACCTGGCGCGGGAAAGCGATCTGGCGCGAGTTGCTACGCACTTTGAGATCCTGCCCGCGTAATCCAAAATGCTCGCCCACGCGACGCTGAATCTGCTCGATGGAAACCTTCTTTTCTTGCGAGTCGATTAGATTCTTCAAAACCTGCTGCGCCGTGGCCACGCTCAACTCGATTCCGGTGAGAGAGGAGTATGCCAGCAGGCGAATCAGCGCACCCTCCAGCTCGCGGATATTCGATTTGATGGAGCGGGCGATGAATTCCGCCACATCATCGGCCAGCTTGACCTGCTCGCTGTCCGCTTTTTTCTGGAGGATGGCGATTTTGGTTTCGAGGTCCGGCGGCTGAATATCAGCGATTAATCCCCATTCGAAACGCGAGCGCAGCCGCTCTTCAATCGCGGAAATTTCTTTAGGCGGACAGTCCGATGAAATAACAATCTGCTTCTGCTCTTCGTACAACGTGTTGAACGTATGAAAAAACTCTTCGTGTGTGCGCTCTTTGCCGGCGATGAACTGGATGTCGTCGACCAGCAGAATGTCCATGGTGCGAAAACGGTCGCGGAACGCAGCCATCTTGTCGAAGCGCACCGCGGCAATCACTTCGTTGGTGAATTTCTCGGCGCTCACATAGGTGAGACGCGACGCCGGATTGCGCCGTTTGATGGCGTGGCCGATCGCATGCATCAAGTGCGTTTTGCCCAGCCCCACTCCGCCATAAAGAAAGAGCGGGTTGTACGATTTTGAAGGCTGCTCGGCGACGGCCTGCGCCGCCGCATGTGCGAACTGGTTGCTGCTGCCCACGACGAAAGTCTCAAAAGTGTAGCGCGGGTTCAGTTGGTGGTTCGAGGAGTCGAAGTCGAGTTTAGCCTGCGCGGGAGGGTGCGGTGCCGCGGTGGCTGGATTCTCAGTTTCCGCACACACAAATTCCAGGCGCGTGGCGGACATACCCAATTCCGCAAGTACCGCGTCCAAGAAGTCGCCGTAGGTTTGCGTTAGCCGCTTGCGGAAGATGGGAGTGGGCACGCGGACAACCAGCTTGTCCGTCGCCTCTGATTCCAGTCGCGTAGGCCCGAACCACGTGGAGAAGCTATGGGCGTTCACCCGCCGCTTCATGTGTTCTAGTACTTTGTCCCAGGAATTCACCGTTCGCGCTAAACCTTACCGATTTCCACACCCGTGGAAATCCTGTGGAAATCAAGCTCATGTTACCGTTGCGTTTCTTACGGCTGGCCTGGCGCAGGAATTCCCTTTTCCCGCGCGGACAGCCTGCTGAGGGATTAAAGCTCTTGCACCACCCCTGAGTGCGAGCGCGGATTCTGCCTAAACTCATGCCGCGCGGCAAGAGAAAATTTTACGAAAACGAGGCATGGCATTCACAGATAATTCACAGTTTTTCCACAGACAAAAATCTTCGCGCGGAGGCGAGAAAATGCTTGCATTTTGAATTTCAACTTCGCTCCTGCAGTCGAGAAATTTCTTGCGGAGCTGAGAGGATTTTGCCGCAGGATTTTTTGCATTCAGAAACTCGACTCGCAGAATCGCCATGGACCGAAAGAGATTGCTTGAGCGGCTTCAAAATAGTGTTTACTTGGCTTTAGAATTCGAGAGTTCCCAGACTCAATCCTGCAGGAAAGAGCATCGAAATTGCGCTCACGGATGAGCGGCCCGCGATTCACTGGGAGGCCTAGTCCAAAGCCATTTGACTTGCCCGTAAGTTGCTGATTCAACATATGGATAGGTGCATCTGGCCGCATAGATTAAACTTGTTTTTTTCACTCTTTTTGACTACACTTTGGATGCGCAATCTGGGTCCGTTTCGACTTCAAAATCTGTACCTTGAAAGGCATGGCTGGATCGAGGATGGTTCGCGTTCGCGCCAGGATGCGACACCTGTAGAGCTTCGGTTCAGAGTGCTGAAATTTGGCCCGTAAATGGGCCGCAAAGTCTTCGCCGCGCGCCACCGGGTCCGCCGACTGTCGCGGGATGAAGCAGAAACCCTTCGAGCCCAGCTCGATTTTTTGCAAAGCGTTCGCAGCTGAGCCAATGGGCAGGCAAAGCCCGCAGAGCGGGCAAGTGTCGGGCTAAACTTTCCGCGCGACCGCCTTCCCGATTCAAATACCAGGAGCACGCCAGAAAATGGGTGATAAAGAAAACACGCCTGCGAAGGCCACAGGGCACAAGTACGACGCTACGTCCATCAAAGTCCTCGGCGGCCTCGAAGCCGTACGCAAACGTCCAGCCATGTACATCGGCTCGACCGGCGAATTCGGCTTGCATCATTTGGTCTGGGAAGTCGCGGACAATTCCGTGGACGAAGCCATGGCCGGCTATTGCGACGAAATCAATGTTGTCGTCCATGAAGACAATTCCGTCACCGTCACGGACAACGGCCGCGGCATTCCAGTGGATATGCACGCCACCGAAAAGAAGCCCGCCGCTGAAGTGGTCATGACCGTGTTGCACGCCGGCGGGAAATTCGATAGCGAAACGTACAAAGTTTCCGGCGGATTGCACGGCGTCGGCGTTTCAGTGGTGAACGCGCTCTCGGATTGGCTCGATCTGGAAATCTGGCGCGACGGCCAAGTCTGGGAACAAAGCTATGAAAAAGGGCATCCCACTTCCAAGCTGAAGGACACCGGCAAAACCAAGAAGACCGGGACGAAAATCACGTTTCATCCGGACCCTTCGATTTTCAACACCATCGAGTTCGCCTACGACACGCTTTCGCAGCGCCTCCGCGAACTGGCCTTCTTGAACAAAGGCCTGAAAATCACACTCGAAGACGAGCGCAGCGGGAAAAAAGCGGAATTTCGCTTCACCGGCGGCATCAGCGAATTCATCAAGCATCTCAATCGCGGCAAATCCGTGCTGCACGATTCGCCGATTTACATCGAAGGCAAGCGTGAAACCGTGGAGATGGAGATCGCGCTGCAATACAACGACACCTATACGGAAAACATTTTTTCGTTTGCCAACACCATCAACACCATTGACGGCGGCACGCACCTTTCCGGCTTCCGCTCGGCGCTGACGCGCACCATCAACTATTACGCGGGCTCCTATGGAATGCTCAAAGAGCAGAAGGACGAAATTTCCATCACTGGCGACGACGTTCGCGAAGGCCTTGTCGCGGTCATTTCCGTGAAGCTCCCGCAGCCGCAGTTCGAGGGACAGACCAAAGGCAAACTCAATAGCGACATCAAGGGCCTCGTCGAGCAGCTCGTCAATGAAAAGCTCGGCGAGTATTTCGACAAGCACTCGTCGATCGCGCGGAAAATCATCGGCAAATGCATTGACGCAGCACGCGCCCGCGAAGCTGCGCGAAAAGCACGCGAATTGACGCGGCGAAAATCCGCGCTCGATTCGAGCGGTTTGCCGGGCAAACTTGCCGATTGTCAGGAACGCGATCCGGCGCGGTGCGAGCTCTTCATCGTCGAGGGGCCGTCCGCCGGCGGGTCCGCAAAGGAAGGGCGCAACCGCAAATATCAGGCCATTTTGCCGCTCAAAGGCAAGATTCTGAACGTGGAAAAGGCGCGTTACGACAAAATGCTCGGCCACGAAGAGCTGCGCCTGATTATCACCGCGCTCGGAACGGGCATCGGGAAAGATGACTTTGACGCCGCCAAGCTGCGCTACCACAAAGTGATTCTGATGACCGATGCGGACGTGGACGGCAGCCACATTCGCACGCTGCTGCTGACGTTTTTCTTCCGCCACATGCGCGAGCTGATCGAAAAAGATCACGTGTACATCGCTCAGCCGCCGCTCTACCGTTTGAAGCGCGGCAAGATGGACCGCTACATTCGCGATGAGCGCGAATTTTCGCGTGAGCTGATGAAGCGCGCCACCGAGGAGCAAACCGTCACGGGCAAAGGCGGCAAACAGATTGAAGGCGGCGATCTCACGCAATTTCTGCTCAACGTGCAGGAGTACGAGCAGGTGGCGGCCAAACTGGCGCGGCGTCTGCGCGAAACGGCGTTGATCGAATTGCTGGCGGACAGCGAACTCGAGAAGAAAACCGATTTCGCCGAAAAGAAAAAATTGCAGGAGCTGCTCAAGCAGATTGAAAAGCTGAAATTGAAATTCGAAGCCAAACTGGAATTCGACGAGGAGCACAGCCTGCACGAAATCGTGCTCACCAACGGCACGGCGCCTCGGCGCATCAACTGGGCGCTGGTCGCTTCGCCGGAGTACAAGCGCATCCGCTCGCTGCGGCAGTCCATCGCGCCGTTTGACAAGCCGCCCTTCACCATCGCGCACAATGGCAGCAAGGTCAGCAAGGAGAATGCGTTGGGCGTGCTCTCTTATGTGCTCGAAGATGCGAAGAAAGAGTTCACCATCACGCGCTTCAAGGGCCTGGGTGAAATGAATCCGGCGCAA
>DASUAV010000228.1:0-8655 GCA_035763605.1 Candidatus Acidiferrales bacterium
GCTTACATCGGCAACCACGCGCAGCGATGTGAGCAGCGGGTCGGCGACCGTCGCGGCGGCGGAATCCGCGTATCAGCAGGCGCAACTGGGCTTGCAGGAGGCGTCTACGTCGGGTTTGGCTTACGCGAAGGCGAATGTGCAAAAAGAGGAAGCGGCGTATCAGAAGGCGCAGTCGGATTTGGCGCGCGTTAAGCCGCTCGTCGCGAAAAACGAAATTTCACAGCAACAATATGATGCGTATTCCGCCGCCGCCACTGAGGCGGAGGGAGAGCTTAGCGCCGCGCGGCAAAGTTTGGCGCTTGCCCAGCAGACAGTTTCCGTTCGGCAGGCGCAAGTGTCGGCCGCGAAGGCAGACCTTGAGCGCGCGCACGCCGGTTTGCAGGCAGCGCAGGCGAATACGCGGCAAGTGCGCGTGAGCGTGGCGAATGCCGCGTCCGCGCGAGCCGCGGTGCAGGAAGCGCAAGCGGAAGTCGAAACCGCGCAGCTTAATTTGGAATACACCACGATTACCGCGCCGGACGACGGCGTGGTGACCAACAAAACGGTGCAGGTCGGCCAAATTGTTTCGCCCGGGCAAGCGCTGATGATTGTGGTTCCGCTCAGAGAGACATGGGTTACAGCGAACTTCAAAGAAACGCAACTGGCGCACGTGCGGCCCGGGGATCGCGCCGAAGTGCATGTGGATATGTACGGAAAAACATTTCCGGGCCACGTGGATTCGATTGCCGGCGCAACAGGCTCGCGCTTGAGCCTGCTCCCTCCGGAAAACGCCACAGGGAATTATGTCAAAGTGGTTGAGCGCATTCCCGTGAAAATCGTGCTCGATCCCGTTCCTGCGAACGAAGCGATTCTGCGCCCCGGCATGAACGTCGAAGCGACCATCATCACGAAATAAACCGGCATGGCCACATTCAGTCTTCCTCAAGAGCGTCCGCGCAGCGAGGTAAATCCCTGGCTGATTGCTGCCACGGTGATGCTCGCGACGTTCATGGAAGTGCTGGACACGAGCGTCGCAAACGTCTCGCTGCCGCATATCGCGGGCAGTTTGAGCTCCGGAGTAGACGAAAGCACGTGGGTGCTCACGTCTTATCTGGTCTCGAACGCCATCGTTCTCCCGCTCACCGGCTGGCTCTCCAACGTTTTTGGACGCAAGCGGTTCTACATGGCCTGCGTGGCGATTTTCACGCTGAGTTCGTTTTTGTGCGGGCTCGCGCCGAGCCTGGGCGCTCTGGTTTTCTTTCGTGTGTTGCAAGGAGCGGGCGGCGGCGGCTTGCAGCCGATTTCGCAGGCCATTCTCGTGGACAGTTTCCCACGCGAAAAGCAGGGCATGGCCATGGCCATTTACGGCATGGGCGTGGTGGTGGCGCCAACCATTGGGCCGACGCTCGGCGGCTGGATTACCGATAATTTCACGTGGCGCTGGATTTTCTTCATCAATATTCCCGTCGGCATTCTTTCGATTCTGATGACTTCGCTGCTCATCAGCAATCCCGCGCACCAGATCAAAAAACGGCTGCGCATTGATTACATCGGCATCGCATTTCTCAGCGTTGGCGTGGGTTTTCTGCAGATCGTGCTGGATAAGGGGCAGCGCGATGATTGGTTCGGCTCGCCATTTATCGTATGGGCCACGGTGGTCGCGCTCATCGGCATCGTGGGCGTGATTGTCTGGGAGCTGAATCAGAAAGACCCGGTAATTGATCTGCGCTTGCTGAAGGAGCGGAACTTCGCTGTGGCGGTGTTCACCATGTACATTCTAGGATTCGTCCTATATGGGACTACGGTCTTGCTTCCTATTCTGCTTCAGACGCTCCTTGGCTACACGGCCATGCAGAGCGGCGTCGTATTGCTGCCCGGCGGAATCTTCATGATGATGATCATGCCCGTAGTGGGCTTCATGCTGGGCAAATTCGAAGCGCGCTGGCTTGTAGTCGTGGGATTATTGATCACCTCATCGGGACTTTTCATGATGGGCTCGCATTTCGATTTGCAAATGGGCGAAAAAACGCCGATTCTCGTCTGGATTGTGTCGCGCTTTGGCGTGGCGTTCCTATTCGTGCCCATCAACGTGATTGCGTTTTATTATGTCGCGCCGCAAAAGACGAACGACGCTACGGGACTGATCAATCTCGCGCGCAATGTCGGCGGGAGCATGGGTATTTCGTTTGTCACTACATTGCTCGATCGCGGCGCGCAGAAGAACCAGAGCCTGCTCGCCGCGCACATCACCGCTACGAATTTTCAGTTCCAGAACGTCATCCAGAGCATGATGCAGCATTTCATTCAAGCTGGGCAAAGCGCGGTGCAAGCAAAGCAACTGGCGTTTCGCATGTTCTACGCAACTTTGCAGGGGCAGGCCATGATGCTCTCGTTCTTGCGGGATTTTCGCATCATGGGATACGTCTGCCTGGGCATGATTCCTTTCATGTTCATCCTGAAAAAAGCGAAGCCGGGCAAAGGACACCGGGGGCCCGCGCATTAATGCGAAGATAGAAAATCCGCACCGATACGCACGAGTACCTGAATGAGTCATAGCGCTGAAAAGCCGGAAGAGTTCATGCAGCAGGCGATGGCGCTCGCTCTCGAAAACGTCCGCAGCGGGCGCGGCGGGCCTTTTGCCGCGCTGGTGGTTCGCGCGGGCGAAATCCTCGGACGCGGCACGAATCTTGTCACTTCCACCAGTGATCCGACCGCGCATGCGGAAATTCTGGCGATTCGCGAGGCTTGCCGGAAACTCGGCCACTTCGAGCTAGACGGATGCGAAATCTATGCGACTTGCGAGCCGTGTCCAATGTGCTTTGGCGCGATCTACTGGGCGCGTCCGGCAAAAATTTACTATGCCGCGCGTTCGGCGGACGCAGCCAAGATAGGATTCGACGATTCGCTCATCTATTCCGAAATTAGAAAGCCGGCGGCCGAGAGGAAAATTCCGATGGCGCAACTGATGCGCGAAGAGGCGCTGAAAGTATTCGGCACGTGGGAGCAAAAACCCGGCAAAGTTCCCTATTGAACAAAATGAATTAATTGCAGCGCGCATGCCTTCTAGCGCATGCTGAATGCCGTTTCCGGAGCCTCCATGGACATCAAACTCGCGCAAAACGATTATGGCGAATCGTGCGTTCGCCTCTTTCGGGTGATGCACCGCGGCGGCCTTCATGAGGTGAAGGATCTAAGTGTATCCGCGCGTTTCGAAGGGGCTTTCGGCGCGGCGTACACCTCCGGCGATAATCGCGCGATTCTTCCGCCGGACACGATCAAGAACACGATTTACGTCCTCGCGCGGCAGTATCCCGCCGAAGCCATCGAGGATTTCGCGTTTCACCTGGTGGAACATTTCCTGACCTACAATCCGCAGGTCTCGCGCGTCCATCTCGAAATCGCGGAACGCCCCTGGTCGCGCATTCCCATTGGAGAAAAAGGGCACGCCTCCGCGTTTGTCGCCAATGCCGGCGAACGGCGTTCGGCGCGCATTTCCGCCACGCGTGAGAAGACAAATCTTGAATCCGGAATCGAAGACCTGCGCTTACTGAAGACCTCCGGCGCGTCTTTTGAGAATTTTCTTCGCGATCCCTATACCACTCAGGAATCGCGCTCGCAAATGATTCTGGGGAGCGAAATCTGCTCCCATTGGACATATGAATTCCCCGAGCCGGAGATGCCCTTTTCCACGATGTGGCATGGCATCCGAAAAACGCTGGTCGAGACGTTCGCCGCGCACGAAAGCAAATCGCCGCAGCATATGCTCTACGCTCTGGGACACGCTGTTCTCGACAACTTTGAGGCGCTCGCGGAGATTCGGCTTGCCATCTCCGAAAATCATTGCAGATTGGTGGACCTAAAGCCGTTTGGGATGGAAAACGATAACGAAGTGTTCGCGCCGGCCGCTGAGCCGCGAGCGCTTTTTTCCGCTACGATACGGCGGAATGGCAACCTGGTCTAAGCCATCATGATTCGAGCGAGCCTTGCGGAATCCGGCAGATTTTTCGGAAGCGGAATTCCAGTTGCGTGCGCCTCTCCGGCAATCGTATGCTAGGAATCCCACCCCGCTTCGGGAAGCATGAACGAGAAAATTCTTATCGTGGATGACGAGCCCGCGATGCGTGCGGGGCTGCAAGCGCTCCTGGAGCGCCAGGGGTACTCTGTTCGCACTGCTGCGGACGGGCTCAGCGCGTTGCGCGAGTGCGAGTCGCATCCGCCCGATTTGATATTGCTCGACGTGATGATGCCCGGCCGCGATGGGTTCGAGGTTTGCCGGGAATTGAAGTCCAGTGCGGAAACGCGGCTGATTCCGGTGGTACTCATCACCGGCCTCACGGAAAAAAGCGACCGCATCAACGGCATCGAAGCCGGCGCGGACGATTTTTTGAGCAAGCCGATTGACGTCACTGAACTCAAGGCGCGCGTGCATTCGCTGCTGCGCCTGAAATCGTTCACCGACGAACTGGAAAATGCCGAATCGGTGCTATTCAGCCTCGCGCTCAGTATTGAATCGCGCGATCCCTACACGCACGGGCATTGCACACGGCTCGCGGAATTTTCCGCCCGTCTCGGCGAGCGGCTCGGCCTGCCTGCGGACGACGTCACGGCGCTGCGCCGCGCGGGAGTGGTTCATGACGTGGGCAAAGTGGTTGTTCCTGACGCCGTGTTGCTCAAGCCCGCGCCGCTCACGCCCGATGAGCGCACCACCATCAAGCAGCACCCCTCGGTGGGCGAACACATTTGCGCGCCGCTGAAATCCTTCCGCGCCGTGCTGCCAATTATCCGCCATCACCACGAGCGATGGGACGGTTCTGGTTATCCTGACGGGCTGGTGGGTAAAGCCATCCCGCTCACGGCGCGCATTTTGCAGATCACGGACGTTTACGATGCGCTCACGACCACGCGCCCCTACCGGCGAGCGCTTTCGCCGCAGGAAGCGTGGCAGGTTCTTCAGGCCGAAGTGAATCGCGGCTGGTGGGACGGTGAATTGGTGCGCGAATTCCGCGTGATGTTAGCCGCAGAGGGCTCCGCGCATTCCGCGAGGGAGCACGGCCCGCATAAGGTCAAAATACTAACAAGCTAGAGCGCGTATTTTTTGATCTCGCCGAGCAGCGTCGAAAATTCTGCCGGCGCTTGATACTTCCCATTCAAAATGTCTTCTGGTTTTGCGCCGTTTCCGTACAGAGCCTCGTTCCCGCTCTTATCCGGCTGAAAAACAGCCCCATCGAGACTGACGCCGGCAAACACGCCGCGACTCCGCGAATAGCTCAAAATCTGCGCGTGCAACTGTAAATCCGTGCTGGCCTCCGCATGACGTCCGACTGGCCCAGCCGCCGCGCTGGCTTCGCCGCCAATTTTGAATTTATCGCTGAGCAGCTTTTTCAAGCCGGTGCGATTCTTGAACACCAAAATCAAATCCGTGGCCGACCCGCCGATCTGGAATCCGAAGCTCCCGCCGCCGATCATCACGAACGCAGGCGCGCTCCATTCGCGGCTGACGTTTTTCTCGCCCAGCCGGCAGGTCACAATTCCCTTTCCGTACTTCGCGCCCACGATGAACGCGGCCTTCAGCACCGCGGGAATAATCGCGATGCATTGCGCCGATTGCAGCAGATCCAGCGGAAAAGAGCTGTCCGGCGCGTCTACGATGTCTTTGAAGATCCCTGTCGAGTCCTGGATGCGGCTGATGTCATCGCTGCGCGATGACGCCGCACTCGCCGGAAACACCAGCCCCAAAATCAGAAGCGCGCAAACCACGCCACGTTTTCTCATGAGCTTCTCCTGGATTTTTCGTACTCAGATTCAGATGATGAAAACGGCGAATGAGTTGAATGCAAGATAGAGATTAACAGGGCTTGTCGCGAGGCCCAAGCGAATCTGCTGCAAAGCACCCAGCGAAGCTATAAAATCAAGAGACTCGTCCATCGGCATGGGGCGTGGTCCAATCGGTAGGACGCTGCACTGTTAATGCAGACGGTGTTGGTTCGAATCCAACCGCCCCAGCCATTAAAAGCGTTTGCCTCCAGCGAAGTTCCCCTACCGGCGTTTGCCCTTTTTCGACGCCGCCCTAACGGCATTTACCTCCGGCGAAGCTCCCCGGTTCAAAACAGTACAACGTGCAAGTGTGGAACAGACGCGAGAACTCCTCATTTTCCGCGGGCAAAACGATAACCCTCATCGCATTCAATACAGATGGCTTGGCGGAGTTGCCGTACGCTTCAAATCGCCGATTTGGCACGCGGAATGCCTCTAATTCGCACGGAATATCGTCGAAACACGCGTGAAAGAACGCGATAAAGGGCGCTTTTGCTCACGAGCAAATCCAAATCGAAGCAACGGGATTGCGGCACATCACCGGACTTTGCCTCAATTCGCGCAGGCTTGAAGCGCGCTGAGCGCCGGCAATGGTGGCTGTCGTTTTCCGGAGTGGCGGTAACGCTCGTTCTCACTTTGGGAATCATTTCGTTTTCTCTCGCGATTTACGTTCTGCAACGCGATGCGTGGGACGAGCTCAACATTCATCTATCCATCCGCGCACTGGTCGGGATGGTGCTGCTGTTCGTGGTTTACGTCATTTACCAGCAACTGCAGATTCATCGTTTCCGCATGCATCTGGTCGCGCAAGACGAACTTTTTTACCTCATCGGCGAACATGCGGATGACATGATTGCCGTGGTTACGGTGGATGGCCGGCGGCTCTACAACAGCCCGTCATACCAAAAAGTGCTGGGATATTCCGCCGAAGAACTCGAAAAAACGTCGGCGTACGAGCAGATTCATCCGGATGATCTGCCGTCGGTTAGAAAAGCGGCGCAAGAGGCGCGCACAACGGGCACTGGCCGGAGGCTGGAATACCGGATCCGGCACAAGAGCGGCGCGTGGCGCGTGCTGGAATCCACGGCCAGCGCAGTTCGCGATAAGGAAGGGAAAGTTGAGAAGCTGATCATCGTCAATCGCGACGTGACCGAGCGCCGGGCCCTGGAACGGCAGCTCGTGCTTTCGCAAAGGCTTGAGGCCGTCGGAAAACTTTCCGGCGGCATCGCGCACGACTTCAATAATCTCCTGGGCGTAATTATCGGCTACACCGAAGCGTTGCAGGAAAGCATTCCGCCTGAAGATCCACTGCGCGAAGCGATTGATGAAATTCGCAAGGCGGGACAGCGCGCGGCGGCGCTCACGCAGCAGTTGCTGGCCTTCAGCCGCAAACAGGTGCTGGAGCCGAAAATTCTCGATGTGAACGCCATCATTGCCGACATGCAGAAAATGCTGCACCGCTTGATCGGCGAGGACGTGGCGCTCAAGTTCGAGCCGGGCGCGGAGCTTGGAAGTGTCAAGGCTGACCGCGGTCAGTTCGAGCAAGTCATCCTGAACCTGGCAGTGAACGCGCGCGATGCGATGCCGCAAGGCGGAGAGCTGACGATTTCCACTTCGAATGCCGAACTGACCGAGAAGGACGCTCTGCAATACCGGTACGTAATCCCGGGCCCGTACGTGATGTTGAAGGTGATCGACACCGGTACCGGCATGGACGCGGAAACGCAATCGCACATTTTCGAGCCGTTCTTCACGACGAAGGAGAAAGGCAAAGGAACTGGGCTGGGATTAGCGACAGTGTACGGCGTTGTGAAGCAGAGCGAAGGCTATATCTGGGTAGACAGCGCGCCGGGCAAAGGCACAACGTTTCGCATTTACCTGCCTCGCGCCAAAGGCGCCGCGCAACAGACTGCGGCGGAAGAGCGAGAGGCGAAGCGCGGCATCCAAACGGGAACGATCCTGCTGGTGGAAGACGAAGTATCGCTTCGCAAGCTGACGCGCAAAATTTTGCTCGATATGGGTTACGTGGTCCTTGAGGCCGGCGACGCAGAGGAGGCTATCCGGGTAGCGGCCGTTTCCGGCGGGGCTGTGGATGTATTGCTCACAGATGTTGTCATGCCCGGAATGAGCGGCGGCGAGCTGGCCAGGAAATTGTCGGCGGAATTTCCAAAGATGCGCATTCTTTTCATGTCCGGATACACCGACGGAGCGATCGAGGTGCGCGGAAATTTGAAACCCGGCCTCGTGGTGCTGCGCAAGCCGTTCACGCGCGATGCTCTGCTGCGGGCCATTGAAGGCGCAATCGCCGCGCCATCCAATGAAATTCGTAATTCAGAGGCGGAGAGCTTCACGAACCAGCCGGCGCAAGCGATTGCAGACTAGGAGGAATTCCATGCCCAAATTGCTGATTATTGATGATGACGAAGCCGTGAGGAAGGTGCTGCGGTTTCGGCTCACAAAATCTTACGAGATTATCGAGAGCGGCTCGCCCGAGGAGGCGCTGGCGCTGGCTTTGCAGGAAAAACCCGACGCCATTCTCCTCGACTTAAATATGCCGGGATATTCCGGATTCGAAGTTTGCCAGACGATCTCCTCTCTTAGCTTCACAAATCGCATTCCGATTTTCATCATTTCCGGCGAATCGAGGGAGAACTACAAGGATTTCTGCGAGTCCATTGGCGCGAAGGACTTCGTTCAAAAGCCGGTTGACTTCGAGGCGCTCGAGAGCAAACTCAAGAAGCACATAGATGTGGGCCGCAAAAACGATCCGGGCGAGACGCGCGTGCGGCTCCGAGTGACGCTCAAACTGCGTCCCTCCGGCGCTCCCGACGGTTCAGCGGACGTGCTCACCACAACCGAAAC
>DASUAV010000229.1:0-3684 GCA_035763605.1 Candidatus Acidiferrales bacterium
CGAAAAGCGATTATCGCAGAGATTCGCGGCGGCGCAAATCGAAATTCGCGGCGGTCCGCGAAGCGGCTTGCGTTCTATCCATAAGGCAACTGGCGATGAACTTTGGCGGCATCGCCGGGCGTCACTTCGATCTGCTTGCCGAGACGGCGCATGCGCTTGGGCTTTTTCGTTCCCAGCAAATGACGCTTGCCGGAATGATGGCGCATGACTTTGCCGGTGGAAGTGATCTTGAAGCGCTTGGCGGCGCCGCGATGCGTTTTCAGTTTTATCTTTGCTCTTGGTTTTCTCGCCACAATATCCCTCGCTAAGATTTATTTTCTAGCCGGCGGCCTGCGCCGCAACTCCGGCCATTTTGCGCAGGCGGTCGTTCGCGAAATACTGCGCCTGCCCCTCTTCGACAGCCTTCAAAACGAGACTCGCCACAAATTCGGGCGTGTCGCCCTCGGCGTAGTTCGACCGCGGACCGCCTCCGGCCGGATTCCCCATCCTGTTTTTGCCGAAGTTCGTGGCAGTGATGTACGGATAGACTTCGCTGACGACGATGCCGTCTTTTTCCAGCTCCGCCCGCGCCGCGAGACTGAATCCAAGAAGCGCGCGCTTGGAAGCTGAGTAGACGCTATATTGAGGAAGGACCATGAACGCCGTTCCCGAATTGATGTTCACGATGCTTCCGCCGCCTTGCGCGCGCATCAAGGGAATCACTGCCTGCATCGCGACAATCGGCCCCAGCACATTCAGATGGAAAATTTCATCGAAAAGCGCGGCGTCGATCTCCTCAATCGCGGCCGCGTAACTGCGACCCGCGTTGTTGACGAGGCCGTCCACACGGCCATAGTGCTGATGCACGGCGGCTATCGCTTTTCGGAGGTTGTCAAATTGCGTGACATCAACTGTGACGGGCAGGCTGCCGGGAAGCTGCTGCGACAATTTTTGCAACGCGTCGGCGCTGCGAGCGAGAAGTGCGACTTTCGCGTCGCGATCGGCGAGCGCCGTTGCCGTTGCTAGTCCAATCCCCGAGGAGGCGCCTGTGACAATGAATACGCGATCTTTGATTTCCATGGTTGGTTCCAGATCGAACTAATTCGCTGCGGCCGCGGGAGATGGACGCGCGGCGGCAGTCTTCTTCGGCGCTAGCAGCGCCAGCAGGATATTCGCTTCCATGCGGGGTCCGAATTCGACCAGCGCGTGCTCCTCGATTTCCTTCAGCAGGCGCGTCATTTTCGCGCGGCCCACGTCCTGATGGGCCATTTCGCGGCCACGATGAAAAATCATGGCCTTCACTTTGTAGCCCTTGCCGAGAAAATCGACGATCTGGTTTTTTCGCACCTGATAATCGTGCTCGGCGGTCGAAGGCCGGAACTTCACTTCTTTGATCTGCGTGCCCTTCTGATGCTTGCGCGCTTCGTGCGCTTTTTTGTTCTGCTCGTACTGAAACTTGCCGAAATCAGCCAGCTTGCAGACCGGAGGATTGGCGTTCGGAGAAATTTCGATGAGATCGAGACCCGCGTCGCGCGCGGCCTTCATGGCGTCGAAGTACGAAAGAACGCCAAGCTGATTGCCCTGATCGTCAATGACGCGAACTTCACGAGCGCGGATGCGTTCATTCACCCGCGGACCAAAACTGCGTTCAACGATAAACCCACCTCCGAAGGGAGTAGACGTTTGTGCCCGTCACGCTCCTCGAGCGCTGACGACCGACAGACTACGAAGTATAACATGATTAGTATTTCGCCTCGCAAGAGGCAGGACGAAAGAATCGCGCGCGCAGTTCGGGACGCTCCTGGGCTACAAATTTTTCGCCATGCGTATGATGGGCAGGGATTCGCCGCCGGGAAGTGGAGCGGCGAGCGGCTCCAATTCCGCATACCCTTTCGTGCGATAGAACGGCACGCCAGTGAGCGTTGCACCCATTTCGCAGCGCGCGAAGCCTGCAGCACGGGCCGCATCCTCGCAGGCATCGAGAATTGCGCTTCCAATGCCGCGCCGCGCCCAATCGGGATGCACGAAGAACGCACGAATTTTCGCGGCATCGCAGCGCGGGTCAAGCAATGAATCTTCGCGCGCGTTCCAGGCATCGCCGCCGAAAAGTGTTTTGCGCTTGCTCCAGCCGCCGCAACCGACCAGAACGAGATTTTCGCCGCTGGCCGCATCCGCGGCGAAATAAGTTCCATCCGCGATAAGCTGAGTGTCCACGCCATAGACGGTTTTCAGCGCAAGTTCAATTTGCACTGGCGAATAATCGCGCGTTTGCAATTCGCGAACGGAAAGTTCGATGAGCGCGGCGAGCGCCGGCACATCTGCCGCGGTGGCGAGCCGAATGCCGAAATTTTTGTGCATGGAAATCCCGCGACGAGACGCGTTCAGCTCGAGCTTTTGCTTTCGATTTCGCGGCGAATGGCGGCGATGAATTCATCGAGCGGCTGCGGGCCGAGATCGCCCTTCGAACGATGCCGGACAGAAACGGAGCCCGATTCGGCCTCTTTGCCCCCGACAATCAGCATGTACGGAATTTTCTGCAACTGCGCGTCGCGAATTTTGGCCTGCAACTTTTCATTGCGGTCGTCGAGATGAACGCGAACGCCCACCTCGCGCAATTTCTGCTCAACGGACTTCGCGTAATCTGAAAATTTGCCGCTGACCGGCAGCACGCTGGCCTGCACGGGCGCAAGCCACGACGGAAAAGCACCGGCGTAGTGTTCGATCAAAATGCCGAAAAAGCGCTCCACGGAGCCGAGCAGCGCGCGATGCACCATTAGCGGCTGATGCCGCGCGCCATCTTCGCCGACGTATTCGAGAGCAAAGCGCGCCGGCAGGTTGAAATCGAATTGCACAGTGGTCAGCTGCCACGGACGACCAATCGCGTCAATCAGCTTCACGTCAATTTTCGGGCCGTAGAATGCCGCTTCGCCCTGAATGCGCTTGAACAGCACATTCATCTGATTGAGTGTGTTGGAAAGCGCTGCTGTCGCGCGATTCCAATCTTCGGCTTTGCCCGCGTAATTTTCCGGGTGCGCGGGATCCCATTCCGACAGCTCGACTTCATATTGGCTGAAACCGAAAGTCTTCATCACCGCAAACGCGAAATCGAGGCAGCCCGCCACCTCCGACTCGATCTGATCCGGGCGGCAGAAAATGTGCGAGTCGTCCTGCGTGAACCCGCGCACTCGAAGCAAGCCGTGCAGCACGCCGGTGCGCTCGTAGCGATAGACGGTGCCCAATTCGGCGTAGCGCAACGGCAAATCGCGATAGCTGCGCAAGTGCGATTTGTAAATCAAAATGTGGCCGGGACAATTCATCGGTTTGATCTGGTAATCGGCCTTCTCGATTTCAATCGGGCTGAACATGCTCTGCTGATAAAAGCCGGTGTGCCCGCTGGTCTTCCACAGGTCAAGGCGCATCACGTGCGGAGTGAAAACCAGATCGTAGCCGCGCCGCAGCAATTCGGCGCGCAACCAGTTCTCCACGATAGTGCGAATAAGGCCGCCCTTGGGATGCCAGAAGATCAGCCCCGGCCCAGCCTCTTCCTGAATGCTGAATAAATCTAGTTCCGCGCCGAGCTTGCGATGGTCGCGCCGTTTTGCTTCTTCCAATTTGTGCAGATAATCCTCAAGCTCCTGCTGCGTGTAAAAACAGAGCGCGTAGATCCGCTGCATCTGCGGATTGCCTTCCTGGCCTTTCCAGTAG
>DASUAV010000230.1:0-12104 GCA_035763605.1 Candidatus Acidiferrales bacterium
ATACCCGCGAATTCGTGCGAACTGGAAGAGCGCTACGGCCGGCTGAATCCGGCAGCCAAGACCGTGCAGAAAGCAAGCGGCGCTGCATCGAAGTACGGCAACGAACAAAGAACATCGGCGACTCCGCTTCCGTCAAAGCCGACTCTGCAGCAGTTGCGGAACAACAAACTAATTCAACAGGCGATGGCGCATACGGTGCAGATCGGGCCGCGAGCCAGCGCGCCAGAAGGAGATGCCGGGTATTCCGCGCTCATAGGTTTGTTGCACAAGCAGAGCGCGGCGGCGCGTTCCCTGCTCGTACCTGCGGTGAAGCCGCCAAACCCGAACCGCACGCTAACAGGAAGTTCGAGCGGTTCGAATGAAACCGGCACGCTGCTAAATCCGGGGACAACCAGCAGCTTAAATCCGCAACCTTTGCCGCCAAAGGCATCCGCATCTGGAGGGAGCAGCCAGATGCTACTCAATCGCGGCACAACAGCGGGTTTGAATCCGCAGCCGTATCCACCGAAGGGCTCCCAACCGCAGATAAGCGCGGAACAAACGATGTCGGCCTCGGGAACACAGAGCGCGCCGTCGTCAGCGAATCCAACAGCGACACAGGTAAACCCGCCGAGCGGACCCACAGCACACCAGCCGCCTGCAGGACGGCAACCCCAGCCGCTTGGCGCGCGTACGCCTGCGCCGATAACCACAATCTGCCGTTCGGGAATCGCCACCGTTGACGGCGCGGCGAATGGAGTGTGGTTCAGCCCCGTTGCCGGTGAAGACGGCCGATTTGTGATTCAAGGCTGCGGTTTCGGAAGCATGCCTGGCGAAGTGTACTTGAGCGGAGTGCAGTTCGATCCGGCGCACGCCAAGCTGATCGTGCAACACCTCGGCGCAACGAACTCTCCCGATCGCGTGAGCTTTACGATTCCGCCGAACCAGTGGAAGGGGGAGCAGCAATTCGTCACCTCCTGGAGCGACCGGCAGATCGTGGCGCAGATTGATCCGAACGCGAGCGGCCTCTACGACACAAACAACGTCGTGCTGAACGTGAAGACTGCGAGCGGGCAAGTCTATCAAGCGCAAGGGATGAATTTTCTCGCCGCTCGCGCAGATCAAGTGCTGAAAGGACTCCCGTTGCCGCTAGGCTGCACTCCTCAGGACACGGGCCCCGGGTGCTTTCCTCCGGAAGCCAAACTCGACAACGTAACTCCCGGCAAACCGCCGTTTGTAGATGTGGAGTCGCCCTCCCTCGATATGCCGAAACCCGGTGAAACCATTGGTGTGAGTCGGTATTACGGCGCGGGCGATCAGTTTCCTATCCCAATGACGCCCGGCCACAGCTTCCCGGGCGGAACTGACGCCTATCAACTGAATCTTGCTCCCGGATTTCAACTAGACCCGCACACGGGGGTGAACCTAAGTCACTTCAGCATCGATGTCGGCTATTGCCAATCCATGAATGGAGTGTACTCCAAAAGCGGCGATTGGGCGCTGAACTACACCTCGAAAACCTCGTTCCAGATCTCCTGGCAAGAGGAAGCATGCTGGCCAAAAACCATTGTGACCAGCGGCAATTATATGGATTTCCTTAATTACGCCAGCGTGTCCGGATACGAATTGGAGATCACAGTGCTGGGTCCGCGAGGCGTAAGTCCGTGGGCGAGCGGAAACGGGAACGGACTTGCGATCAAGCAGCTGCAGCCAGTGCAAATGCTGCACAAGAACTGATGGATCCAGTGAGGAGGCGTTGATGAGCAAGAAATCCGTCATTTTCGTTCTGTCGATAGCCTTGAGTTGCGCGGGAGCGGCGGCGCAGGTAAAGCCGCAAGTCCAGCGTCCTGTCACAACTCGTCCTCTCATCTCCTCTCCTTATGGAAGCTCTGAAAACGCTCAAACTGGCGCCAGGTTCGCACAGGGCACGGTGGCGGGTGCTATTTTCTGGGATCCGACGCGCGTCGCATACAACCCATCCGTTCCTTGCCAGGCTTTGCAGGTGGAACTGAGCGACATCGACGCAACGGGCTCGCATTCGCTCGCCACTACGAATCAGTTCAAATTTACGCAGTCCCCGCGGCCGGGGCCCGGCAATCGGCTGTGCAGCTACAGCTTCAGTCGAGTGCCGGAAGGAGTGGCTCTTCGGGTTCAAGTTAGCATTGGCCAGCCGTTCACGGCTCAAGTAGCCGCGATTGGCCCATTCGGCGCGACTGGCGGACTTATCAAGATCCTCGGCGGACAGTGCAATAACCCACCCAACGGGACGGCACTTTCGTTGGAGGCAGGCTGGCAGAGCTGCGGCGACCAGGCCTACAACGTGAACTTTGATCTGCATCCGACGAACCGGTTGGGTTTAAGGCCTCCTGTGTCCGTTGGAACGCCGTTGCTACGAAATCCCGGTACTGGCGCAACCCAATCGCAGGGCATGCTGACTAAACCAGGAAGCAACGGCGGGTTGCCAGACGGCCTAAATCCTGCGCTGAAAGCCCCAGTCAGTAAACTGACCGGCGGGTCGGGCGGTAGAGCGGTTGAAACAACGCAACAGACCGTCAAACCACCACTGGTCAGGCTTGCGCCCCCCAGGGCGCTGCGCAGAATCACGAACTCACACCTCGCACAGCAGGACGCGGCCCTGATTGAGGCACTTCGAGAGCAAAGGCAATTGGCGGACCAAAGGACAGCCCAGATGAGGCTCGCGGTCGGATCGGCGACAAAGATCTCGACGAACGGGACGGCGTCACGCTCTCCTAATGTGCAAACTCGGGCCAGCGCGCCACGTCAGCAAATTGGGCCGGAACGCACAGAGGACGAAAGCGGAACATCAGGCTTTCACATTGCGAACAGACATTACGCCGAGCCTCTCGTTATTCTATGTGCCCAGGATCCCGCTTCAAGAATCGTTTACGCGCCAAAAGTCTTCACGCCGGAGGCCAAATACAACTCTTACTCGATCGGTGGATGCGGTTTCGGGCCCTCCGCCAACGGTAACGCGGCGTACATTTTCGGCGCGGACGGGTTCCGCGAAAATCTTGCCGTCGATTTCTGGAGCGAACACGGCATCACGGCCCATTTGAATCCCGCGCTAACAGACATTTTGGACCAAAAGAACATCACGCTGGTTGTTGCGCCTAGCGGCAAGCAGGAGATGAAGATATCAGGCCTTAGCTTTTACGCCGCCCGCCAGGAGAGTCTGCTGGGTTACGATTCCCTGCCACAGTCACAGGTCAGTTTGCGCGAATCCGGCGCCTATATTGCCGGACATTTCGAGCAAACTCCAGTCCCGCAACTAAACGCCAGCTACGATCAAATCCCCTCAAATGCAGCTTCGCAATTCTCATCTTTCTCCTTCCAGGGCACTCCGGTTGCGGGCTGGGTTTTCCGGTACGCCTATGGCCATTACGACAATGGTGCGGATTGGGACTGCTATATCAACGACGTACATTCTGTAGGTCCGTCTACTGTTATCGAGGGACCATGTATGAACTACTTCAACTATTTGTATTACGCCACCGAAGGCGGAGTTGACGTCTGGACATTCCCGCTTGCTCCCGGATTCGAGATCAGTTCGTTCCAACTCTATTACGAAGACACCGATGCGCGGAGCCTTTGCGGGGCTTGGGATGAGGTTTCGCACAAGGACGGGCTCGTTGGCAGATGGGACTTCAACCTGGCGGTGGCACCGATGAACACAATCATGGTCAACTGGCCCGCATATTACTGCACCGATGAAGAAGGGGCTCCTGTTAACAGAGTGAATACGCAATATCAATCCACCTACGGCCTGGCTGTGTGGGTCACGGGTCCGCGGGGTATCGATCCATGGACAGGGAAACCGACCGGCAAATAATTCGCGGGAATGGAAAAAGCAAAGTTGCATTCGCAGAACGCAACGAAAAGCAGCGGAATTCTGTGAGGGAGGAAAGGGCATGAAAGACAGGACACTGAAATTGGCGGCGGTGCTGGGTCTGGGCGTATTTGTTGTTTACGGCGCTTCCTTTGGACAGCAGGCGCCCAAGCCGCGATGGCAGATGCCCACAGTTACGTTGTTGCAGGACACCGGTTCGCAAGAAATTCCGCGCGAAAAAACACAACTCGCGGAGACGAAGACCAAACCGAGTTCCATGGCAAGTCTTGCCGGTGATTCGGTGGTGACGCAGGGGATTCAGGCTGGCGTCACCGATGCGACCTACAGCGTAGCATCTCGCATGAACAACGCCGTGGGCGGAACAGCCGTGCAGCAGGGCGGCAGCATTCTCGGTGGGATGCTCGGCTCGCGCAAGCCGACCGTGACCTATGTGTGGGGAGTCCCGGGGCCCGCCTCCGCAAACATTCTGCAAACGACGACGCCGAAATTCTCGGTGAGTTTCGCCAGAGTGCCCGGAGTGAATCCTAACGCCTTCGCACCAGAGATCGTGCGCCTCACGCCGGCGCAAAACACCTGCCGTTTGATCGGCGCCACGCGCGGCAAAGAGGACGCTCGTTCGCACGATGCCGCCGACTGGGAGCTTTATTCGGGATTTGTCGAGGACCGCGTCGCCGCCAGCGTGCAGAAGAAAGCGGAGGGCCAATACGAACTGTCGCCGCAGTCGCCACTTTATCCCGGCGAATACGCCATTGTCCTGCGGCCAATATCAAAAAACGAGAAATTTTCCGGCGGCGATGTGGCGCGCGGGCAAGGCGCCGGAATGATGTTCGACACCGCATGGACATTCCAGGTCGGCGAGAACGCGCAGTGACCACTTTCTCAGCTCAGCGCAAAGGAACGAGTAAATCCTAGCCATGATCAGGCCGTCAACAGTTCGGTTCGCAGCGCTCGCCGTGATTTTCCTGATTGGAGGCTCGGCTTGCGCTGCGGAACAGCTCCCGCTGAAACCCGGGGAGTACATTTTGACGATTACTTACGAAGTGCAGGAGCAGCGAGAAAACCAGGCGCACGTTGTAACGCGTTGCATCACGCGCGTGGAGCTGGACGATCCAGAGAGAATTTTCACCGATGAAAACTCGGCGAAGCAAAGCTCATGTCCCGTGCGGAATTTACAGACTTCCGCGGGGAGAATTTCGTACGACGCCGATTGCCACAGCCGCAGCGTGCACGTGGAAGGCACGCTCGGCGCCGCGGAATTTGCGGTTGTCCGTACCGTGCGCCCCAAAGGGAATCAGAACGTGACGTTGAAGCTGACCATTCGCGCGAATCGCTCGCGAGATTGCGCAAATTCGAGCGACGCGCGATTTTGAAGCATTTTCTGAAGCTAGAACGAAGGATGAACGAAATGGATTTTTACAAATCATACAGGTCGGCATTGACGCGGGCGGTGTCGCGTATCCCTCTGCTTCTCGTTCTCGCCGTTCTCTCTGTTTGCTGCTTCACATTGCCCGGCCTCGCCGCCGATAAGGCTCTGCCCGTGGTTGCCATCAACGACAACCGCGTTCCGGCCGGAAAACTCGAAAATGGCGTGCTCACGATGCATCTCGAACTGCGTCGCGGCCGCTGGCATCCCGAAAAAGACGACGGCCAGCGCGTCAATGCCCACACACCGGGCAGCATTGACGACGGCTTCCTTGCCGAAGAAGGCCATGCTCTGCAAATTCCCGGGCCGCTCATCCGCGTGCCGCAAGGTACGGAGATGCACATTTTCGTTCACAACCTGCTGGCGAAGACCGCCTTCGTTGGCGGGTTAGAGCAGCATCCGGGCAGCGCCACTGATCTTGTCCAAGTCGCGCCGAATGAAACCAAGGAGTTCACTTTCAACTCCGGCGTGCCCGGTACATATGCTTACTGGGCAGCAACCAACCGAATTCCCAATGAGCATCCACGCGGACGAATGGGCGGAGCCTTTATCGTAGACCCGCCCGGACCCACGCCTTCCGATCGCATTTTTGTGATTCAAGGCTGGAACAACAATCGCCGCTACCATTCCGATTTGCAATTTGTGCATGTCATTAACGGCAAGTCCTGGCCGTATACAGAGCGCCTGCACGCCACGCTGAACCAGCCCGAGCACTGGCGCGTCATCAACCTTCAAGGCGAGCCTCACGCCATGCACCTCCACGGCTTCTACTTCCGTGTGACCGCAGTCGGCAACGGCACCTCCGACCACGTGTATGCCCCGGACGAGCAGCGCATGGAGGTCACAGAACCCATTAAGGTCGGCGATACATACGACATGACTTGGACTCCGCAGCGCGTCGGCAACTGGCTTTTTCACTGTCATATTCTTTTCCACATGACCACTTACGCGCCCGACTGGGCCTTTGGCCCATCGGGACCTGCCACACCGGCGGATTGGAAGCCATCGTCGAGCAGTAGCGACGAAATGCACATGGCCGGCATGGTGATGGGAATCACCGTCAGCGCGCCGCCCGGAATCAAGTTAGCAAAAGCGGAAATTCAGAAGGTCGGTGACAGGCGCCACTTGTTCGTGCGTGAGCGCCCCGCCGATGCCTACATTCCTGCCGGCCCCGGATTTTTCCTCGAAGGCGTGAGCCAGAAAGTTGGAGCCATCGGCCCTCCGCTGGTGATCACCCAAGGAGTGCGCACTGCGGTCACTGTGACCAATCAGTTGAACGAGCCCACAGCGATTCACTGGCACGGAATCGAGATTGAAAGCTATTACGACGGCGTTCCCATGTGGGATGGCACGCCCAACCACATGACGCCCGTGATTCCGCCCGGCGGCTCCTTCGTGGCTTACATGACTCCGCCGCGCGCCGGCACCTTCATCTATCACACACATTGGCGCGATGCGGAGCAGCTCACCAGCGGCTTATATGGCGCGCTGCTGGTTTTACCGCCGGGGCAAAAGTACGACCCTGCGACCGACAAAGTGTTTGTGATTGGACGCAGCGGGCAGAATCCCATGCACGATCCAATCGTCATCAATGGCAGCCCCCAGCCGGGTCCTATCGTGCTGTTAACCGGCAAGGCCTACCGCATCCGTTTGATCAATATCTCGCCGGATGACATGGAGACCATATCGCTGCTGGCAGACGATAAGCCTGCTCAATGGCGCGCCGTCGCCAAAGATGGCGCGGATTTGCCTCCCCAACAAGCCACGATGCAAGACGCTCTGAATGTGGAACTCGGCGTCGGCGAGACTCGCGATTTCGAATTCTCTCCCACGGCAAAAGCGGATTACAAGCTGCTGTTCACCGGAGACCCCAACACCGGAGACCTTCACGAAGTCGTGCAGTACATCCGCGTCGTTCTACCCGGGGATCTGTCAAGCGTGTTCGCCGAAAAATGAGCGCACGATTCGAAAGAACGCGGGCCATCAGTTGCAGGCAAACGCGCGAAACGGCTTTTCGAGAAGTTGGAAGTGGTGGAGAGAAAGGAGCGGGGCCATGGCAAATTGCGTGAAATGCGGTGCGGCGTTAGCAGCGGACAGTATTTTTTGCGGGGCGTGCGGTCAGCCAGTTGGCGCAACAGGACAGGGCGTTGCTGCTGCGGTCGCGCCCGCAGCGGTTGCGTCCGGAGTTTCCGCAAATGGCGGGCTGACGATGAATTTGGCCGCGGCCCTTTCGTACGCGCTTGGATTGATTACGGGCATTTTGTTCCTGGTGCTTGAGCCGTACAAGAGCAACCGGCTGGTGCGATTCCACGCGATGCAATCCATTCTCTTCAGCGCGGCCTGCATCGTCTTCGCCATTGTCTGGAGTATTTTGGTGGGAATCCTCGTGAGCATCGCGGGATTTTGGGTGCTGACGATTGACGTCCCGCTGCGCCTCCTGATCGGCCTCGCGATCTTTGTCTTTTGGCTCTACCTCATGTTTCAGGCATACAGCGGACGCGAATATCGCATTCGCTGGCTGGGCGATTTGGCGGCCAAGCAGGTGAATTAAACGCGACCATTCGAGGAACTTCGTCTCGGTCTCGTGAAGGAGATGGTGATGAACGCACCGCACCTGAGAAATCTGAGGGTACTGCCGCTGGCGGCCCTGTTAATCACAATATCGCTCGTGGCCTGTGCCAGGAAAAGCGCAACGGGAGCTTCATCGAATGGCACTGAGCTGGCCGAAACTCACAAAACTGTACCGGGAATGCGAAAAGCGTGGGGCCTGCACGCCATGCCCGGATCAGTGTTTCACGTGGAATATTCGCCAGACACCTCGATCGTGGATTTGGCAATGGTCGGGCGAACGCTGCGCGGTGTGAGCGCGGACCACAGCATTTTCCTCTTTGAAGATTCACCGGAACTGCGCGCCAAATTGATCCCCGGAAAATTCGTGCTTTTTGAAGGATTGGACCTGCGAAAAGTTGATGCGCTGGCGCTTTACAAGGGCCAGTTAGTTGTCGGCACGGAAAAAGCGCCCCTGAATCAGGCCCTAAAGAACGCGCAGATTCAGTTCAAGACGCCTGTGAATTTCGGCGATCTATTTCAGCAAGTCGCCGCGGAACAGCCCGCGCAGCTTCCTCCGTTCGTTCAAGATCCTCTGCATTATTGGTGGAACACATTAAACCCTGTGGTTCACGCTGACGTGTCCGCGCACAACATGGAGGGAGAATTCGAATACGCCGACCAGGATTTCGCGGTTTGGAAAATTCACTACCACTTCTACGTCCCCGGTCAGGGCGAAAAAATGCACGTGGATCTGCAAATAAAACGTGAGGCCAATGGATTGAATGTCGAGCTCAGTCCAAAGGTGGAAATGAACAATTTCATCCAGCAATGGGCGATGAATCTCAATGGCGGCCATATGGTTCTTGATTTTCGTCAGTTGAATTTTGACACCGACGTGGACTACGAGTGGGTCATCAAGACGTCGGAAAACAAGACGCCCATGAATGAGGTCCGCTTCAAAATTCCCTGGCCTGCGCGAATTACCATTCCGCTGATGGAAGAGACGATGCTGCCGATGTCCGTGCAGATCAGCGCCGCCCTGCTGTTCCATCCCGCGTTTACCACCAAAGAGGAAGTGGCCAAGGGCGGTTTCCATTTGAAGTACACGGGCGATGAGGGTTTCAAGTTCGACGGACAGCAGACACAAATCGAAGGGCAAGGCGAGGGCGAAGGTGGGATTGACCAGAGCTTCGCTTTTTCTCCTTTTGCCTCATTCGGTCTGGTGGTGGCCATGGCCGTGCCCCGCGTCGAGTTGCGCATGGGCACCGACGAACTCTGGGACATGGCCGAAATTCCGCTACCCAGTGCGCTGACCGAATCACTTTCCGACGTGTTGCTGAATAACACGATCGCAGGAAAGTGGATCAAGAAACAATTTGCCGGGAATCCGCTGGAAATCGAAGCCGCGGCTTATCTTCAAACCGTGATCTCGACCACCGCCGCGCATTCTGGAATGCAAAGTTTGGTGCCATGCCAGCAATTCACGATGGACCTGGTCGGCCAAGCCGGCGTGGACTCGACATGGCTGGGCACTAACTCGAACATTCAGCCGGTCGAGCTATTCAAGAAAAACATCGTTCATCGCGATCCAGACAGCAAAATCTGCGGCGGTGACAAATAGTGCACCTGCGAAATGTTCAGACTGGGAGGAGATCTCGAATGAAACTCACATTGAGCAACATCGGCTTCGTTAGTACGGTGCTGGCGCTGATTCTCGCGGGGTGCAGCTCCAGCGCGAAATCGAACGGCGCTGATTCAACGAGCGACAGCGGCTCCGGCATTCATCTGGACGTAGGCTGCATGATGGATCACGTCGATAAACCCTCAGAAAATTTTCATTATTCCTACAAGTATGCGAGCGACACGACCTGGGAAAATTACGAAGCGGACGTTACAACTACCTCGATTGACGGAAGCGCCAAGACTCCCATGGGTTCGAGTTCCCTCCACGCAGTCCGCTCCAACTCGGACGGTTGGGACACCGCAGTGCTGGCGCTATCCAGCCTGAGCTTCACGGCGCTAACCGGCAGGCTCACGGCCCTCGACGGGACTACCGCAATCACGAGTCAGGGCGCCGAGCAGGTCAACGGCTTTAGCGCGACAAAGTATTCCATCGACACCGTGCACGCCAGTGCGTCAGACCAACAAAGCCTCGAAACGCTCCTCGGCAAGGGCAGCTTCGATAAAGGCACTATCTGGATGGACCACGACGGTTGTGCCGTGAAAGTGTTGTTGGATGAAGGCTGGCCAATCGACAATGGCGTCCAAAAACGTCATTACGAAATTGCAAGGATCAAAAAGTGAGTGCATCAGCAGAAGTATGCGGCGCGCCGGTGGCTGAACGACCGTGTGCTTTTTCCAACCGAAGAGAGCGGAGACTGTAATGTCGGATAGCTGTAAACAATGCGGCGCAGCACTCTGTGAGCGCGATGCGTTCTGCACGAAATGCGGGGCGCGCTGCGAGACGTCGGGCGATGCGGCAGCAGCGCGGCGATTTTGCACGAAGTGCGGCGCGACGCTCGCGGCGGAAACACAATTCTGCACGAAATGTGGTGCGGAAGTTCATGGCCGTGCGGGTGCTCCGCTTTCAGCAGCAGCGGCCTCCCAGGATTCCGCTCGCTATGCGGCTGGCCTTCGCGCATCGGTGGAAAGCGCCGCGAAAGATGACTTCCCTTCCCCTTCTCCGCCCGCGCGAATACCGAAAGCTGCGATCATCGGCGCAGTGGCGATAGTCGCCATCCTGATTTTGGCCGCACTCGTTTCCGCTGTGCATCACGCACGAGAAAGAGCGCAGGAGCGCGAAGCCACAGAGAACCTTGAGAAAAGTGTCAAGAATCTTGCAGGCTTTAACAATTCCGACACAAGAGGACAAGCGAGCACATCCTCCGACGCTGGCATCCAGAAAAATTTGGCTGAACTGCAAGCCGCGGCGAACGCGCTGGGAGCAACTTCCGGCAACACGGGTGCGAATAGCGCATCCTCCAATCCAAAATCCGCGAACGCAAGTCCTCCGGCATCGGCGAAACCTTCCGCGCCCTACGGCTGGACTCTCGAAAACGGCAAGCTCGTTCCGGCCAAAGGCCCCGAAGATCATCCTATGCCCAAGGCCGATCCGGTTGTGCCGGTGGCCGCGACTGGCCATCAGCCACACGACTGGGCATTGAGGTATGAGCGCACTGCCGGCGGCCCGGAAGCAGACCTCGTAGTGCGCACGGGCGACATTAATAATCTCGGCTTCGGCTGGCCGCCCGGTTTCGATCCCTTCTCCGGCAAGTCTACGCCAGGCCACCCGTGGCCCAATCCTGACAAGATTCCACAGGGAGCGCCGGACGGCACGGATCGCATCATGCTTGGCTCCGCAATTGATCCCACGGAATCTCTCCGGGATCCGGTTGGTTACGGCCAAAGAGCCGCCGACGGTTACAGCGGAATCCTGAACGATTGCGATCTTCCGATTCCCGGAAAACCTTGCAGGCACCGCGTTGTCTCCATGCCCCAGTCGATTGAACTCGTCGTCGGAGATCTGCCCGCGACGATCAATGCCGTCCTCTTCCAGATTTTCGCGGACGATTTTCAGCCCGTGCCGATGCACTCGCATTTTCAAGTGAGTTTGAACGGCACACGCATTCCCACTTTCGAATATGCCATAAATGCGCTCGACCAGAGCGGGCCGATAGGCAAACTGCTGACGCTGAAACTGCTGCCGGAGTACTGGCCGTTGCTGAAATCCGGCACGGTAAAACTGCTGATTGACGATCCCACTACGAAAGTGCGCGATGGTTACGCCGTTGACTTCGTACGCATTCTCGTCAATCCGCATAAATTGAAGTACGAAGTATCACTTTCCGCCCGCGTCGTGGATGCGGACAAAAGCACGCCGATTCCTGCGGCAACGGTGACAGCCGCGCTCGAATCCTCAGCAACCGACCGTGATGGTAAGTGCGAATTGAAAGACCTCCCCGCTGGCCTGGTAATCGCGACCGCCAATGCCCCGGGTTACGATGAGAATTCCGTTCCTGTGGACTTGCCTGTCGGACAGGCCGGCAATGCCGAAATTCGCCTGCATCGCCATCAGGAAAGCACTGCGGCACTCGAGCAATCCATCGCACAGACCGGCACCGCAACAATTTACGGAATTCACTTCGACACGAATTCGTCCAAGCTGCGTCCTGACAGTTTGCCCGCGCTGAACGCCGTGCTCGGCCTCGTCAAGAATCATCCCGATTCACACTGGATTATTTCCGGTCACACCGACAACCAAGGCAACGCCGCTCTTAATCAGCC
>DASUAV010000231.1:0-13943 GCA_035763605.1 Candidatus Acidiferrales bacterium
GGGGTTCGCCTCGGGTGCGGGAAATCACTACATGCGGCAATGGAAGTGTTCGCCAAAAAAGGAATGGTAGCACACGCAGCGCTTTGCCGAAAAGACGCTGAGCCACATTGGAAGAGCCACAAAGAACGCACGAGAAAAAGAAATCGCGGCGGGGAGCGGGTTTCGTTACAATCGCGCCGCTGGAATCGAATCCAAGCCGGACACAAAGAAACGCTGAGGGACGAGCGGCAACGTGGCATTCACTGAGCGCGTGAGAGAGATTCGCGAAGGGTTCGCGCCCGCGTTTTGGGTGGCGAATGTCACGGAGATGTTCGAGCGGCTGGCGTACTACGGCGCGTTCGCATCGCTGGCCAATTATCTGCAGTCGAGCCTCGGATTTCCGACGGAACAAACCGCGACTCTTTCGGGCATCTTCGGCGGAGTGGTGTGGTTCTTGGCGATTGTGGGCGGCGCGGTGGCGGACCGGCTGGGATTCCGGCGCGCGCTTTCGACGGCGTACCTGATTTTGACGTGCGCGTATTTTCTGCTGGGGTCCATTAGTGCGGCATGGATGGCGCCGGTGCGCAACGCGGTGCCGCTTTTCTGGATCGTGCTGGTGATTTTGATGCTGCCGGCGCTGGGAATTTCGATGGTCAAGCCGGTGGTAGTGGGAACTACGAAGAGCACGGCAAAAGAGAATGTGCGGTCGATCGGTTATTCGATTTATTACACGATGGTGAATGTGGGCGGATTCAGTGGCCCGCTGGTGGCGTCAGTGGCGCACCGGCATCTGGGGGTGCACAGCGTATTCTTGATTTCGGCGCTTTCCGTGTTCGTGATGTTTTTTGCGGTGCTGATCTTTTTCCGCGAGCCGCGTGGCGCGCGCGAGGAACAGACGCGAACGCTGCGCGAAACGGCGAGGAATCTTGGAACGGTGCTGGCGAACCCGAGATTCATTCTGTTTCTTGTTATTTTTTCGGGCTACTGGGTCGTGTACTGGCAGGTGTACATCGGACTGTCGCTCTACCTCACGAAATATATCGACCCGCATGCGGCTGTGGAACTTGTGATTATGACCGACGGGCTCTCGGTGATTGCGCTTCAGATGCTCATCAGCCATATCACGCGAAAGATTCCCTCTTTCCGGGCTATCACGATTGGGACGGTGATTTCGGCGCTGGCATGGCTGGTGATTGCCGTTCATCCGACGATTTTTGGAGCGGTGGCCGCAGTGTTCGTTGTGGCGCTGGGCGAAATGACGCTTTCGCCGCGCTATTACGAGTATGTCTCGCGATTGGCGCCACACGGGCAGCAAGGGACGTACATGGGATTTGCCTTCGTGCCCATCGGGATTGGCTCGCTCATCGGCGGGCCGTTAATGGGATATTTCCTGCATCAATTCGGCGAAGTGGGCCACCATCCGGCGTTGGCATGGTGGGCGATGACCGGCGTAGGACTGCTAACGGCGCTGTGCTTGTGGATTTACGAGCGGGCCGTTAAACCGGCGGGCCAGCAGGTTGCGTCGGGCACGCCTGATGCAGCAGGATAAAAAACGTGAAGTAAAAAATCCGAAGATATATTCACCTTTAATTTAGTGTTTGTCGCGAGCCAGAAAATCCAATCTGGGCGCGCTGCTCGCGAGAGCTAATCGCCATCGCGTTCGGCGGCAGGGACAAGTTGTTGGTCTTCTTCACGAATACGTACTGGCTCACGCGGCAAGCGATCGTAGGCGCGTTTTAACAGCAACGGAGTGACGACGGTCGTTGTTACAGCCATCAAAATGAGGATGGTGAACAAATCCTCGCCAATGAAATGGTTTTCGAGAGCGATATTGGCGATGACCAGTTCCATGATGCCCCGGCCATTCAATCCGACGCCGAGCGCCCAGCTTTGCTGGCTGCCGAGGCCGGCAAATTTTCCTCCGACATAACCGCCCGCCATTTTTCCGACATAAGCGACGAGCAAAATGGCGACGACCAGTTTCCAATTTTGGAGAGCCGAGGCGTCGAATTCCAAACCAATGGCGGCGAAGAAAATCGGACCGAGGAAGCCCATAGTGACGTTGGAGGCGGTTTTTTGGACTTCGTCGTAATTGGCTTTGCCCAACACGGCGTTGCTGAGAAGCATGGAGCCGAAAAAAGCGCCGACGATAAAGTGCAGGCCCAAAAGCTGCGAAAAGCTGGCGAATGCCACCACGAACAAGAAGACCATGGCGAAGAGGGATTCGCGGCCTTTCAGGCGGGACAGCAGCGGATCAATCAAATTGCGCGAACGCCGGAAACGCCCGGGCGTGTATCGCTTAATTATTCGAGAAACGATGATGATTGCCGCCATGAACACGACGGCCTTCACCAGCGCGAAGGAAATCGAGGTGACAAAAGTCTTTGTGGAATTACCGCCTCCTTCGACGTTGAGAATGATGCCGAGGAGCAGGAGCGAAGCAACGTCATTCGCCACAGCGGCGGAGACGATTCGCTGACCGATGTCGGTTTGCAATTTTCCCAAATCCAGGAGAATGCGGACGCTCACCGGAAGAGCGGTGATGGCGATGCACAATCCGATGAAAGTGGAGCGAGTCGGACCAAATCCAAAAAACCAGCCGAGCAGAATTCCGAGTCCCAAGGGCACAAGAAATCCCGCCGCGCCGACCCAGGCGCCACGCCCGCGGAACGCTTTCCAGAGGGCGTCCAGTTCCATCTCCATGCCCACGAGAAAAACGAGGAGCAGCACGCCCAAGTCGGCCAGGGCTTTGATTTCCGGGGTGAATTGAATGAGATTGAAAACGGAGGGTCCGAGAAGAATGCCGGCGGCCACTTCGCCGATCATGGCCGGCTGGCCGAGCCTTTCCACAATTTCCCCGATGACGCGGGAAACGATCAAAAGCAACAGAATAGCTTCGATCAGAGCCACGGCAACTCCGGGGTTAGCGTAAAGACTTTAGTTCGAGAGAATCGTTCTGCAACGGGCAGCGGAAGTTTGGTCGCGAGCGGGCTGGCCGCTTTCGTCAGCGTACAGTATAACTCAAGAAGCCGGCCGGAACGCTATGCGAACTGGAGCTCGGAGTTCTCCGAACGAACTGTTCGGATTGCCGGCTCGCCGCGAAAATTTATTGGTGCTCGCCGGCGTGGAATGTTGTCCACGGACCGGCAATCATGTCGCGCAGAACCGGAGCTTGCCAGTCAAACTGCGGATGCGCGGCGAGAAACGGCTTGGCGTAGAAATTTCCGCCGCAAGGATGGCCGGCGCGGGCGATCAATTCCATGTGCGAAGCCATGTCGCTGTCGGTGACTTTGCCCTGGACGGCGCCGCCGGGGTTGTAAGGCGGTTCACCCCAGCCTTTATCTCCGTGCGCTGCATTGTCTTCGTGGCCGCAAAGCGTGCGGCCGTCGGCGCCTTCTTTTTTGCTGTAGGCATCGAAATGGTCTTCTTCGAATTTTTGGGCGAGCTGCGTGTCGATTTTGCCTTTGTATTCTTTCATGAGCTCGTCCCAGCGGACGTGCCGCGCGTTGGGCGACATGGTGGGATCATTTTCGTTGTAGCTGGTATCGAGTTTTGTGACAGTCGGATCGCTGGTGAAATTCGAGCCGACGAAGAAACCATTTTTCGTGCGATAGAGCTTATGCGCGCGCAGGCCAAGCTCGAATTGCGCGATTTCGCCGGTCTTGCGGTCGCCAATAAGCCAGTCGTTGGCGTAGCCGCCGTTGTTGCCCTTCAGCATGATTTTCACGTAGTCGTCTATTGAGCCGGCGTATTGCATGGCTTCGCGGGCGCGAGCGAATTCGGGAATGCCGTTGGGATCCCAGCCGTGAAATGCGGAAATGGTGGTTTCAGTGACCATTAGGCCGCCGGAGTTGATGGTGAAATCGTCGTCACTGACGATGACGCCCGGAAAACCATCGCCGATCATGCGATAGCCGTGCTCAGGCTGGATGTCGAACATAACGCGCCAGCGTTCACCCTCGAGATAGCTCGTCCAATTGTTGTGGGCGATGACGATTTTATGATCCTTGGTCCAGTCTCCCGTTGCGACAAAAGCGCTGCAATGACCGAGGACTTTATTCTTCGGCGCGCCGGCGACTTTGTGATGCTCGTCGTACCACGGGGCGTAATAATCGGGCAATTCCATGAAGGCGTTGAGGGCGACTACATCGTCCAAATCCATTTTCACGCCACGGGCATTGAGTCCTTCGGTGATGCCTTTCATTTCTTGCTGATATTCGGCGGGGACGCGCGGCCAGAGGGCATTGTGGGCGGCGTCGCGGAAAAATTGCCAATTATGTTTCGTATGGTGCGTGTCTTCGAGCTTCACGGCGGCGAAGGCATCTTTGATTTCGTCGGAGAGAAGATAACCGTGCTGGTAGCCAATTTGTTCGGGCGAACCTTGCAAGTGGACATAGGTCCATTCGCCGCGCTCAAAACGATAAGCGTTCGCGAGGCGCGGGTCTTTCTCTTGGGAATTGGCCTGCGCTTGGGCGTTCGTTGCGGCGCTGACGCGCGGTCCGTGCAGAAGCAACGTAAACGAAACGGCTGCGAGGAAAGCGAGTCCGAGAAATGCGGTGAACAGGCGCCAGCGGCTGGAAGCCATGATTTCCTCCTTCAATAAGACGCGACGAGTACGGTTGAATGTTAAGCGCGGGGCGGAGGCAAGTCAACGAGAGTGAATCCGGAGGGAGACTCCTCAAGGGAGATGGGTTAGAAGCTTTGCGAAACTTCGGAGATTGCATCTTGGAGGGCGTCGGCCAACTGGCGAATTTCGGTGGAAGAAATGGTGAACGGCGGGGCGAGGAGGAGGTGGTCGCCGCGGAGGCCGTCGGCGCAGCCCTGGATGGGATAGGTGAGTACACTGCGACGAAGGGCGGCGTCATAGATACGAGAGGCGATATTTAGGCCGGGATTAAAAGGCTCACGGGATTGTTTGTCGCGGACGAATTCGATGCCGAGAAGCAGGCCCATGCCGCGAATGTCCCCGACAATGGGAAGTTCGCGAAGAGGATCGAGGGCGCGAAGGAGTTCGAGGCCGGCGGGCGCGACTCGGGCGAAAAGATTGTTTTCGGCGATGTAATCGAGCACGGCGAGGCCTGCGGCGGCAGAAACAGGATGCGCGGAATAGGTGAAGCCGTGGAGGAATGAGCCGGAGCCGCATTCTATGGCCGAGGCGATTTTTCCGCTGACCATAACAGCGCCGAGCGGGGCGTAGCCGCTGGCGATTCCCTTGCCCACGAGAATGATATCGGGCTCGACATTCCAATGATCCACTGCGAAATTCTTGCCGGTGCGGCCAATGCCGGTCATAACTTCGTCGGCGACGAGGAGGACGCCGTAGCGGCGGCAGATTTCGGCGATGCGCGGGAGATATTCAGGCCGAGGAACGGCAGCGCCCAGAGTTGCACCGGAAATGGGTTCTACGAAGAAAGCCGCCACGTTTTCGGGGCCCAGTTCGCGGATTTTTTTGTCGAGTTCGTCAACGCAGGCGATGCCGCAGGATGGATATTGCAAATGGACAGGACAACGGTAGCAGTAGCAGGGCGCGATGTGGTGCGATTCGGGAAGGAGCGGCAGAAATGGAGTGCGGCGTTTTACGTTGCCGGAGAGCGCGAGGGCGCCGAGCGTTGCGCCGTGATAGCTCTGCGCGCGGGAGATGAATTTTGCGCGGGAGGGCTCGCCGCGTTCCAGGAAAAATTGGCGGCAGAGCTTGAGAGCGGTTTCGGTGGCTTCGGAGCCGCCGGAAGTGAAGAGGACGCGGCCTGGACCGTCAGGGGATTCGCGAAAATTGCGAGGGGCAAGGGCGAGAAGGCGGCGGGCAAGTTCGGCGGAAGCGCTGGTGGTGAAATGCGAGGAGTGGACGTAGGCGAGGGAGCGGGCCTGCTCGGCGATGGCGTTGGCGACGGAAGGGACTCCGTGGCCGATGGACACCACGGCGGCTCCTCCGCAGGCGTCGAGGATTTTGCGGCCGTCGGCGGAGAAAATGTAGCAGCCTTCGGCGCGGACGGCTTCGGGATAATTTTTGCGGAAGCTGCGCGGGAACAGGACCGCCGTACGATCGTTGCTGGGTGGACTGTCGGGCAACGCTATACTCCTCGCGAGTCGGCTGCTACAGAAGCGCGGCGCGATTTTAACAGAAACGCGATTGAAGAACTTCAATGCGGGAACTAGGTCGTGTATTTAAAAAACCGCCGGGGGTAAAGAGAGGAGTTCAAACACACCCCCGCCGCTTAGAGGGTAGGTATCGTGGAGGTTTCGGCGGGAATGAGTGGGGGAAGGAAGCCGGCCCAGCCCTCAATCCCCTTAAAGGGATTCTCGGCTTGTCTTCCCCCTACGCACAAAGGGATGGCAAGCGGACAGCCACTCTCAAACTGTTTTGTTTCATAAGTTTAGTTTCGATTACTGCGGTAAAAATGACATGGCGGCAGTAAATTCTCCCCGCATACGGCGAAAACGAGTGCGAAACATACGCAAGCGTATGTTCCTTCTCCGCCGCTTGCATAGAGCGCGATCGATCGAATCCGATTTAAACGTCGGCCAAAACGTATAATTGCAAACAGGGAGACCATCAAGGTTCGGGGCTGGCCCCGGCTGGAGAACGACTTTTGTCGCGCATGAGGAGCAAAGAGCGCTGCGCGAATGGCAAATAGAGCAGCGCGGCGGTGACCGCGAGGGCCAAACCGAAGCCGAGCTGTTGCGCGGCGAGAAATGGGGCGAGGGCCCAGAGTTCATCGAGCGGAAGTAGAAATGGAAAAAGTTTGCGGAAGTTAACGCCCAAGCCGCGATAGTTGAAGGCTGCGGCGGTGAGCAAATAGAGGCGGATGGGAATGCCTGCGGCGGCGGTTACGATCAGCGCCACGAGAATCAAGCGGGCGTGCTCTCCGGCATCAGCTAAGACGAGGCGTACTTCCGGCAGTCGCGCCAAGGAAAGAACGTAGAACGTGAGATACATCAGCTGAATCAACGAAAAAAGCGTGAGAGCGGTGCGGCCGGAGACATCCGGCAAATCGTGCGCGTTCGCGAGCAGAGTGGAACGGAGTTCGGGTGCAGGCGAAGCGGGCTCATTCACAACTGCGGGAGTTGCGCCGACTTCGAGAGGCTTGGCTTCAGAGCCTAGGGACGCGCTGGCCGATGAAATTTCCACCGGCGCGATGAAGCGGTAGCCTTTGCGCGGGAGCGTCTGGACGAATCGGGGGTTCGCTGGATCGTCTCCGAGAGCGACGCGCAACTGGTTGATGGCCGCGTTCAATCCGTGATCAAAATCCACGAAAGTATCGGCTGACCATAGGCGTTCGCGAAGCTCCTCGCGGCGAACTAGTTCGCGGGGGCGTTCGAGAAGCATCACGAGAATACGAGCGGGCTGTTCGCGGAGGCGCGGCTGGAGCCTTCCATCTTTGCGCAATTCTCCGGTGGCCTCGTCTATTTCGAAGATACCGAAACGAAAAACCCGCGTCGCGCTTTTGCTTTCAGCCATTCGTTTCTGTCCGTTGCGCGCCTATTTTACGGGAGAATTCGGTGCAAATGGCTGATTTTCATGGGAGTTGTGAAATGAGGATTTTCTGAGGCGCAGAGCATTGCGATTATGCGGCGCGGCAGGCATTTTCGCGGCATGGAGAGCGCAAGAAGCTTGGTTCAAAAAGCAGCGGGGGTACTTGGCATCGGTGCTGTTGTGGTCGCAGGGTTCGCAGCAAAGCAGGCCTCGGCTGCGCAACTGAATGAGAAGACTGTGCGCGCGTTCGAGAAATATGTTCACGGTGCGGAAATGCGGAGCGAAGCCGATCTTGCGACTAAGAGAAATTTTCTGTGGATTGACGCGATGCCGCTTGAGCAGGGGGAGAAGGCATACGCGAAGTTGCGAGGCGGACAGATTTTGATTCATCAGAACGGTGATTGCGGTGGTCCGAATTGCGCGGCGGTTCCCGGAGGGCTCATTCATGACTGGACGGGCGTGGTTTTTGCGCGCGGTATTTCGCTCCATGAGGCGCTCGCAAAATTGCAGGACTACGAACGCGATGCCGAATATTACAAACCTGAAGTGCTGAAATCGAAGCTGTTGGAAAGAGAAGGCGACGATTTTCGCGTGTTTCTGCGGCTGAGAGAGACGGAAGGGATCACGGTAATTCTCGATACGGAATACCACATACATTACGCAAGATCGGACGGGACGCATGCCTATTCGCGTTCGTACAGCACGCGGATTGCGGAGATTGAAAATGCCGGGACGGCCAAGGAGCGCGCATATCCGTCGGGCGAGGATCACGGATTTCTGTGGCGGCTCGATTCGTACTGGCATTTTTACGAGGCGGATGGCGGCGTTTACATCCAGTGCCGAGCGATTTCGCTGACGCGGGATATTCCGACCGGTTTGGGATGGCTGGTGGGGCCGTTCATCGAGAAAATTCCGGCGAAGTCTCTGCGCGAGACATTGGAGCAGACCCGGGCGGCGCTTACGGCGCAAAAGGAGGAACGGAAATGAATGCAGAACAGGCGGCGATTCAAGCGATTTGCGCGAAGCAAGGCGCGGAAACGAATGAGGATTCGTGTGAGCGGCGAAAGACGCCGTTCCGAAACGCCACTCGCATCCAGGGAAGTTTTACTGCGGCGGCGGAACGAAGAATTCTGCTATGGCTGGCAGCGCGAATGCCTGCGCGAATTAATTCGGATCATTTGACGCTGCTGGGATTCGCGGCGATGTTTTTCGCGGGAGCGAGCTACGGCCTCGCGCGGTGGAATTCGGCCGGTTTGCTGCTGGCGATATTTTTTCTGGCGCTGAATTGGTTCGGCGACAGCCTCGACGGGACACTGGCGCGCGTTCGCAATCGGCAGCGGCCGCGTTATGGATTTTATGTGGATCACATCATTGATTCCGCTGGAGCGATTTTTCTAATGGGTGGGCTGGCCATATCGGGATACATCGCGTGGCAAATTGCTGCGGGCATGCTTGTTGCGTTTCTGCTGCTGTCCATCGAGACGTATCTCGCGACGTACACGCTTGGCGCTTTTCGAATGTCATTTGCGAAATTCGGGCCTACGGAAATTCGGATTCTGCTGGCGCTGGGAAGTTTGGGACTGTGGCTGCGGCCAGATGCACGCGTGCCGTGGCTTTCGTGGCGCGTCTTGGATTTTGGCGGAGCCGTTGCGATTGGCGGGATGCTGAGTATGTTCGCGGTGGCGGCGATTTTTCATACGCGGCGGCTCTATCGCGAGGAGACGTACCGATGACAAGGATAATTCGGTTCAAAACTGGAAAGCGTCTTCTGCGACGATGGCTGAAATTCAATTTTGTCGGAGCCATGGGAATCGGCGTGCAACTCGCGGGCGTGGAGCTGGCAAGCGCGCTGTTGCATACAAATCCCGTGCTCGCGACGGTGCTGGGAGTAGAGGCAGCGGTGCTGCACAACTTCGTGTGGCATGAGAAATTCACGTGGGTGGATCGCGGCAGAACGCGGAGATGGCGGGGCAGGTTGGCGCAGTTTTTATGGTTCAACGGAACAACGGGAGCGATTTCCATTGCCGGAAATGTGATGATCGTTTTGCTGGTGCAATGGCGCGCGCATGTGCCAGTGGTCGCGGCGAATTGCGCTGCGGTTGCGGCGTGCTCGATGATCAATTTCGTGGTGAATGATCGAATCGTTTTTCGCCGAACCGATGCGGATGTCGGCAAGCAAAATCGACTTTGCCGTGCGAGCGGACTTTGAGTGCTCCTTTGCAGGCTTGTTAAAGAATCACTTTTGGGCTTGACACACAATAGAGTACAGTCGTACTCTTATGCACATGCGATATTCGGTGAAACACAAAGCGCAGAATCACGAGAAAATTCTTTCCGTGGCGGCTCGGTCTTTTCGCGAGCGTGGCGGGGACAGCAGCGGCGTGGGAAAGGTAATGAAGAAGGCAGGGCTGACAAAAGGAGGCTTCTACCGGCATTTTAGGAGCAAGGACGATCTGTTCGTGGAAGCGGTGGCACGGGCGCTCGACGAGACGGGGCGAGGTATGGTGGAAATTGCGAAGTCCGCTCCAGAAGGTCAGGCGTTGCGAGCGATTATCGAACGCTATCTAAGCGTGGGCCACGCGAATTCGCCGGGGTACGGCTGCGTGCGCGCTACTCTTGGGCCCGAGCTCGCACGAAAGCCGCTGGGTGTGCGGAAGCGGATTGACGCGTTGCTGGAGGCGTATCGTGAACGGCTATCGCCATTCATGCCCGGTCAGACGCGAGAAGAAAAACTGGCGCACGTGAGGCTGCTGTTCCCCAGCATGGCGGGAGTGTTGATGATGGTTCGCGCAATTCCGGACGCTGAACGGCGCGCGGAGAGATTGCGCGAGGCGAGGGAATTTTTCATCCAGTGTTTGGCTGAAAGGTAATTTTTTTTGCGACATAAGAGTACGGTCGTACGCTTTAGGCAATCAATAGTTGGACTCAGCAAATCTGAAAAGGAGCGTCGTTATGCCACAACAAATGATCTGGTTTTTCGTGAGTATCGCATTCAGCTTGATCGCGTGGGGGCTAGTTGCTGCTCGATATATCTGGCCGGAACTCCGTGTCAGGTCGCGGGCGGAAGCATTGCGGCCTCTGCTCATCCTGCATAGCTTCCGTTTTATAGGACTGGGAATGCTGATTCCGGGCGTCGTGTCGCCCGATCTGCCGACTGCCTTCTCCCATCCCGCGGCTTATGGGGACCTAATTGCGGCGATGCTTGCGCTGCTTTCGCTGCTCTTGCTGCCCCGCACGGCCGGCGTTGCCGTTACGTGGATATTCAACGTCTGGGGCGCAGCTGATCTCGTCAACGCTTTCTACCAGGCCAGTCACGCCGGAATGTTAGCGGGTCAGTTGGGAGCGGCATACTTCATTCCAACTTTGCTCGTGCCGCTGGCGCTGATTACACACGGGCTCGTTTTCCGAATTCTTTTGCAACATCAACCTGAACACGCAATGCATGCAAGCAGGCAGCCAAGCTAGATTCTGAGACCGTGTTCAAATCAGACAAGCTCTTTTGCGGGCGGAAGGGCGCTTCTCAAGCGGGGATTTTCCGGCTATGCTGCTGGGCACGGAGAGTTCCACGAGATGAGCTTAATCGAAAAGATTCAGGCGGATTTGACCGCAGCGATGAAAGAGAAGGACGAATTGCGGCTGAGCGTGCTGCGGATGGTGAAGGCGGCGCTGAAGAACAAGGAAATCGAGAAGATGCGTCCGCTGGAAGGACTCGAAGCGCAGCAAGTTTTGCAGACGCTGGTGAAGCAGCGACATGAATCGGTGGAGCAGTTCACCAAGGGCGGGCGCGGCGATTTGGCGGCGAAAGAGGCGAGCGAAATCACGATTATCGAGAAGTATTTGCCGCCGGCGCCGAGCGATGCGGAGCTGACGCGAGCGATTGAAGAGGCCGTTTCAGAAGTGGGCGCGGATTCGTTGAAGCAAATGGGCGCGGTGATTAAAGCGGCGCGCGCGAAGCTGGAAGGAAAAACGGTGGAAGGAAAAATTCTGAGCGACAAAGTGCGCGAGCGGCTTGCGTGAAGACTTATTCGTAACGCAGGGCGGTCATCGGGTCGACACGCATGGCTCGACGCGCCGGAATGTAGCAGGCCACAAGAGCGACAATTACGAGGATGAGCGACACGCCCGCAAATGTCGCTGGATCGGTCGGTCTAACCGCAAATAGTTGGTTGCCAAGCAGCCGGGTCAGCGCCAATGCAGCGCCGATTCCAATAACGACACCCGCAAAGGCGAGCTTCGCACCCCGCCAAATAATCAATCTCAGTACATCTGAAGAAGTGGCGCCCAGGGCCATGCGCACTCCAACCTCGTGAGTTCTCTGCGCAACGGTATATGCCATAAGTCCGTACGTGCCGATGGCGGCGAGCAAGAGCGCAAGCAATCCGAGAAGGCTGAGAAGATATGTGGAGAATCTTTCGGCTTGAGTTGATCGATCAAGGTACTGAGTCATTGGAGCGACATGCAGGATAGACTGGTTCTTATCTACGGTGTGTACTGCGGAAATGACAGCGCGGACCAAATTTGCAGGGCTACCATCTGCGCGAACCACCAACGTCATGAAACCGAGGGGCATCTGTTGAAATGGCAGGTAGGTTTCGGGCCAGGGAGGCGCATTGAGAGCGAATTGTTTTGTATCTTCGACAACACCTATAACCTGCCGCCACGTTTCCTGAGCGTAGATTCGTTTTCCGACGGCGCTTTCATTTGGCCAAAGGCGCTTCGCAAGCGTCTGGTTAAGAATGACCACAAGAGGCTGGTGAGCATTGTCGGATTCGGTGAAGAAGCGTCCCTCCAGCAGGCGCGTCTGCATGGTTTGGAAATAGCCGGATGTGACCATGTTGATGGCGGTCCATGGCCGCTCGCTTGGCGGAATCGCTTCCTGGCCTTCGATAATGTATGGTGAAGTCCAGTGAAGGCCCTGAACTGGCGGTTGCATTACCGCTGCAGCGGACCGCACGCCAGGCATTGCGCGTATGCGACGAAGTACTTCGCCATAGAAGTTGATGTCATAGCTGTCGTTCACCTGACGGCCAACGACGTTCATATCAAAAGTGAGCAATTCATCAGGATTAAAACCAGGATCCACCCGGAGCGTGGCGGAAAGACTGCGAATCAAAAGACCCGCGCCAACGACCAGAACCAGCGCCGCAGCTATTTCACCAATTAATAAAGCTGAACGAAAGTACTCGCGGCCGGGACCTGCCATCGTCGGGCCGTTTTTCATGGAAGCGTTCAAATCCACGCGCATTGCCTGCAAACTTGGAGCCAGGCCAAAAAGGATAGCGGTAAGCACGGCGATAGCGATGGTGAAGCAGAGCACAGTCGTGTTCAACGTTACGGCACTGATGTTGGGGATGGAGCGTGGCGCTAGAGCTAGGAGGGGCTTCATCGCCCAATACGCGAGCAGTAGGCCGGCGGCTGCGCCAAGCAACGACAACAGCAAGCTTTCGGTAAACAACTGTCGAAGAAGACGAATTCGTGAAGCTCCGATTGCCGCTCGAAGCGCCATCTCCCGGCGACGCGTCGCCGAGCGCGCGAGGAATAGATTTGCAACGTTGGCGCAGGCCAGCAGCAGCACCGAACCGGCGGCACCGAACAAAATGAGCAAGACTGGTTGAATGTTACCGAGAAATTCGGTGTAGATAGGGGTGAGCTCCGCGCGCTCGCCGCGATCAGATTTTGGGTATTCCATTCCGAGACGGACCATGATGGTGTCCATGTCCGCGTGTGCGGCCGCGAGTGATATGCCGGGCTTCAGACGGGCCAAAACGCGAATTCCCGGATGATTCGAGCGATCGGCATAATTGGGCAGGCGAGCCAGCGGCCCGATCTGGTTGTAAACATCCGCGAGCAGTCCGGGAAATTGGAAACCGGGGGGAAGCACTCCGATAACGACGGCAGCGCCTTCCTTAAATTGTATGGATTTGCCGATGACGTTCATGTCGCCATGCAATGTGTTTCGCCAGAACGAGTAGCTAATCACGATGCCACCGGTCCAAGGACCTCCGGGCTTATCTTCGTCGGCGGCGAAGGTCCGTCCCAGAATCGGTTTCACGCCCAAAATTGAGAAAAATGTCCACGACACGAAGCCGGCCTTGATCGGCACGGGCCCGCTGGTTTGATTCAAGGTAAACGAGTTGGGCGCGAATGCGGCCATCTCCTCAAAGGAGTGGTTTTCCGTCTGCCAGTCAAGAAAATCAGGCATGGCAACATTCATGCCCTTCGAGCGTGGGAGCCTTTCAGTCAGAATCACCAGTTGGCCAACATGCGGGTAGGGCAAACTTCTCAGCAGCACGGCATCGATCACGCTGAAAATCGCGGTGTTTGCGCCGATGCCGAGGGCCAGAGTTAGGATGGCGACGGCGGTGAAACCTGGGGATTTACGCAGGCTGCGGAGGGCGAAGCGAATGTCTTGGGCGAGTTGTTCGAGCCAGACGAAAGTCCAGACGCTGCGGGTGTCTTCTTTTACGCGAGTGACGTTGCCGAATTTCAGGAA
>DASUAV010000232.1:0-8414 GCA_035763605.1 Candidatus Acidiferrales bacterium
TCTTTTCGATCCCGCGGGAAAAAATCGCCGGATTGGTGACAAAAATATCGTCACCCACGAGCTGCACCTTGTTCCCCAATGTTTTCGTCAGCAGTTGCCACCCTTCCCAATCCTGCTCCGCCATTCCGTCTTCGAGCGAAATAATCGGATACTGTCGAATCCAGTTCGCCCAAAATTCCACCATCTGCTCCGAGCTGCGTTTGGATTGATCCGATTTCTTGAAAACATATTTCTTTTCCGACGTCTCGTAAAATTCGCTCGCCGCCGGATCCATGGCAATCGCCACCTGCTCGCCGGCTTTATACCCGGCTGCGTCAATCGCTTCCAGGACGCGTTCAATGGCCTCTTCATTCGATTTGAGATTTGGCGCAAATCCGCCTTCATCGCCCACCGCCGTCGAATAGCCATTCTTCTTCAGCACAGTCTTCAAACTATGGAACACTTCAACGCCCCATCGCAACGCCTCACGAAAATTCGGCGCACCAACCGGCATGACCATGAATTCCTGGCAATCCACCGAATTATCCGCGTGTGCGCCGCCGTTCAGAATGTTCATCATCGGCAGCGGAAGCGTGTTCGCGGATTTCACCGAAGAAAATCGCGCCAGGTATTTGTACAGTGGCAAACCACTGTCCGCCGCCGCCGCGCGCGCCGCTGCCATCGAGACCGCAAGGATCGCATTCGCGCCAAGCTTCGATTTGTTCTCCGTCCCATCCGCCTCAATCATCTTGCGATCAATATTTTGCTGTTCGGAGGGATCCATTCCCTTCACGATTTTCGCCAGCGCTTTATTGATGTTTTCAACTGCCTTGCGAGTGCCTTTGCCCTGATAGCGTGATTTATCTCCGTCGCGCAGTTCAATCGCCTCGTTCTCTCCCGTAGAAGCGCCCGAGGGAACCGCTGCGCGCCCGCGCAGTCCATTCGCGAGAATCACATCGGCTTCTACGGTGGGATTCCCGCGCGAATCCAATATCTCCCGGCCAATCACATGCGTGATTTTTGCCGCGCTCCTCTTCGCGTGAGCTTCGCCGAGTCGCGCCGCAGCCGACGCAAGCGACCTGGTCTTCACAGGCATGGCCTTCCTCCTCACAACAATGTGCGATTTTACGATGAAGACGGCGAATTCACGAGGCCGCGGTGCCGTTCAGATCCCGTTCGTTCAAATCTTGCGCGATACAACCAGCGCGGGACTAAAATCAACCGGAATCAGTTCCTCGCCGGATGCCGCCGCAAACCTTGATTCCAGCTCGCTCCAGTAGCTCTCCGGATTTTCCAGCGTGCGCGCATATGCGCTGCCGTACGAAGTCGAACGCCAGAAACCCGCATACTTTTTAGGCAGCATATTTACAATGTACGAAAACCGCGTATCCTCCACGACCTGAAACCCCGGAGCCGCGCGCACCGCGTCTTCCCATTTCGTGTCCTTTTTCAATCGCGGATCGCGGTGTGGCTTCCACGGTCCGCGCAGTTCCGCGAGAATGATCGCGTCAATCTCCGGGGTGCACTTCGGCAATGGCCGGTCATACACCGCAAGAATTCCGTCCGCGTGAAGCCAGCGTTGCGCATTCTCAAACACGCGCGCCGAATCCATCCAATGCAGCGCGTTTCCGATCGTGACAATATCCACGCTGCTCTCCGCCTGCCGGCATTCTTCCGCCGTGCAGTTGCGTACGCGCGCTTCAGGAACTTCTTCCGCAAGCTTCGCAGCCATGCCGGTGTCCGGTTCCACGGCAATAACTTCATGAAAATTTGCTACCAGCCAGCACGCTGACTTTCCCGTACCCGCGCCAAGGTCCATCGCGCTGCTGCGGTGCTCAATGGGAATCCAATTTAAAATATGCTCGAAAAGCTCAGGCGGGTAATCCGGCCGGTACCTTTGAAATTCCTCAGCCGCGTGGCCAAACCGCGGCTGAAATCCAGAAGACATCAGCGCTCCTACTCTGGTTCCTCCAGCATCGATTCCTCGCGAACCACTACCACGATGCCGTTCTCGCTCACGTAATATTTCTTGCGGTCCTCGTCCATGTTGTAGCCGATCTCGGTATGCTCCGGCAAATGCACGTGACGATCAATGATGGCCCGCCGAATGCGCGAGTGCCGCCCGATATTCACGTGATTGTAGATAATCGCGTCATCTACGTCGCAAAAGCTGTTCACGCGCACATCGTACCCGATAACGCAGTGCCGCACGCGACTTCCTGAAATAATCGAACCCGCCGCGACAATCGAATCGAGCGCTGTTCCCGTGCGCTGCGGGTCCGCGAACACGAACTTCGCCGGCGGATATTGCTGCTCCCACGTTTTGAGGCGCCAGCTTTTATCATACAAGTTGAACACCGGCGAAACCGAAACCAGATCCATATTCGCCTCGTAATACGCCTCAATCGTCCCCACGTCGCGCCAGTAGAGCGTCTCTTTTTTGTTTTCGTCGTAGAAGTTGTACGCGTACACGCGGAACTTGCCGATGATCTTCGGCAAGATATCGTGCCCAAAATCGTGCGATGAATTCGGGTCCTCCGAATCCGAAATCAGCGTGGGCAGCAGAAATTGCGTATTGAAAATGTAGATGCCCATCGAAGCATCCACTTTCCCGGGATGCCGCGCGGAAAGCTTCGGATCCGCCGGTTTCTCGTAGAACCCGAGAATCCGTCCCTCCGCATCCGTTTCAATCACGCCGAATTTACTCGCCGCCTCTTCCGGGGTCATTTCCACCGTGGCTACGGTCACATCCGCTCCCGTTTCCACGTGCTGCTGCAGCATCTTCTGATAATTCATCTTGTAGATGTGATCGCCGGAAAGAATAATCACGTAATTCGATTGCTCGCTGCCAATCGAATAAATGTTTTGGTACACTGCGTCCGCAGTTCCCAAATACCAGTGCGCCGAGACGCGCATCTGCGGCGGCAAAATTTCGATAAAATCACCCACGCCCATCAGCGACGACCACCCCTGCCGGATGTGACGGTTCAAGCTCAGCGCCTTGTATTGCGTCAGCACAAAAACCCGCCGCAAATCGCTGTTCAGGCAGTTCGACAGCGTCACGTCAATGATTCGGTAGATCGCCCCGAACGGCACCGCCGGCTTCGCGCGATCACGCGTCAGAGGCCACAGCCGCTCTCCCTGCCCTCCGGCCAGCAGCACTCCAATCGCGTTTTTCATCAGCGACATTGCGAACGCCACCCTCGCCAGTTCATTTTAACAACTTCCGCTTCCTCGCGCGGCATCTACTTACCTTTCAACTCGATGAATTCCCCTCTTGTCCGGTCACTCCGCCTCGCCTCGCTATTCTTCCCTTACCCTTTTCGCTTGCTTATCTCGTTACTTTATTAGCAAAATAGGGATCAGGCTGCAGGTGCCTGCGAATCGCCCTTCTCGAAAATTAATTCCTTGACTTAGGAGATAGGGTTCGCTAGAAACGCCTCATAGATGTCCTGTGGGGATGCGTTTTTGTGCCCACTTTGCAGCATAATTTGAATCGCATCATTTGAACCGGGGGGTGAATTTGCGTGGCTGAAGTTGTTATCCAGGAGGGCGAATCTTTGGAGAATGCTCTCCGTCGCTTCAAACGAAAAGTCCAGGGCGAAGACATCATCAAGGAAATCAAGAAGCACAGCTACTACATGAAGCCTGGAGAGAAGCGCCGGGCCAAAGAGGCTCTCTCACGCAAACGTTTGCGCAAGAAGCAGCGTCGCGAACAGGACTAATTTAGGCAGGATTCCTTGGGTGCTTGGCACGAGCTTTGTTCTGATCCTATCCGGAAAAGCGCGAAGTTCCCTTCATTCTCGGCATCATCTGATTGGGGGCGGCGGAAGTGTAACCGCAGCCCGGCTACGGCCCGGAGCGTCCAATGGAATTCCACGATAAAGTCCTGAAATGCGCCGAATGCGGTTCGGAATTCGTCTTCACTGCCGGCGAGCAGATGTTTTTTGCCGACAAGGGATTCAAGAACGAGCCCAAGCGGTGTAAGTCTTGCAAGTCAGTCCGCGCGCAGGGAGCAACGAGCGCGCCGGGCGCTTCGAGCGCCCAGCGCGTTGAAACCAAGACCGTCTGCTCGCAGTGCGGCAAGGAAACCACTGTCCCTTTTAAGCCCACACAGGGACGGCCGGTTTATTGCCGCGAATGTTTCCAGCACCGCCGCACCATTGGCGGAAATGCACCGGCCTCGGAAGCGGTCGGTCAGGGTTAAGCCTGCCTAAACCGCCTGCGCGGACAGGCTCTGCAAGTTCATCGCGCTATTTTTTCGCTCGCATTCGCGCGAGCGCTTGATCTTTGTTCTGCCATTACGCTGCCGCTTTCCTTGCTGGCACAATCTCCCGAAACGCCGCGAGGAATTTCTGCATTTCCTCAGGTTTGCCCACCGACACTCGCAGCCAATTCCCCATCGACGGAAATTTCCGTCCTACCATGATTTTCCGCTCGCGAAACGCCTGCACCACCGGCGCTACATCTGCGCCGGTGTCCACCATGAAAAAATTCGCCTCAGATGGAATCACCTTGTATCCCGACTTCTCGAGCTCGCCCGTCACCCATTTCCGGTTGTCATTCAGCCGCTTCTTGTTCATCGGAACCACATCCGGATCCTGAACGCTGGCCACCGCTGCCGCCAGCACCGCCGCGTTTCCATTATCAAAGAGCAATTCACGGTGCATCGCTTCGATCGTTTGCTTCTGCGCAATGGCATACCCCAGCCGCATTCCCGCCATTCCATACACTTTCGAGAACGTCCGCGTCACAATCAGATTCGGATGCTCCGAAATCATGTCAATTACGCTCGTATACGCCGGCTTCTCGACGAAATGGAAGTACGCCTCGTCCACCAGCACATAAGTCGTCGTCGGCACCTTCGAAATAAACTCCGTAAATTCCGCCCGCGTGTTGATTGTCCCCGTCGGGTTGTTCGGATTGCACACGTAAACGAGTCCCGTTCCGCCATCGCAAGCTCTCGCCATCGCCGGAAGATCGTGACGGAAGTCCGCCGTCAGCGGAACTTTTACTGTGCTCGCGCGGCACACCGTCGCGTAATAAGTCACCGCCTCAAACGTAGGTTCCGCGACGACGAGCTTTTTGTCCGTTCCCACAAACGCCGCATCGCACACGCGCAAAATTTCCGTCGAGCCGCAGCCCAGCGCCACATTTTCCGGCTGCACGTGATTCAATTCCGCCATCGTTTCAAGCGCCCTTGCGTACAGATCATCCGGATAGCGGCACGCCACTCCCTCGGATCCGGTAATCGCCGCAATCGCACGCGCAGAAGGCCCGTAAGGATTCTCATTCGAATTGATGAGGATCGCGCCGTCGCGCGAAAGTCCTTTCAGGCGTCCCCCGGCCACGCCCTGCAACACCGAAGGCGAAAGGTATGCTCCCGCAACAATTGTTCCCATGGACTTGCCGAATTGCCGCCGGCTGGTCAATATCCGCAAGCTGTTTGTTATCATCTTGTCCTCCTCGCGAGTAAGCCGCGCACTACGCTCTCTTGGCTGGCCGCGATTATCCGCCCCGCTCGTCCTTCTCCGCAAGCAGCTCATTCCGAATTTCCGTATTCGTGCCCGCGTTGACCGGCCTGTGCCGAGCGCCTAAAATGGTTATGTGAAATCCAAAAAACATAGAACTGCTGCGAAACGCACCGCACCACGCGCTGCGAAAAAGCAATCCAGCTCAGCAGGCGCACAGATCATCCGCGAACAGCTTCGCCACCTTCTGGACGGCGGCCACGCCCACATTTCCTGGAAGGAAGCGCTTGCCGATTTCCCAGTCGAACTTCAGGGAACGAAGCCGCAGGGTTCGCCGCACAGTCCGTGGCAGTTGCTCGAGCACATGCGCATCGCTCTTTGGGACATTCTGGAATTTTCCCGCGACCCGAAGCACGTGTCCCCGCAGTTTCCTGAGGGCTACTGGCCTCCTGCGGACACTCCGCCCTCTTCCGACGCGTGGGAGAAAAGCGCCAAAGCCTTTGGCCGCCATCTCGAAGACCTGAAAAAATTAATCAGCGATCCAAAAACGGGTTTATTCGAGCGCATCGCGCACGGCGATGGACAGACAATTCTGCGCGAAGCGCTCGTGGCCGCGGACCATAATGCATATCACCTCGGCCAGCTCGTGCTTTTGCGCCGCATGTCCGAAGGATAGAAGCGCTGGGTACGTCATCGAATTGTTTGTATTTGCAATTCAAATCAGCAAACAGGGACAGCATTGAAGAACAAATCAGCCGTCATCGAAGAAAACACAATCTCCGAAAAGCAGGATGCGCGCCGCGAAGCTATTTTTGACGCGTTTCGCCGCTGGGGCGCTTACCAGGCCGATCTCGATCCGCTCGGCGATTTGAAGCCGCAGCCGTTTCCGGAGCTCGATGCGCTCACTGGGGACTTCGCCGACGAAGCGCGCCGAATCTACTGCGGCACGATCGGCGCCGAATTCATGCACATTCCCGATGTCGAGCGCCGCCGCTGGATTCAGGAGCGCATGGAATCTGCGTCATCGGAACCTGACCGCACGCGCATTCTCGAACGGCTCGTCCGCGCCGATCTTTTTGAGCAGGTCGTGCAAAGCCGCTATCTCGGCAACAAACGCTTTTCGCTCGAAGGACTTACCGCGCTGATTCCTCTGCTCGACGAAACTCTGGAAACTGCCGCCGAACGCGGCACGGACGAAGTCGTCATTGGAATGAGCCACCGCGGCCGCTTGAACGTCATGATTCACGTCGTCGGGCGGCCTGCGGAAGATATTTTCGCCCGCTTCGAAGAAATTGATGCGCGCAGCGAGTTGGGTGGCGGCGATGTCAAATACCACATCGGCGCCACGGGCGAATACAAAACTCGCGACGGCCGCCTGATTGGAATTCACCTCGTTTCGAATCCCAGCCATCTCGAAGCCGTAGACCCCGTCGCGCTGGGGCGCGCTCGCGCAAAGCAAATGCGCCGAGGCGAAAAAGGAACCGAGCAGGTCCTCGCGCTGGTCATGCATGGCGACGCCGCTTTCGCCGGACAGGGAACTTGGGCTGAGACGCTGAATTTCTTGATGATCGAGGGCTATTCCACCGGCGGCAGCATTCACATCATTCTCAACAATTTGATCGGCTTCACCGCCGTTCCTGCCGAATGCCAGTCTTCGCGATTCGCTTCCGATCTCGTCAAGCGCCTGCCCGTCCCGATTTTCCACGTGAACGCCGAAGATCCCGACGCCGTCGTGCGCGTCGCCAAAATGGCGGTCGAGTATCGCTACACATTTCACAGCCCTGTGGTGATCGATTTAATTGGGTATCGCCGCCACGGCCACAGCGAAATTGACGATCCTACGATTACCCAGCCGTTGCGCTATCGCAAAATTCAAGCGCATCCGCCGCTCTGGAAACTTTACGCCGAAAAAGCCGGAGTAGATCCCGCCGAAACTGTCGCCGAGGTGCGCGCGGACTTCGAGTCTGCGCAAAAAAAAGCTGTCGCTCTCGAAAAGATTCCGCGCCTCTGGCAGTTGCCTGGTTACTGGCGCAATTTCAAAGGCGGCGTCTACAAACCCGAATACGAAGTGGACACGGGAATTCCGCAGGACGCTCTGCGCATTCTCAGTGAAAAAGTAACAACTTACCCGCCGGATTTTTCGATTCATCCCAAAGTCAAAAAACTTCTGGAGCAGCGTGCCGCCATGGGCGCGGGAAAAATGCCCGTGGATTACGGCATGGCCGAAGCTCTCGCCTTCGCCTCCCTGCTGGTGGACGGCATTGCCGTCCGTTTGAGCGGAGAAGACAGCAAGCGCGGAACTTTCAATCAGCGCCACGCGGCATTAATTGACACGCAGAATGAAAATGAATTTGTGCCCCTCGCCCATCTCTCGCCCGAGCAGGCGCGCTTCGAAGCGTACAACTCCTCTCTTTCTGAAGCCGGCGTGATGGGCTTCGAGTACGGCTACAGCCGTGATTTTCCAGAAACTCTCGTGCTCTGGGAAGCGCAGTTCGGGGATTTCGCGAACGGCGGCCAGGTGATCATTGATCAGTTCGTCGCCGCGGGTGAAGATAAATGGCGGCTGCTCTCCGGATTAGTTTTGCTGCTCCCGCACGGCTACGAAGGCCAGGGGCCCGAGCATTCCAGCGCGCGCATCGAACGGTTTCTGCAACTCGCCGCGCGGCAGAACATGCAGATATGCCATCCCTCCACCGCCGCGCAGTATTTCCATCTGCTGCGACGGCAGGCGTTGCGCACGTGGCGCAAACCGCTGGTCGTCTTTACCCCTAAGAGCATGTTGCGCCATCCCGCCGCGGCATCGGCGATCGCCGATCTTTCTCTGCCCCGCTTCCAGAACGTCCTGCCCGATTCGGAAGCGCACGATGCGCAGCGCGTTCTGCTGTGTACCGGAAAAATCGGCCACGAACTCGCCATGGAACGCAAGCGCCGCCAGGACAGTGAAACGGCAATCGTTTCCGTCGA
>DASUAV010000233.1:0-10875 GCA_035763605.1 Candidatus Acidiferrales bacterium
CAGGCGGTGCGCAAACACGCCGAATCCATTTCCGAAAAATATATTTTGCAGGATGAAGGCACTCTCGATTTCGCCCTGATGTTCATCCCTTCCGAGGGCATCTACTACGAATTTCTGATGACTTCTGAAGGAAAACTCGGCCGGTTGGATGACTTTTGCCGCGGAAAGAAGGTTTTCGCCGTTTCGCCCAATACGCTGCACGCGTATCTCATCATGATTCTCGTCGGATTGCGCGGCATGCAGGTCGAGGAGAATGCGCGGCGGCTTTACGCGAGCCTCGGCGGCTTGCAGGTACAACTCGATTCTTTCGTGAAGATGTACGATACGCTCGGCAATCATCTACGGCATGCGCAACAGTGTCACGACGAGGCGGGCAGCAAACTAGATCGTCTGCAGAGCAATGTGGAGCAGATGGCGCAGGGCGCGCCTCCTGAAAGCGCGGTGCGCGCTTTGGAAACCACGCAGCTTGAGCTCAAGAGCTGAGCGAATCAATCAAAGCTATTCAATTATCAAGCCGCACCACCAATGCGGTCATGTGCTCCTGGGCTGCAATTTCACTCGCCAATTCATGCGCGGCCTCTTCGCTCGGCAAACGTCCCGCGCGCACGCGATAAAAGACGCCGTTCGACGAAGCGAACTGCACGATATTCACCGGGGCGTAGCGCGCACTCAGCCGTTCCCGCAGGCGCTGCGCATTTTGCTCCACCTGAAACGCTCCCACCTGAACGCCGAAGAAGCCCACACTAGGATCCGGTCCGCCAATCAAATCCAAACGCACGCGCGCCGTGCCCGGCCCCACCATTCCGATCGCTTCCGCGGCTGAGTAGGAGAGATCGATGATTCGATTCGCTACAAACGGCCCACGGTCATTGATTCGCACGTCCACATGCCTGCCGTTGCCCAGATTCGTCACGCGCACCACGGCATTGAACGGCAGCGTGCGATGCGCGGCGGTGAATTCGCGCATGTTGTAAACTTCTCCATTCGACGTGCGGCGGCCATTGAACGGAGCGCCGTACCAGGAAGCCATGCCCTCTTCGGTGAATTGGCCGGGCAGAGCGCCCGGCCTCGATGGAACCGGCCGCGAAGTCACCGGCGCGTTCGGAGCCGGTGTTGGCGCCGGCGGACTCACGACGGGCTGCCGATGCGCGCATCCAGCGAGGATGCCGGCAAGAATGGTAACCAGCAGAAGGCTCGGTGAAGAACGCTGCCTTAGGTTGAGCGATAAACACCTCTCTCGCATTCTGCTCTCCGTTCCGGCACGTGAATGAACAGTTTTTCGGTATTATAGGAACGCGGTTACGCTGCCGCAAGGAAACCATTGCCTCTTTCACCTCGTTGGCGCTGGAAATTTGACCGATGGCGCGAGCGCTTTTTCTCCGGATCCGGCTCGGAGGAAAAGCAGCGGCGTCCGCGTTTGTGTCCCGCGTGCGGCACGCTGGTCGGTTCGACGGCCAATCGTTGCCATCAATGCGGCGCGAGCCTGACGTTTTCCATGGCGGCCATGAGCCGCTCGCTCTCGAAGTACCTTCCCTCGCAATCGCCTGTTACGTATCTGGTTCTAGGAGCTTGTTGCCTTCTCTACGGCATCAGCCTGTTGCTCGCGGTGCGCTTTGGCTTTCCCATTGCCCCGCAGGGAGGCGGTTTAGGCGCCCTATTCGGGATTGGCTCGATCCCTTCCCAGATTCTCCTCAGCCTCGGAGCTTCATTGCCTTTGCCTTACAACCTGGTGCAACCGTGGCGTTTCATCACTGCCTGTTTTCTTCACGGCAGCCTCGTGCATATCGGATTCAACATGTGGGTGCTCATTGACCTCGGCCCCACCATCGAAGAGGTATACGGCTCCGCGCGCTATTTCTTTATCTTCGTGGTTTGCGGAATCGGCGGCTACGTTCTGAGCTCGGCAAGCGGATACATCGGCATTCTGCGCGCTTTTCATCTGGCGACGACGGGGGTAGCGATCGGCGCCTCAGGAGCTATTGTCGGGCTGATTGGATTGCTGCTTGCCATGACCTATGGCCGGCGCGGCGCTGGTATGCAGCAACTGCGGTCACAGATTTTCCGCTGGATTATCTATCTTGTGCTTTGGGGCCTTTTCTTCCCGGGCATAGACAACATGGCGCATTTGGGTGGAGGAATTACAGGATTCATTCTCGGTAGGCTGATGGTCGATCGGCAGCCATCGAATACCGGGGAACGTAAACGCGCCTATGCTCTCGCATGGATTACAGCAGCCGCCGTTCTGATTAGCTTCGGCTTCATGGTTTCTTTCGCATTGCGCAGCCACTTTTTCATGCGCTGAATTCACATCACAAATCGCGTTATTAGGGAAACTTCATAGCAGCAATTTATAGCCTGCGCGCCACGCTCACGCTGTAATGCAATCCAGAAAGGATCGTAAACGCGGCGACCAGATATACGAGCACGAATCGGAAAGAATGCAGCACCGGAAATGGAAACACCTCAGCCAAAATGACCACCAGCACCAGCAGAATCTGAAACGTGGTATTCAATTTTCCGTACAGGCTCGGCGGAAAAGTCATGTAGCCGACGACCAGCAGTATCACCGCGCAGGCAATCAGAATCAGCGCATCCCGCCCCAGCACTAGGATGGCGAGCCACCAGGCAATTCTTCCTTTGAATGCGAGCATGAGATAGCACGAAGAAAGCAGCAGTTTGTCCGCGATGGGGTCCAGAAAAGTGCCGAGCTGCGTTTTTTGATTCAACTTTCGCGCCAGCAGTCCGTCGAGTCCGTCGCTCAACCCCGCCGCGATGAGCAAGCCCAGCGCCCAGTCGTAGCGGCTGTAACGAATCGCGATAATCAGAAAAGGGAGAAATCCCATCCGCAGGAAAGTGATTTGATTGGGAACGCTGAAAACTGGAGTTTTCATGGGCTTTTCACGAATTGTTCGAAGGCATCAGGCAAATTGCGACAGATAGTCGGTCAGCGTTTGGCCAATCTTGAGCGCGAACTTCTCCGCCATCGAAGGAATGGACCCGCGCGGCTCGTCCAGTGCGATGCGTTCCACGCGCTGCATCGGGAAAAATAGCGTGGGCAATCCGATGCGCTCGCCCTCCGGATGCAAAACCTGGCGCACGAAATCGTCGAAAGAGCCCAGATCGATTCCGCGCAGCGTAACGCCCGCGACGGAAATTTCCACCAGCTCTCCCCACAGCCGCTCCTTCGGGCTGTGCAAGCTGACGATTACGATGGAATGCGGCTCCATGCGCCTCAGAATATCCCCGCAGATGCTGTCCTGGAATCCAAAACCCGTGCTCCCGCGCTTAGACGTTAATGACTTTCGGATTCGATGGAATCTGCAAACGCGCTTCGGTCGCTTTCTGCACCATCTCCGGCGTGATTCCCGGCGCGATTTCGCGCAGCGCCAAACCTTGCGCGGTGACATCAATCACCGCCAGTTCGGTCACAATCATTTTCACCACGCCCATGCCCGTCAACGGTAGCGTGCAACTCTTCAGAATTTTTGGCTGCCCGTCCTTGTTCGTGTGCTCCATCGCGATGATTACCCGCTTTGCTCCTGCCACCAGATCCATCGCGCCGCCCATTCCCTTCAACATTTTCCCGGGAATGGCCCAATTTGCCAGATTGCCTTTTTCGTCCACCTGCAATGCGCCAAGCACAGTCACGTCAATGCGTCCGGCGCGTATCATGCCGAAGGAGTCGGCGCTCGAGAAGTAGCAGCAACCTGGAATTTCTGTGATGGTCTCTTTGCCCGCGTTGATTAAGTCCGCGTCCTCTTCGCCTGCTCGTGGATACGGCCCCACGCCGAGCATTCCATTTTCGGATTGCAGCAGCACTTCCACTTTGGGCGGCAGAAAATTCGGTACCAGCGTCGGAAGCCCGATTCCTAAGTTCGCGTAGTTGCCGTCGTGCAATTCCTGCGCGACGCGCCGCGCGATGAACTCTCGTTTATCCATTTTTTCCGCTGTTGGCATCGGCGCTTTTGATCAAGCCTTTTGAAGCGTCTTCTTCTCAATCGGCCTGCTGTAATTCTCGCCCTGGAAAATCGCGTCGACAAATATACCGGGCGTATGAATTCTGTCCGGCTCAAGCTCGCCAAGCTCCACGAGTTGCTCGACTTCGGCGATCACGTACTTTCCTGCGGTGGCCATCGGAGCGTTGAAATTTCGCGCTGTCTTGCGGTACACCAAATTCCCCCAGCGGTCCCCGCGCCATGCTTTTACAAATGAAAAATCGCCGCGCAGCCATGGAACCATCACGTAATTCCTGCCATCGAACGTGCGCGTCTCTTTTCCTTCCGCGGCAATCGTTCCGTAACCCGTCGGTGTAAAAAACGCCGGAATTCCCGCTCCGCCTGCGCGGATCCGTTCCGCGAGCGTCCCTTGCGGATTCAACTCCACTTCAATCTCGCCGCTCAAGGCCAGGCTCTCGAACCGTTTGTTCTCGCCCACGTAACTGGCGATCATTTTCTTCACTTGCTTCGATTCCAGCAACCAGCCGATTCCGTAGTTGTCGGTCCCGGCATTATTCGAAACGAGCGTGAGATTTTTCGTGCCTCGGGCGCGCAGCGCGCGCAGCAAATGCTCCGGAACACCGCACATTCCGAATCCGCCGACGAGAATCATGGCGCCATCGTGGACGTTTTTAATGGCCGCCTCGGCGTTTGCAACGCGTTTATCCATTACCTATGCTGCCTCTCGTTTTGCTTCCATGCGATTTTATCTTATCAGTTGCCGGATATTCAGCGCATGCCGCCAAGGGATTTGTAAACATCGTTTGCCGCGCGAAATTCGTCCGCCAGTTCCCAGCTTTTCAGATGCGTACGCAGGAAATCAATCGCTTGCGCCGTGCGATCCAGCGAACGCGCCAGATTGCCGGCATTCGTCAGACAAATATCGCGCCACATCTCATAACTGCTCCCCGCGATTCGCAGCATGTCGCGCAATCCATTCCCCGCAAGCGACGCCGGCAGACCCGTTTCGTCCGTCTCATCCGCAATGACGCGTGCGAGCGCAATCGAAACAAGCTGCGGCATGTGCGAAACAACCGCCAAGGCCCAATCGTGCGTCTCCGCGTCAATCCACACGGGCTCAGCGCCCATTCTGCCGAGCAATTCGACGAAACGCGCAACCCGCAAATCCCGCGATTCCTCGGACGCGTCTCCAATCAGCGCGTACTTCGCACCATGAAAAATGCCGGCATCCGCATGTCCCGCGCCGCTCAATTCCTTACCGGCAATAGGATGTCCGCCAAGAAACTTTGCAGCGCGTTCACCGGAGCCAAAACACCGCTTCGCCGCGTCGCAAATCTGAGCCTTGGTGCTGCCTGCATCCGTTACCAGCGCATCTGCTCTGCAATGCACCGCGATTTCCGGCAGCAGTTGAATGGTTGCGCTGACCGGCAATGCAACATAAACCAGCTCTGCCTCACGCACGACGCGTACCAAATCGTCCGTGATTTCCCAGCGAAGCCCTCGCGCGCGCAATTTTTCCGCTGCTTGCGGCCTGTCATAGGCGATAATCAACGCGTCCGGCAGAGCTTTTCCGGCAGCCATTCCGAACGACGTGCCCATAAGCCCCGCGCCCACGATAGCGATTCGCCGGATTTGGTGTTCTGCGTGCATGGCTGGATTACTTAAGATGTGAATAGAAGTAGCCGGAAAGATACGAGAAATTATCCTCTTCGGCTCACTCCCCGTTTTGCAGCCTCTTTCAAGTTTCGCACGCGCGCCGCAACCGCCTGCGCCGCTTCGTTCGCCGAAGATGCCTTTTCAATTTCCGCTACGAGCGACGAGCCGACAACCGCTGCGTCCGCGATTCCGCCCAATACCGTCACTTGCGCGGGAACGGAAATGCCGAATCCAACAGCGATGGGGAGAGAAATAAAATTCCGCGCCCGCCGCACCATTGCCGGAAGCTCTTCCGGCAGCGAATCTTTCGCGCCGGTGACGCCAGTGCGTGAAATCACGTACACAAAACCTGTCGACACCTCCGCGATGCGCCGCAATCGCTCATCGGTCGAAGTCGGCGCAGCCAGAAAAATCGTATCGAGCCCGTTCGCGTGCATCGCGGCGCAATATTCACCGGATTCCTCGGGCGTCATATCCGTCACCAGCACGCCGTCAGCCCCGGCCGTTGCCGCTCGATGCGAAAACTCCGCCAATCCCATTTGCAAAATCGGATTGAAATATCCGAAGAGCACGATGGGAACTTCCGTTTTGTTCCTCAGTGCTCCAACCAGTTCAATAACCTTCGCCAGGGTCGTCCCGCCGCGAAGAGCGCGTTCGCTTGCTCGCTGAATCGTAGGGCCGTCAGCGACCGGATCGCTGAACGGAATCCCCAGTTCAATTACATTCGCGCCCGCTTCCGCCGCGCGAAGCACGATTTCTTCGGTAGCAACAAGCGACGGGTCGCCGGCCGTCACATACGCAACAAGGCCCAGTTCGCCGCGTTCCGCAAGCTCTTCGAATCGGCGCGTGATTCTCGTTTTCGTCCGCGCGGCTGTGCTCGCTCGTTCAGACATACTTTGCCAAAATCTCCATGTCCTTATCGCCGCGCCCGCTTAAGTTCACAATCACAATCTCGTCCTTGCGCATCTTCAGAGCGCGTTTCATCACTTCCGCCACGGCATGCGACGATTCGAGCGCCGGAATAATTCCCTCCAGCCGCGCCATCGTGCGCAATGCTTCAATGGCCTCATCGTCGCTGACCGCGGTATATTCCGCGCGCGATTCCTCCGCGAGCCACGCGTGTTCCGGCCCAACCGCCGGATAGTCCAGCCCTGCCGAGATCGAATGCGTGGTCGCAATCTGCCCGTTCGCATCCTGCAGAACGTAAGTATGGGTCCCTTGCAACACGCCGGGACGCGCTCCTCCGAATCCCTGCGCTGCCGTAAGACGAGCCGCATGTTCGCCAAGCGAACTGCCGCGCCCGCCCGCTTCCACTCCGACCATCTTCACCTGTGCGTCCTGCAGGAATTCATAAAACAGCCCAATCGCGTTCGACCCGCCGCCCACGCATGCAAAAAGCCAATCCGGCAACCGCTTCTCCGCCGCGAGAATCTGCTCGCGCGCTTCTCTTCCAATCACGCGATGAAAATCCCTGACCATCATGGGATACGGATGCGCCCCAAGCACCGAACCGAGCAGGTAATGAGTCGTCCGCACATTCGTCACCCAATCGCGCATCGCCTCGTTAATCGCATCTTTGAGCGTTTTGCTTCCCGCGTTCACTCCCACAACTTCCGCGCCCAGCAGCCGCATCCGAAAAACATTCAGCCGCTGCCGCTCCATGTCTTCCGTGCCCATGTACACCGTGCATTCCAAGCCGAGCCTCGCTGCGACCGTTGCCGTTGCGACTCCATGCTGCCCCGCTCCCGTTTCGGCTATGACGCGGCTCTTGCCCATCCTCTTGGCCAGCAAGCCCTGACCGATGCAGTTGTTGATTTTGTGCGCGCCGGTGTGCAGCAAATCTTCGCGCTTCAAATAGATTTTCGCTCCGCCTAGTTTCCGCGTCAGCCGCTCGGCAAATTGCAGCGGCGTGGGACGCCCCGCAAAATTTCTCAGCAAATTGTCTACTTCGGCCTGAAACTTAGCATCGGCACGCGCCGCTTCATATGCTCGCTCCAGCTCCTCTAGTGGAGCCATCAGCGTTTCCGGAACATACCTTCCGCCATACGCGCCAAAGCGCCCGCGCGCATCCGGCATCCGTTTTGCTGTGGTCGCACTATTCATCATTGCTCACCGAGCCCCCTTGACCGTAGCCATCAAAGCTCGCAGCTTCTTTAGGTCTTTTTTGCCGGGTACCGCTTCAACTCCGCTGCAAACATCCACCGCGAACGGTCGAACTTCCCGAATCGCCGCGGCTACATTCTTGTTTTTAAGCCCGCCTGCCAAAATGATCGGCCCGAACTGCTTCGCCTCGCTCGCAATCTGCCATCGAAAAGTCTTGCCTGTGCCGCCGTATGCATTCCCATCAAATCCATCGAGCAAAAATGCCGCCGCATCGCCGTATTTTCGCAAATGCTCCACGCGAAAACGCGGGCCCACGCGAAATGCCTTTATCACCGGAACGCGCCGCGAAATGCTGCTGACCGTTCGGCGGCCCTCATCACCATGAAGCTGCACGACATTGAGCCCTGCTGCTTTCACTGTCCTCAGCACTTCGGACTCGCTCGCGTTTACGAACACCCCCACGGCGCTCACGTGCGTCGGCATATGCCGAATAATCTCACGTGCGTGCGAAATGGAAATCCTTCTGGGACTCTTCGGGTAAAAATTGAATCCCAGCGCATCCGCGCCCGCATCCATTGCGGCCTTTGCATCCGTCCAGTTGGTTATGCCGCAAATTTTTACTCGCGTCTGGCTTTCCATCTTATGTTTGCCTTCCAAGAATTCCCGCCAGCGCCGCCGCCGGATCTGCCTTGGTCATTAAGTGCTCGCCGACAAGAAACGCGTCAAATCCCGCTTCGCGCAGCCGCAATAAATCGTCATGCGTGCGAATTCCCGACTCGCTCACCGCGATACATTCCTCCGGAATGTGCTGCGCCAGACGCAGCGATGTTTCGATCCTCACCTCGAACGTCTTCAAATCGCGATTGTTGACGCCGACGATTTTCGCGCCGGCGTCAATCGCTCGCCTCAATTCTACTTCGGAGTGCGCTTCCACCAGCGCTTCCATGCCAAGCTGGCGTCCCAATGCAAGCAGCCCACACAGCGCGGCATCATCGAGTATCGCCGCGATCAGCAAGAACGCATCCGCGTTCGCCGCGCGCGTCTCCCAGACCTGCCACGGATCCACAATGAAATCTTTGCGCAGAATGGGGATGTGCGTGGCTTTCGCCACCTCTTTCAAATCGGCCAACGATCCCTGGAAGAAGTCTTCCTCGGTGAGCACAGAGAGTGCTGCCGCTCCGCCGGCCTCGAACTCCGGCGCAGTCTTCGCGGGCTGATAATCCGCGCACAGCAATCCCCGCGACGGCGACGCTTTTTTCAGCTCCGCAATCACATTCAAACCATCGCGCGCGAGCGCGGCCGCAAAATCGCGTACAGGCGCGGATTTTTTTTCCACCGCAATTTTCAGCGCTACATCGGGCAGCACGCGTTTCCGGTGCGCAACGGACTCGCGCCGCCGCTCCACAATTTGCGCAAGGATACTTTTGGCTTCCGTCTTTGCTTCCATTGCAAACTTTGCCTAAGATGACAAACGAATTGCAGTCCCCGCTCAGGCGAGGGAAATCACTGCGAATATGCTAGTCTGCGCCTTGCCGCGGTGTCAATTTATCGCCGCGATCATCCGGCCATCCAAAAAATCGAATGCCGCCATCGCAAGCAAACAAATTAAAAATCCTCAACGAAACAATCATTTCCTGCCGAAAATGCCCACGTTTAGTGCAGTTTCGCGAAGCCGTGGCCCGCTCTAAGCGCCGCGCATTTCAGGATTGCGATTACTGGGGCAAACCAATCCCAGGATTCGGCGATCCGCAAGCGCAACTTCTTATTATTGGCCTCGCTCCCGCCGCTCACGGCGGCAACCGCACCGGCCGCGCGTTCACCGGCGACCGCTCCGGCGATTTCCTTTTTGAAGCTCTGCATCGCGCCGGATTCGCCAACCAGCCGAAATCCATGTCTCGCGACGATGGTCTAAAATTAAAAAAAGCTTACATCGGCGTCGCCGTCCGCTGTGCGCCTCCCGCAAACAAGCCGCTGCCTTCCGAATTCCAAAACTGCCGTCCGTATCTCGAACAAGAATTACGCATTCTCACGCCGAAAGCCATCCTCGCCCTCGGCGGCATCGCTCTTCGCGCTTACCTCCAAATTCTCAAAGACCAGGGTCTCATCTCCAGCCACGCTGCCTATCCTTTCGCTCACGGCGCGATTCATCAGTTGCCCGGCGGCCTTCCACGCGTTTTCGCCTCATATCATCCCAGCCAGCAGAACACCTTCACCGGACGCCTCACTCAACCCATGCTCGCTCGCGTTCTTCTGAACATCCGCAAATATTTGCACACTTCCTAATCACGCCGACGCACCGCACCTCCGAGGCGCCTTTCGTGCTTGCCTCCTGCCGCGGTCACACCGTATTCTAGTTTCCCACCCTGGAATGGAGACCTCCGGTGCTTCCCGCTTACCTCAAGAACAACTTCCGGCCCTTAAAATGCGCTCTCATCAACTGTTTGCTGCTTTTCGCTACCGTGCCGAGCCTCATCGCCGCTCCTCAATCGGCCGAACCGCTCCGCCTCGTTCACCGAATCAAGTTGCCCGCCGAAGTGAAAGGCCGCTTCGATCACTTCGGAGTTGACCTCCAGGGCGGGCGCCTGTTTCTCGCGGCGGAATCAATGCATGAAGTTCTCGTCTTGAATCTACAAACCGGAATGCTGCTCCATCGCATCACGGCCGTGCAGATTCCCCATGCGATTGTCTTTCGTCAGAGTGGCGATCGCATTTACGTCACCGACGGCGGCGCAGGCGCGGTAAAAATCTTCGACGGAAAATCCTATCGCCTGCTCAAAACGATCAAGCTGCAGGTGGATGCCGATTCCGTTGCCTATGATCAAACCATGCGCAATCTCTACGTCGTCAATGGAGGTGAGGATGCCCATTCGCCGCAATCCTTCATAAGCATCATTGACATGAACAAAAATGCAAGAACGGCTGACATCAAACTCGACAGTCCTCACGTCGAAGCCATGGCTCTCGACACTTCAAATTCGCGCCTCTACGCGAACGATACCGCAAAAAACGCCGTTGACGTCGTGGATCGCGGTAAAAACACCGTCATTACCAGTTGGCTCGTCAAGTTGTGCAAACAAAATGTTCCGGCCGCGGTGGATTCCGTGGATCATCGGCTCTTCGTCGGTTGCCGTAACGGCGAAATCTCCATTTTCGATACGCA
>DASUAV010000234.1:0-10265 GCA_035763605.1 Candidatus Acidiferrales bacterium
AAATCGGCCGAGCTTGCGTGATTCTCGGCGGCGGACGCGAAAGGCAGGACGACGCCATCGATCCGGCCGTAGGCATTGTTCTGGGCAAGAAATGCGGCGACGCCGTTCGCGCGGGCGAAACGCTTTGCACCGTGCATTACAGTTCGGACTCGCGCGTGCGCGAAACCATGGACCTGCTCGCGCGCAGTTTCGAAATCGCTGATGCGCCGCCGAAGCCGCAGCCGCTCGTGCGCAAAGTCATCGGCGCATAGGTCGTCGAGCAGCGCGAATTTTCATCGGTAGAATCATCATCAGAATCGTCGCTTTTGCAAGGCATCGCAGCGTTTGCATTTTCGGGGGAGGAAAATGCACCGGCACTGGATCGGCCTTCTCGGCATGGCTGTGATTCTCAGCCTCGCCTATTTGTTTTCAACCAATCGCAAAGCCATTCGCAAAAAAACAATCGCCTGGGGCCTCGGCCTGCAAATCCTCTTCGCGTTCATCGTTCTCGATACGAATATCGGCCGCGAAATCTTCTCCGTCATCGGCGAAGCGGTCACCAAACTCCTCGACTATTCCTACTATGGCTCGATGTTCGTCTTCGGCGACCTCGGCGCGAAAAATTCCAAGCTCGGCCTGCTTTTCGCGTTTCAAGTTCTGCCCACGATTATTTTCATCGCCGCGATTTTCGCCGTGCTCTACTACTACGGCATTATGCCGTTCATCGTGAAGCAGGCCGCCAAGGCCATGACGCGCCTGATGGCCGCGAGCGGCGCCGAATCGCTCAACATCGCCGCCAGCATTTTCATGGGCCAGACCGAAGCGCCGCTCACCATTCGCCCATTCCTCCCCGAAGCCACGCGCTCTGAACTCATGACCATTATGACTAGCGGCATGGCTCACGTCTCTGGTGGAATCATGGCCGCGTACATCGCCTTCGGCGTGGACGCCAAGCACCTCATCACCGCCGTCATCATGACCGCCCCCGGCACGCTGCTCCTCTCGAAGATGCTGGTGCCGGAAACCGAAAAGCCGGTCACCGCCGGCCGCGTCGAAATGGCCAATCTCGAAAAAGATCCCAACGCGCTCGGCGCTCTTTCGCGCGGCACCATTGACGGCTTGCATCTCGCACTCAACGTCGCCGCCATGCTCATTTCCTTCATCGCCATCATTTATTTGTGTGACGGAATTCTCGGCGGCGCACACAACCTTCTCGCCCGTCACGGATTCACGGTTTTTCCCTCCAGCCTTGAACAGATCTTCGGCTGGATTCTCGCGCCCATCGCCTGGCTCATCGGCGTTCCCTGGCATGACGCCGGACAAATCGGCAGCCTGCTTGGCACGCGCATGGTTTTGAACGAGCTCATCGCCTACGGTCGCCTCGGTCCGATGAAAGCCGTGCTCGATCCGCGCTCCTTTACCATCGCCACCTACGCGCTCTGCGGCTTCGCGAATTTCAGCTCCATTGGAATTCAAATCGGCGGGATCGGCGCGCTTGCTCCCAATAAAAAAGACGAGCTCGCGCGCCTCGGCATCCGCGCCATGCTCGCCGGCACCGCCGCGAATCTCATGTCTGCCGCCATTGCCGGCATCATGCTCAAATGAAAGCTCGCGCAAACTCCGCGCCATCGCTCTCGAAGAAGCCCGACGCTCGCCGTGAATTCGCGCGCGCCGACGCCGCCGCGAAATTCATTCGCGCGCATGCGAAACTTCGCCCGCAAATCGCCGTCGTCCTCGGCTCCGGCCTCGGCGCTTTCGCCGACGAACTCGACAGCGCCACGCGCATTCCCTACGCGCGCATCCCGCATTTTCCGCGCTCGACCGCCGTCGGCCACGCCGGACAGCTCGTCATCGGTAAAACTTCCGGCGTTCCCGTCGCGGCAATGCAGGGGCGCATTCATTTGTATGAAGGCTACTCGCCCGCTGAAGTCGTCTTCCCCATTCGCGCGCTCGCTCGCTTCGGAATTCGCACCGTCATCCTCACCAACGCCGCTGGCGGCATCAACACCAACTACGATCAGGGCGCGCTCGTCATTATCCGCGACCATATCAATTTGCTCGGCAAGAATCCGCTCACTGGCGCGAACGACGAGCGCTTCGGCCCGCGCTTCCCCGACATGAGCGAAGCCTACTCCGCAAGCTTGCGCGCCATTGCGCTCGAAGAAGCGCGGCGCCTCGGCATCACGCCGCACGAAGGCATATACGCCGCGGTTCCAGGCCCCAGCTACGAAACGCCCGCCGAAATTCGTTACCTCCGCACCATCGGCGCCGATCTTGTCGGCATGTCCACTGTTCCCGAAGTCATCGCCGCGCGTCACATGCACCTGCGCGTTCTCGGAATTTCCTGCGTCACCAACATGGCCGCCGGCATTCTCAACAAGCCGCTCGACCACGCCGAAGTTCTCGAAACCGGCCGCCGCGTCTCCGGCCAGTTCATCGCACTCCTCCGCGCAGTCATCCCTCGCATTGCCGCCGGTTTGAATGCATAATTTGGGTGCGTCAGTTTGGATTTCCTAGATCGTGACAAGAAGTCATTATTCAAGCCGATTCCATCACGAATCGACCTCATGTTTTAGGGGGTCGGAGCTTTAGCTCCGACAAAGAGGAGCAGCAAGATTGGGCTTCAGCCCCTGAAGAAGTGACCAACCATGATTAACAATTATGATTAACGAAGACCAGCTCATCGCCGCCGCGCGCGCCGCCCGCGACAACGCCCACGCGCCGTTCTCCAAATTTTTCGTCGGCGCCGCTGTGCACGCCAAGTCCGGACGCATCTACGGCGGCTGCAACATCGAAAACGCCAGCTATGGCCTCACGCTCTGCGCCGAACGCGTCGCCATTTTCAAAGCCGTCTCCGAGGGCGAGCACGATTTCGAAGCCATCGCCATCGTTACCGATACCGACGCGCTTACGCCTCCCTGCGGCGCGTGCCGCCAGATTATTTGGGAATTTTGCGGCGATGTTCCGGTGATCCTCGCGAATCTGCACGGCAAAACCGAGCGCGAGCGCTCCTTGAATCTTCTCCCGCGCCCTTTCGACTCGTCCCATCTGTAACTGCACTCACGTTCGTCACTGCTGACTCAGCATCAACCTGTCATTCTGAGGCGCGAACTTTGCGCCGAAGAATCTCGCCTCGAAGGAGCTTACGTTATGTAGGGCCCGATTTTTTTTCCGCCGCTCTCCTGCACGTTTCGGCAACAACGCCTCTTTGTAGCTCACGTCCCATTCGCGCTGAATCTGCGCGAATTGACGTGAGGCTTTTGATTTCGCGTTCGTAGGGGCCGATTTTGTTCATCGGCCCGCTTCCGGACCATCCTTCCCAATTCACCATTTTCTGCGATAATCGCTGCCTCAAGGAGAACATCTTGAAACGCCATTCCGCCGCGCCAATTCCATTTCTGCTCGCATTCCTCGCAATTCTCAGCTGTGCTCCTCGCGCCCGCGCGCAATCCGCGCGACGCGCAGACATCCTCATCACCAACGCCCTCGTCGTCACCATGGACTCCGCGCGCCACATCTACAATCCCGGCGCCGTCGCCATTCGCGGCGATTCCATCATCGCCGTTGGCCCGCAAAACGAAATCGCCTCGAGCTTCACCGCCTCGCGCGCGATTGACGCCCACAATGAAATCGTCATGCCCGGCCTCATCAATGGGCACACCCATGCCACCATGAGCCTCTTCCGCGGCCTCGGCGGCGACTCCGACCTCAACGATTGGCTGCAGAAATACATCTTCCCAGCCGAAGCTCGCAACGTCACCGCCGACTTCGTCGAATGGGGCACGCGCCTCGGCATTCTCGAAATGCTCCGCGGCGGCGTCACCACCTATGCAGACATGTACTATTTCGAGGACAACGCCGCCCGCGTCACCAAAGAAGCCGGCATGCGCGGCGTCCTCGGCGAAACCATTCTCGATTTTCCCGCGCCCGATAACAAATCCGTGCCGCAGATGCTTGCCTACACCGAAAAATACATTCAGCATTGGCAGCACGATCCGCTCGTCACTCCTGCCATCGCCCCGCATTCCATGTATCTCTGCTCCGCGAACACTCTCAAAGCCGCCGCCGCGCTCGCCCGCAAATATCACGCGCCGATTCTGATTCACCTCTCCGAGACACGCACGGAAAACCAGCAGAGCCAGGCGAAGTATCACCTCTCGCCCACCGCCTATCTCGAAAGCCTCGGCTTCCTCGCGCCCGACGTCACCGCCGCGCATTGCGTTTGGGTAGACGCCGCAGACATAAAACTCCTCGCCGCTCACGATGTCGGCTGCGTAAACAATCCCTCCAGCAACATGAAACTCGCCAGCGGCACAAGTCCCGTCGTGGATTTAATCGCCGCCAACGTCCCTGAAGGCCTAGCCACCGACGGCGCCGCCAGCAACAACGATCTCGACATGTTCGAGGAAATGGACCTCGCCGCGAAGCAGCAGAAGCTCGCCCGCATGGACCCGCGCGCTTTGCCTGCGGAGCAAGTCGTCGCCATGGCCACCATTGATGGCGCGCGCTCTCTTCACATGGAAGAAGAAATTGGTTCGCTGGAAGCACGGAAAAAGGCTGACGTGATTCTGATTCGCACTGACGCGCCTCACGCTACGCCCATGTACGCGGCGGACAACGGCGTCTACACCGCGCTGGTCTACGCCCTCAAGGCGAGCGACGTGGATTCCGTCATCATCAACGGCCGCTTACTCATGGACCATCGCCGCATGTTGACCCTCGACTCCGGGGCCATCCTCGCCCATGCCCGCGCCTACGCGAAGCAAGTCTCCGCCTCGCTCAAGAGCTCAAGATGACTTGGCGTGAATACCCTGCGGAGCTCAGGAATTGTGTATACCAAGAAAACGGTTTTGACTCAGGCGTTTCGTACTAATTCTGAATATCTTCGCGCGTTTTCGTCGCGTCCGATGGTTTGGCAGGTGAGTGCTAGCCATTTATATAGAACGCGGGAGGGCATCGTCGACCTGCCAAGGTTCGCTTCGCAGAATTCAAACTCCTGTAGCGCCTTCCCATGCGCACCCTGTTGGTAATAGATGGTGCCAAGATAAAAATGCGTTCTCACAGCGCTGTCCTCAGGCAATCCCATATCCAGCGCCTTCAATAACTGCGACGTTGCCATGTCCCATTCCTTCAGCTCCGTGTGACATCTCCCGAGGTTGAAATAAAACGCCGCATCCTTTCCGACGTCCAGCTCCAATACTTCCTTTAGGATCTTCCGAGCCTCTTGAAAACGCTTGAATTCAACTAGGAGCAACCCTCTTCGGAGCTGAATCTCACCATACAAGAGTTCTCGCGTCCGCCGATCACGCAAAATTTCAGCATGCTTCCGCAGAACGCTATCCAACTTCTCAAGAGCTTTGACAGGATCCCGGTCCCGATAACCCATGTGGAACGAAGCTTCCGTATAGTCAACCAACGCACGTTTGGTTTCGTCTTTTCCCAGCAGTTCAGACGCTTGATTCAGCAGTGTCTTGCATTGTTCCAAAGGCTTACCTTGTTTGCTGAGACAGACAGCTTCGTTAAGCAGCATCAGTCCTGCCTCTTCGCGAGATACACCCCGTAATTCTTCGTACATCGAGTGTAGCTCCGATGCGGACTCTTCTAGCTTGCCCGCGTCCCGCAGAGAAATCGCATGCTGGAAACGCTCTAAGTCCATGATAGTTGTCGCCTGTCACTCGACACTAATCACTGTTTCTCCGGGCATCCGTCCGGCGAAGGAAAATCCTTGCCGACTGCCATCGCCTCCACGTTCTTCTGCTGACCCGCTTGCGTCGTCACGCAAAAATCCTTTCGCAGCGCATCCGACACCAGCGCCTTATCGTACGGAGCTTGCGTCGCGCCGTGCGGGTTCGGCTTCATTGCCGTCCATTTGTACTGCGTGCCGAACACCTGCGGCTCCTTGATCGCCTGCAAATAACGGTCGAGCGTCGCCGCCGCAATCCAGCGTGCCTGCGCGTCGCCTTTCTCCATCGCCGCCATCGCCAGAATGTGCGCCAGCAAATAATCCTGCGGCGTATCGCCGTGCTGGAAAATGAACGAGGCGTCCTCGAAGTCCCCTCCCGTTTTCAGCGCGCCTGCATCGAGTAATTTGTGCGCCGCGCGCCGCCGCTCCATATCCCGCGCCGCCATTCTCTTCCACTGTTCGGGAGTGAAACTCATCGCTCCCTGCCGGTCTTTCTGATCTTCATCGAAAAGCTGTTTGATCGTGTCCGAAGCAGCAGCCGCGCCCGTCGCCGCATTCTTCGACCGCGCCTGTTTTGCCTGTTGCCCCCGCGTTGTTTGTGCCGCCTGTGTTGCCGCGCGCGTCTTCAATACCATTCGTGTCCCAATAGCAAAGCTCATCGCCAATACCGCTAGAATCAAAGCTCTGAAATTCCGCCCGGCGTTCGCTTGCATTGCACTCTCCAATGTCCCCTCGCGCGATTTTGCCTGCTGACCAACCACTGACCACTGACCACTACCCACTGCCCTTCACTCCGACGGCCTTTCGTTCCGCTTCACAATCATCTTCGCCGCCGTCGAACGCAGCGTCTCCGGCACGCTTTTGCTCATGCTCAGCACTTTCAAATCGCGCGGCGTCAATCGCGCCAACTGATGCATGGTGATGTCCAATGGCGTCTTCGAATTAAAAATCAAATTCTTCACGATGGAGTAATTTTTCATCCACTGGCGATTGTTGGAGATGATGCGCAGAATCTCCATCGTAAGCGTGGTCATCGAAGCAAAACTTTCCACTTCGACGTCCGTCAGTCTCGGCGATTGCAGCACGCACCGCTGCACCACCTTGTTCGGATCGCGAATCAGCACGATGCGCTCTTCGCGTCCGCCGGTGAGCGCGAGTTTCACGCGATCCAGCACGTTCATCTTCGCCATTCGCTCCAGCAACGTTTTACGTTTCTGAGGATCCGGCTCCGCGTTCTCCACCGCGTCTTTGAGTTCGCCCGCTTCGGGTGCGCCTTTGCGCAGCTCCGCCAGCGTGGCGCGCTGCTCGGCTGTGGCATTTGGCGAAGCCGCCAGCGCATCAACCAATTTTGCCGAAGAACTCAGCCGTTCGAGATTGTCGAGCACCACCTGAATCCCCGCGCTCGACATCTGCCCCGACACTTTTTCCAGCGCGTTTGCCGGACACGAACTATTTTTCGCCAGAGCGTCTGCCATTCCCGGCGCGCTCGCCAGATTCCCCGCGCAATAATGCAAAAGTGCCGGAGCCGCATCCGGCAGCGCCGCCGCCGCGACAAAATTCTCCGCCGGAACTTTCGTCAGCAACTCCGCCGCACGCTGCGCCACGCCTTCCGACTCGTCCATCGCCAGCACCGCGAGAATTTCCGCGCGCTCCGGCCCGCTCAGCGTCACTCCGCCCGTGCACACGGCGAGCTTCCGCTCCGTCTTCGCGCGGCCAGACAAAAATTCCGCGCGAACTTCGCTGCGCACCGGCTCAGTAATATCCGTCTCCTGGATTGCGCTTCAGATTTTCCCGCGTGAGTGTAATTTTTCCCGGCTCGTTGGGAGGCCCGAGCGGAGGCACCGTCCGCCCGTTCAATTCCAGCAGCACCGCGTTGGACTTGCTTGCCGAAACCGTAAAACTCTTTTCCGCGTGCAGCGTGAGCGTCTTCATCGCATCGAGCTTCCCGGAAAAAATTGTTTTTCCGTCGGCCATGACGGTCACTGTCGAAGTCTCCCCGGCCTCGACCTTCAGCACCAGCGCTCCTGCATCATTTGCGCTCGAACTCGCCGCGCCACTTACCGGAATCGCCGCCGCTCCGCTTGCCGCCGCTCCGTTCTGCGAATTTGTTTGCGCTGCCTGCATAGCTGTTGTCGCAGCTCCGCTATCCGCCGCCTGCAACGCTCCATTCACCGCATTCTTATGCTTCAGCTTCGCCATCACCGTCGCGATAATCGGATGCCTCGCGTGCCACGCGCTGATTCGCTCGCCATACGCGCGCCGGACGTACCATCCGCCCGCAATCACCGCGGCTATCACCAAAATCGCGCCGAAAATCCCGATATAATTCGGCCGCGGCTTCACCGGCTCCCGGGTCCACACCGCAATCTCGGGACGCTCCTGCGTCTCCAGCGCGTACTCCGCCACCAGGCCGTCCTCGTCCATCCCTAAAAATTTCGCGATGGAACGAATAAATCCGCGGTTGAAAATCCCGCCCGGCAATTGCGCCCACTGCTCGTTCTCGAGCGCCTCCAAAAATCGCACACTAATCCGCGTCGCCGCCGAAATCTCTTCCAGCGACACCCCACGCATTTCGCGCTCGCGCTTCAAGTGCTCGCCGAACAAGCTGGTAGTGCCCATCAGATCTTCTTTGAAGGTATCACTCGAAATATAGGCGGGCGTCCGCTCAGTGTCAATCGAAGCTCTCGCAGCGCGTTTCAACTTCTTCATCCTGTCACGCTTCGCGCTCATCCACAGCGTCGCTCAAGTACGAAGAAAACACCCGATTTGTCTTTGCGCACGCGCGCCCCGCTCGCCCGTTGCAGTCGCCCATTATCAAACCTATAATGCCAGCCATGCCCGGGAGCGAATCGCTCAAATCACGCCGTACTCTCGGCGAGCTGGAACCCAACGTGTCGGAACCCAAACCTTTCGCCGGAGTCGAACGTCGCCGCAACCCTGTCGCGCGCCCTGAGCCCGCCGACAGCAGCGATAGCAGCGAAGTCTCCGTTTTTCACGAACTCGGCAAAGCGCTCACGTCCTCGCTCCAGCTCGACCAGGTCCTCCGCACCATCATGGAAAAGATCAACGAAGTCCTCCATCCCGACACCTGGTCGCTGCTCCTGATGGACACCGAAAAGCAGGAGCTCTATTTCGAAATCGCCACCGGAGAAGGCGCCGAAGCCCTCAAAGACGTCCGCATCAAACTTGGCCAGGGCATCGCCGGATGGGTCGCGCAAACCGGCGAAGTCGTCGTCGTGCCCGACACCAGCAAAGATTCCCGCTTCTTCGCCAATGTGGACTCCAAAACGCGCGTCGCCACTCGCTCGATCGTCGCCGTGCCGGTACGTTTTCGCGACCAGTGCCTCGGCGTCATCGAACTCATCAACTGCGTCGGCGACGACGGTTTCAGCCCTCGCGAACTCGCGCTGCTCGAAGCCCTCGCCGACTACGCCGCCATCGCCATCGAAAACGCGCGCCACGTCCAGCGCATTCACGAACTCACCATCACCGACGACTGCACCACGCTCTACAACGCGCGCCATTTGAATTTCATGCTCGACACGGAAATCTACCGCTCGCACCGTTACAGCTACGAATTCTCCATCATCTTCATTGACCTCGACCATTTCAAGGCCGTCAACGACACGCACGGCCATCTCACCGGCTCAAAACTCCTCGGCGAAATCGGCAACATGATCAAATCCAATTGCCGCCTGATTGACTTCGCGTTTCGCTACGGCGGAGACGAATTCGTTCTTCTCCTCCCGCAAACCTCCAAGGAAAACGCCTGCCGCGTCGCCCGCCGCCTTCACCGCATGATTAAAGATACGCAGTGGCTCAAGGACGAAGGCCTCGACGTGCGCATCACTTCCAGCGTCGGCGTCGCCTCTTTCCCCGTGGACTCGCGCGACAAAGCCGGCCTCCTCCATCTCGCCGACGAAGCCATGTACATGGTAAAAAACACTTCCCGCGACCGCGTCGCCGCCGCCTCCACTGGCTTACTCCCCGAATCCTAGTCCTATCCTTGTTGGCTTCGTAGGGGCGCTGTAGTGTCCGCCCCTTCAGTGTTCGGAAATGGACGTCTGCCGAAAATTTTGGCAAAATAACTCGATTAGAACTGCCTCCTTCCCTTTGTTTTCAATGACATGGCTCAATATTTAATTTCCCATAGAAACTCGATTAGCCTTGGGAATCGGCCCATAAAACACGAAAGCCGCCCAAATAGGCGGCTATGAGCCTCGTTGACGCGAACCCCTTCGGCTGAACGTCCTCAGCCCACTCATTGTATACGCCGCCTCAGCCAAAACTTCAATAGGAAACGCCGGTTTTCGGCGTTACGACAATTTCAAAAAGAGATCGAGGAAGGCTCGCCTGATGACCCCCTCCGCAAACTATGGGTTTGGCACTTATTGTCAAAGGTACTAAGATACGTCGCGTATGCCAGCCTTCTTGCCTGACTCGAAAGATAAAGCGCCGCAACCAAAAAATGGCGAACTTCCCACGGAATTTGCTTCTCGGCTCGGACAATTCTTTACGAGCCGCGTGAGCTCCGCGAGACGACAATCGCTGGGCCAATTCTTTACACCCGTAGAGGTAGCCCGGTTTATGGCTTCTCTAATCT
>DASUAV010000235.1:0-2145 GCA_035763605.1 Candidatus Acidiferrales bacterium
TCAGAGCAGCACATGTTTCTCGTCAGCACAACGCAGCGCACCTGTTTCACCTTGATACAGAGACTCGGCCAGAGTCGCCTTCCGATTGTCGGCTCACGTCGACTCGAAAGATTGTTCAACACACTAGACTTTTGCCAGCGCCTGCTCCAAATCCGCCTTCAAATCCTCCACATCCTCAATTCCCGCCGATAGCCGCACCAAATTGTCCGTGATGCCCAGCCGCTCGCGCTGCTTCGGCGACAGGTCGCGGTGTGATGAAATCGCCGGATACAGCACCAGGCTCTGCACGTCGCCCAGCGAAGTCGCCTTCAAGAAAAGTTCCAGCGAATCCACGAACTCAAAAATCTCCTCCTTCCCCGCGCCGCGAATTTTGATGGACAGCACGCCTCCTGCATTCGCGCTCCCAAAAAGTTTACCCGCCAGAGCGTGATCCGGATGCGACGCCAGGCCCGGGTAAAACACCTGTTCGATACGCGGATGCGCGCTCAGAAATTCGGCCAGCGCGCGCGCATTTTCGCAGTTCCGCGCAAAACGCAACGGCAGAGTCTTCAGCCCGCGCAGCGTCAGCCACGCCTCGAACGGGCCCAGCACCGCGCCGACCAGCCGCGCAAACGAGCGCGTCTCCGTCGCAAATTCCTCTCTCGCGATCAGCACGCCGCCCGTCAAATCGCCATGCCCGCCAAAATACTTTGTCGCGCTGTGCACCACGAAATCCGCGCCGTGCTTGAGCGGCTGAAACAGCAGCGGGGTCGCGAACGTGTTGTCCACAATCACACGCGTTTTATGCGCGCGCGCTTCCGCCAGCAGCGTTGGAAAATCCGCGATGCGCAACAGCGGATTCGTCAGGCTCTCGACAATCAATGCGTTCGGCTTGAACTTCCAAAGCTCCTCGCGTCCCGCCGCGCTGAAAACGTCCACGAACTGAATCTCCGCGCCCCATCGCGCCGCGATTTCCAGGAGGAACTTCGTGGTTACGCCATAAAGGTCCTGCGACGCCGCGATTCTGCTGCCGTGCTCGACGCCCGCCGCAAGCAGCGCGAGTAGAATTGCCGACATGCCCGAAGCCAGGCTCAACGCGACGCTGCCCTCCGGCGCGGATTCAAGCGACGCCACGGCTTCTTCGAGCGCGGCATTCGTAGGATTCGCGTGGCGTGAATACGTAAATCCTTTGCGCTCACCCGCGCTAATCGCGTCAATCTCCGCCAAGTGGTCGTAGAGAAACGTCGAAGAGCTGTAAATCGGCGTGGACATCGGCACAAATCCGTCCGGACGCTGCCGTTCGCCGGCGTGAACGGCGCGAGTCGAAAAATGTTTGGACGCGAGATTGCGAATCAAGTTGAGCCTCCGTGGAAATGCGCGAAACGCACATGCTATCGAGCCATCGAAGTGAAAGCAAACGCGCGAAGGAATTGTGATCTTTGTAGCGCAGAGTCGCGCCTTTCAGCAACTCTGCGGCTTTTCGGGCCTTATGCCGCCGAGGGAAAACAATCGACGCGATTGCGGACTGGTGAATGAGGAAGGGCTGACCGTCTAATTCTCTACCGGCTGGTCGAGCGTTTCGCGGATTTTCAACGCCAACGAATTCAGCGTGAACGGTTTCTGCAGCAGCGTCATCCCGCGCCCAAGAATTCCGTGATGCACAATGGCCTCATCCGTGTAGCCCGACATGTACAGCACGCGCAGGCCCGGACGAAGCTGCTGCATCTGCTCGGCAAGCTGCCGCCCGCTAATGCCCGCCATCACCACGTCGGTAAACAGCAGATCAATTTTCGCGGTGCGTTCGCGCGCGATGCGCAACGCCTGCTCGGCATTTTCCGCTTCGAGCACGATGTAACCCGCTTCCGTCAGATATTCGCGCGCCAAATCGCGCACGCCTTTTTCGTCTTCCACAAGCAGAATGGTCTCCGAACCGCGCCCCGAGCGCCTCGGCTCCGGCTTCTGTCCGGCCTGTCCCGCGTCCTTAATTACGCGGGGAAGATAAATTTTGAACGTCGCTCCCTTGCCCGGCTCGCTGTAGACCCAAATGTATCCGCCGCTCTGCTTGACGATGCCGTACACCGTCGCGAGGCCCAGCCCCGTTCCCTTCCCTTTTTCTTTCGTGGTGAAAAACGGCTCGAAAATGTGCGCCTGTGTCGCCGCGTCCAT
>DASUAV010000236.1:0-5119 GCA_035763605.1 Candidatus Acidiferrales bacterium
GAATCTTGCAACGCGGCGAGAAACGGTCCAAGGAGCGCGTCGAATTCCTCGAGTGAACGCGCGAATCCCTCCACGTCTTTGCGATGGCCATAGAGCATGTCGAAATCCACCAGGTTGGCGAAAATGAGGCCGCGCGGATGCTGCACAAGCGCCTCTGTCAGCTTCGCCATACCATCGGCGTTGTTTTTTGTGGTGACGTAATCGGAGACGCCGCGGCCATTGTAAATATCGTGAATCTTGCCGATGCCGAACACGGGAATTTTTGCGTCGGCAAGCACGTCAAGCAGCATAGGACGCGGCGGCTCGACGGCGTAATCGTGACGGCGTTCCGTGCGCCGATAATTTCCGGGCGTTCCGGTGAACGGCCGTGCAATCACACGCCCGACTCGATGCGGCCCATCGAGTAGTTTGCGCGCAATTTCGCACATTTTGTATAGCTCGGCGACGGGAATCGTTTCTTCATGCGCGGCGATTTGGAAAACACTGTCGCCGGATGTGTAAACGATCGGAAATCCCGTTCGCTGATGCTCCTCGCCAAGCTCTTTTATAATTTCTGTGCCGGATGCCGGCTTGTTGCCGAGAGTTTTGCGGCCAATGGCATGCTCGAACTTGTCCATAAGTTCGCGCGGGAAGCCATTCTTGTAAACAGGAAAAGCCTGGTCGAGCCAGATGCCGGCCATTTCCCAGTGGCCGGTGGTAGTGTCCTTGCCGGGCGAAACGGTCGCGCCTTTGCCAAACGCACCTGCCGCGCGCGCAGGCGGAGTAAGATGCGCGAGAGGTTTGATATTATCCAGGCCCAATCGAACGAGATTTGGAACGTGCAGCGAACGCGAACGTGCAATATGGCCGAGCGTGTCGCGGCCGATGTCGCCGTACTCGCCTGCATCGGGCAGTTCGCCAATGCCAACGCTATCGAGAACGACCCAAATAACGCGCGTGAATGCGCCAGCGGCCATATCACCGAATCTAGCACATTATCCGCAGCACCCCACTAGAAGCCATCTCATAATAGTCTTTGTCAGGGCACGGCTTCAGCCGTGCCGAAAAGCCTCCAAAATTCAGGGGTTTTAACCCCTGAGGTTGGTCCGTTGTTCAGCTAGGGTATTTATGAGACAGGTTCTAGCCGCCCACCCCTAAAGAATCACCGATTTGCTGTCAACTTGCGCGGGCGCGTATAATTTGAAGTTTAGGTCTATGGCAACGAAGCCCACAGAGCAAACCTCCGCTGATTTGCGCTCGAATGGAACTGTTTCCGCGATGCCTTCGGCGAAATCCATTGCCTCCGAGGATGAAGCGATACGGGTGCGCGGCGCGCGCGTGCACAATCTCAAAAATGTGGATTTCGAGATTCCGCATAACGCCATCACGGTGGTGACGGGCGTCTCCGGTTCCGGAAAATCGAGTCTCGCGTTCGACACCATCTATGCCGAGGGGCAGCGCCGGTACATCGAATCGCTATCGGCGTACGCACGGCAATTTTTGGAGCGCATTGAAAAGCCGGACGTGGACGAAATTACGGGAATCGCGCCGGCCATCGCCATTCGACAAAAAAACTCCACGCGAAATCCGCGCTCTACCGTCGCTACGGCGACGGAGATCTACGATTATCTGCGGCTGCTCTACGCGCGCGTGGGACATACGTTTTGCGTGATCTGCGGCGAGGAAGTGAAAAAGGATACGGTGGACGAAATCGCTAAGCGCGTGCTGGAATTGCCCGCCGGCCGCAGATTCTACGTGCTGTATCAGCTCGCGCTCGCCAGCGAGCCGCCCGCAAAAACGCGTGGAGGACTTTTTGCCGCGAAAGCCAATAAAAAAACGGGGCCGTCTGCCGAAACGGTGAAGCTCGCGCTCGGGAATTTGCAGAAGCAGGGATTCAACCGGCTGTATCAAGCAGGGCGCGTCTACGAGTTCTCTTCCCCGGAAACGCTTCTCGATGTGGATTTCAGCAAGCCGGTTTACGTGCTGGTTGACCGTCTGGCGCTCGGGCCGGAAATTCGTTCGCGGCTGATGGACTCAATTGAGATTTGCTTTCGCGAAGGCCGCGGCGAAGCGATTTTGGAATTCGTGCCGGAGCGTGAAGCCGCGGCGCCGGAACGGATGGTTTTCAGCGAGCGCTTCGAATGCAAAAAGTGCCGAACGGTTTATCAGGAGCCGGAGCCGCGCCTGTTTTCATTCAACAATCCGTTTGGCGCGTGCCCGCGCTGCCAGGGATTCGGCAACACCATTGATTTCGACATCGAACGCGTGATTCCCGACAAAAGTAAGTCGCTCGCCGATGGCGCGGTCGAACCGTGGACGCGCCCGCGTTACCGCCAAGTGCTGCAGGAAATGAAAGCGTATGCGAAAAAGAAAGGCATTCCGCTGGACGTGCCTTTCCGCCAGCTCACCCCGGCGCAACGCGAGACAATCATCGAAGGCGATTTCGCGGAAGGCTTCGATGGCGTGAAGGGATTTTTTGCCTGGCTCGAACGCAAGAAATACAAGCTGCACGTGCGCGTTTTTCTGAGCCGCTACCGGGGATACGCAACTTGTCCCGACTGCCGCGGCACGCGCTTGCGACAAGAGGCCCGCGCGGTGCGCGTCGCGGGTAAATCCATTACCGAAGCGTGCGAGATGACCGTCGCGGAAGCGCGGAAATTCTTTTCGAGTTTGGAATTGAGTCCGGGTGAAGCGGTCATCGCCGGAAAAGTGCTGGAGGAAATTCAGCAACGCCTGCAATTTCTGGATGAGGTCGGCCTCGATTATCTTACGCTCGACCGACTCACATCTACTCTCTCCGGCGGCGAATCGCAGCGCATTCAACTGGCCACTTCGCTCGGCTCGCATCTCGTCGGCGCGCTGTACGTGCTCGATGAGCCTTCCATCGGGCTGCATCCGCGCGACACGCACCGGCTGATTTCGATCCTGGAAAGCTTGCGCGAATTGGGCAATACGCTGCTCGTTGTGGAACACGATGCCGATACCATCCGTGCGGCTGACTACGTGATGGATCTCGGCCCCGGCGCAGGCGAACATGGCGGCAAAATTGTTTTCGCCGGCACGCAAAAAGAATTGGAGAAAGACACGCGCTCGCTCACCGCGCGATATTTGAATGGGGAACTGCACATCCCCGTGCCGCAGTCGCGTCGCAAACCGCACGGTAAATTCCTGAAAGTGCTGAAAGCGCGCAGCCATAATCTCAAAGAAATTGATTTGATGATTCCGCTGAATACGATTGTGGCCATCACCGGTGTTTCCGGCTCAGGAAAATCAACGCTGGTCTACGATGTGCTTTACAAAACGTTGCAGGCGAAACGCACCGGCGGAACATGGCAGGATGCGTGCGAGAACATCGAAGGAGACGCCGCGCTCACCAGCATCGAAATGGTGGACCAGTCTCCGATTGGCCGGACGCCGCGCTCGAATCCGGCCACGTATCTGAAAGCGTTCGATCCCATTCGCGAGCTGTTCGCCTCCACGCCGGAAGCGAAGAAGCGTGGATACACCGCCGGCCATTTCTCCTTCAACATTCCCGGAGGCAGATGCGAAGCGTGCCAGGGCGACGGCGTGGTCACGGTGGAAATGCGCTTTCTCGCCGACGTGGAGCTTGTTTGCGAGGAATGCAAAGGCACGCGCTACAAGAGCGGCATCCTGGAAGTGCGCTACCGCGGAAAAAACGTTCACGATGTGCTGCAGATGACGGTGCACGAGGCGCTGGCGTTCTTCGCCGGCGCGCCAAAAGTTACTTCTCGGTTGAAAGTGCTCGAAGAAGTCGGCCTCGGATATTTGCGGCTGGGCCAATCCGCCTCGACGCTCTCCGGCGGCGAAGCACAACGCCTCAAGCTCGCCGCGCATCTCACGCGCCAAGAGAATACCGGCGTTCTTTACATTTTCGATGAGCCTACGACGGGACTGCATTTCGACGATATTGCCAAGCTGCTGGCGGCGTTTCGCAAACTGCTGGAAGGCGGCGCTTCGGTGCTGATCATCGAGCACAATTTGGACGTCATCAAATCCGCTGATTGGGTGATTGACCTGGGTCCCGAAGGCGGCGAACGCGGCGGGCAGGTGGTGGGATGCGGCACGCCGGAACAGATCGTGCGCAACACTCAATCATATACAGGCAAATTCCTGGCTCGCGTCCTCAAAGCCAATGGGCGCAACGGGAATTCCGCTGCAACTAATTCCAACCGTCTGAATCATACTTCCCCATGAAATCGCGATGCGGCGTGCGCGGGAGCCGGCTCGTCGCCGCGGCGCTTCTTATTCTTGCCGCCATTGCGCCGTGTTCTTCGCAAGCGCGGCAGGCACCGCGCAAACGTGTCCGCGTCATTCCGGCGCAAGAGCAGGCGCTGCATGATTTGCTCGTGAAGGCCAAAGCGGAAGCCGATGCGAAAAACTATTCCGCGGCGCAGGCCGATTACGAAAAATATCTGGCGCAAAAGCCGGAGGATGCCGCCGCGCATTTCGATTTGGGCTATGTTTACACAGCCCAACAGAAAACCGAGGAAGCCATCGGCGAATACCGTAAGGCAATTGCTCTTGACCCGAAGATGTTGCAAGCGCATCTAAATCTTGGAATGAGTTTGCTCGCGGAAAATCCACAAGAGGCGATTCCGCCGCTGGAAAAAGTTGTGGAACTGGATTATTCGGTCGAGCGCGGGCACTACGTTCTCGGACTTGCCGAAGAGCGCACTGGAGACAGCGCCGCCGCAGAAAAAGAACTCACTGTTGCAGTCAAGCTCGATCCAGATGATGCCGACGCGCACGCCGCGCTGGCTCACGTGCTGCTGAATGAGAAGAAAGCGTCCGCGGCGGAGACCGAGTTTCGAGAATTGCTTCGATTGAAATCCGGCGACGCTGGCGCGGAAATTGGCCTCGCGCAAAGTTTGCTCCTGCAAAATCGAGCAGCGGATGCGCTTGCCGTGCTTGAAGGTTACCTCAAGACCAATCCGTCGGATGCGCGCGCTCGCGTGATGCAGGCTTCGCTCCTGGTGCAAATGGGGAAAGATGATGAAGCGCTCTCCGCGCTCGATGAAGCGGCAAAAAGCGGCCCTGAATCTCTGGACGCTCTCGAATTGCGCTCCGAAATTTACTTCGCGAAAAAAGATTGGGCGAAGGCGGCGGCTGTGTTGCAAAA
>DASUAV010000237.1:0-8383 GCA_035763605.1 Candidatus Acidiferrales bacterium
ACGTTGCGGCTGTGCAGCATGGAGTTGAACGCGGCGACATCTTTGGACATTAACTGCGCCGCGTCGCTCTGATACTGCGCCACCTGCTTTTTGAGTTCGTTGTTGACGGCCACTTGCTGCGTAGTGGGCGCGAAATCAGAATCGGCGACTCCGCGCGCGAGGTAGTCGAGTTTTTCGCAGAGCATGGATTCCCATCGAACGTCATCTTGTCCTCTGCCAGTCGCTTTGAGTTGGAGCAGATGCCCCTCGAGATTCACGAGCTTCGTGCTCAGCGCATCGGCTGCGGCGCGAATGGATTTGGAATTTGCATCATCGCCGAGATGAGTTTCAAGCTGGCCAATCTGCGCGCGCACGGATTCGATCTGGTTCACGGCATCGGCCATGGTGTTCATTTCGTCCACAATTTCCCGCTCGAGCCGGTCCTGCACTTGAATGTCGGCAAGCGTGCCGGAGGAATGCGGGTCTTTTACTACAGTGAGTTTCTGCGAGTATTCGCGGCCTCCAACGGTGAGCTTCACCGTGTAGGTTCCCGGCGGAGCGAGCAGCGAAATCGGAGACGCGCCGGGAGCGGAACGCCAGCCTTCCGGGCCGACGGTGACTTCCGGCGCATAGAGCGGGCTGGTGCGCAACTTGATTTGCGTGCTGGGATCGAAACGCAAATCCCACCAAACGCGATTGACGCCCGCGTTCTTCGTGCCGTCGAAGGTGCGAACGGTCTTGCCGCCGGCGTCGAGGATGCTGATCTTCACGTCATCTTTCGTTGCAGCTTTCAAAAAATAATTGATAGCGGCTCCGTACGGCGGATTGTGGCCGGTGGTTGGATCGTAAGTGACCGCGGCGGGTTCCGCGACATTACGGAAACGGTATGCGTCGCGCGGCGCGAAAAGATGCGCGTCGGAAGATTCCACTTCGGACGTCCAGTGCTCAAGCGGAGTAATGTCATCCAGAATCCAGAAGCCGCGGCCATATGTAGCCAGAACTAAATCATGAAAGCGCGGCTGCACAGTAATCCAGTACACGGGCGCGTGGGGCAATCCGGATTGCAACGGACGCCAGTTGGCGCCGTCGTCGAAGGAAACATATAACGCATTCTCCGTGCCCAAGTAGAGCAGGCCCGGGCGCACGGGATCTTCGCGAACGCAGTGCGCGTAACTGAGCGGGCTGTGCGGAATGCCATTGGTGATTTGCGTCCAGGTCTTGCCGTAGTCCGTGGTTTTGTAGACGAAGGGATCGCGATTATTCATCTGATGAAAATCCACGGTGATGTATGCTTTGCCCGCTTGGTAACGCGAGGCCTCGATGTTGCTGACGGTTCCCCATTCTGGCAGGTTGGGAATATTGGATGTGACGTTGGTCCAATGCTTGCCGTCGTCGCGGGTGATTTGCACCAATCCATCGTTTGTGCCGGCCCAAATTACTCCTGCTTCTTTCGGAGACTCGGCGATGGAGAAAACGACGCCGGCATATTCCACGCCGATATTGTCGGGCGTGAGCCCGCCGGAAATGCCCATTTTGCTGCGGTCATTGCGGGTCAAATCAGGACTGATGACCTGCCAGCTATTTCCGCCATCGGTGGTGACGTGCACGTACTGGCTGCCGACGTAGACTTTGTTGTGATTGAACGGCGAAATGGTAATCGGAAATTCCCAATTGAAACGGTACTTCACGTCCTCCGCGGGCGCGCCGATGGTTGTCTCGGGCCAGACTTCGACCACGCGAGACTGGCGGTTGCGGAGGTTGTCCACAATGACAGTGCCGCCGACGCTGCCGGAACCGGTGCCGCTGTTCCAAACGATGTTGTTGTCAACAGGATCTACAGTCGCGAAACCGCTTTCGCCTCCGGCGATGCCCATCCATTCGCCGCGGGAAATGGAGCCGGGGCCGCGCCTTCCAAAGAATCCGAATTGCAGGCTGTTGCTTGGCCCGCGATATGAGCCGCCATCCTGCTTGTTTCCGTAGACGTTGTAAGGAATTTGGTCGTCCACGGTTACGTGATAGATCTGCGCGATGGGAAGCTGAATGTGGTCCCACGTGCGTCCACGGTTGATGGAGATGCTCACGCCGCCGTCATTCACCACGGCCATGCGATTTCCATTCGTCGGATCAATCCACATTTCGTGATTGTCGCCGCCGGGGCTTGCAGGCATGTCGGTGAGAGTTTTTCCGCCGTCGAGCGTGCGCGAGAAGGCCGCCGAGAAGAAGTACACTTCGTTTTCATTGTCGGGAGCGATCTCTTCGCGCGTGTAGTAGTGGGTGCGGCCGCGAATCTGGCGGTCAGAATTGACCAGTTGCCAATTTTCTCCGCCGTCATCGGAGCGCCACAACTGGCCGCTTTGCGTGGGCTCGCCGTTGAAGGGGACGCCATCGCCCGTTTCGATTTCCGCATAGACGCGATTCGAGTCGCTTGGCGCGACGCGCACGGCAATGCGTCCAAGAGGCGAGTGCGGCAGGCCGTGGCCTTCGAGGCGCTTCCACGTTATGCCGCCGTCAGTTGATTTGAAGAGCCCACTGCCGGGACCGCCGCTCGTTCGTCCCCAGGTGTGGATCACGAGTTGCCACATTCCCGCGAAGAGCACATTCGAGTTGTGGGGGTCCATTCCTAAGTCCGAGCAACCGGTGTTCTCATCCACGAAAAGAGTTTTTTGCCACGTCTTTCCGCCGTCGGTGGTGCGGAATACCCCGCGCTCGGGCTGCGGGCCATAGGCTGTGCCAAGAGAGCAAGCCAGAACGATATTCGAATCGTGCGGATCGATAATTACGTTGCCGATGCGGCCGGTGTTTTCCAGGCCCATGTGCGTCCAGGTTTTTCCGGCGTCGGTGGATTTGTAAATTCCATTGCCAATGGAAATGTGGCTGCGAATGTATGGCTCGCCGGTGCCAGCCCAGACGATGTTCGAATCAGTCGGGGCGATGGCAATGGACCCGATGGAGGAAACCGGTTCGCCATCAAAAATCGACTCCCAGTGGATTCCGCCGTCCATGGTTTTGAAAATCCCGCCGGAAGCGGCTCCGACGTAATAGATATCTGGATTACCGGGAATGCTCGCCACGGAAATTGCGCGATTGCCTGGAGGGCCGATATAGCGGAACTTCATCTGGCTGAAGACACCGGTGCTTTCATGAGTCCGCTGCGCAAAGAGAAAGCCGCCGAGGAGCAGGATGGAAACGGCGATGAAAGAAGCATTCCGAGCCACGCGTGTGAGCATTGTCTTATCCTTCATGCGGAATATGCCGAAACGCGCGGATGATACTGCCGGAGGGGAGCAACGTCAATCGTGTCGCTCCGGATCAATGGCTAGCCGGCGGAGGCTGGTGTTCGAGGTAGAATACGTCTCCTTGTCCGCCCGAATCGGCTTTTGCAAATAATCTCAGGAGAGCGATGAGAATGAGAAACATGCGCTTACAGATTGCATCAGGCGTTTTATCGGCATTCGTGTTGCTCGGCCTCATATTGTCGGGACATGTCATAGCCGGGGCACGCGAAACGAAGAATGCGCCGGCGGGGTGGCATATCCAATCGCAGCGTTTGCAGCGAACGCTTGAGGGCCTGAGCGTTTACGGCCGCAATCCGGATGGCGGCGTCACGCGGCTTGGTTTCTCGGAGGAGGACATGGCCGCGCGAAAGTACGCGATGGATCTGATGCGGCAGGCCGGACTCGAAGTTCGCGTGGATCCTGCGGGAAACATTTTTGGCCGCCGCGCGGGTGCTGAAAAACTTCCGCCGCTGCTTTTCGGCTCGCACATTGACTCGGTGCGGCATGGAGGCAATTTTGACGGAGACGTCGGGAGCCTGGGAGCAATCGAGGTGGTGCGCGCGCTGAACGATGCGCACGTCACCACGCGGCATCCGCTGGAAGTGGTGATCTGGGTGAACGAGGAAGGAAATCACTTCGCGCTGGGGACGTTTGGCTCAGCCGCGGCGGCCGGGGCAATCGATCCCGAAGTCCTCACCCGAAAAGACGAGCAGGGAAAAACAATCGCGGACTGGCTGCGGCGCTATGGACAGGAGCCGACGCGCTTTTCAGAGGCCAGAATTACTCCGGGCAGCGTGGCCGGATATGTGGAGCTGCACATCGAGCAGGGTGCGGTGCTGGACAAGGCTCACATACCCATTGGAGTGGTGCAGGGCATCGTCGGAATCAAAGAATGGAGCTGCGTGGTCACCGGCTTTGCGAATCACGCGGGGACGACTCCCATGAACAACCGCCAGGACGCTCTGGCAGCGGCCGCACGCGATGTGCTGGCGCTGCGTGAGGAGATTCGGCGCGTTCCGGGAAGGCAGGTAGTCACCGTGGGGCGAATGAGCGTCGAGCCGGGATCGCAGAACGTGATTCCCGGGCGCGGCGAATTCTCCGTGGATATGCGCGACCTCGAAACGGCGAAGATTGACTCGATCTGGAGCCGCGCGCAGGAGCGCTTCGCGGAAATTTCCCGAGAAGAACGCACGACGACGCAATGCACGTTGATGGACTCGATTGAGCCCGCGAAGGCGAATTCTGCGGTTATGGACGCGATTCGCGCCTCGGCTCACTCGGCGGGACTCGGCACGCTGGACATGCCGAGCGGCGCAGGCCAGGACGCGCAAAACGTGGCGAAGTTCGCTCCCATGGGAATGATTTTCATCCCCAGCCGCGGCGGCATCAGCCATTCGCCGAAAGAATATTCGTCATGGGAGCAAGTTGCCGGCGGCGCGGAAGTGCTCTATCGAACGATGCTGGCGCTCGATAAGAGTCTCAATCGCAAATGAATTCAACGTTCCCGAATGACTGATGCGAGCGCAGATCTGTTCAGCAGCTCTTGCCTCGCTCTGGCTCGAGATTCCGGCGACGATGCCGGAAACTACGGCAGAATCGAAAGATCCAAGTGATTCGCCTTGAGCGACTGGTTGAACGCCGCTATGTCTTTCTCACGCAATTCGCTGAAGGCGCTCCGCGCCTCGGCAATTTCTTTCACGTACATGGCATTCACGGCGAGAGCCTGGTCGGTTGGCGGCAGGTCGGCGCCGCTCGAGCCTTCGCCGGGAGCGCCGTTCATCAGCGCGCCGAGATTGGTGATGCGGCCGTAAAGTCCCATTGGATTGCGGAAAGAATCTTCGGTACGACCGGAAAGGTGCACGTCCATGAGTTTTGATTCCGCGGCGAGTTCCTGCTGCTCGAGCTGCTTCGCAGCTTTCAACATCCCCGCGTACTTTTCGTCGGCGGCGAACATGCGCTCGAGATTCTCAGTTTGCTTGCGTGTCCATTCAATGTGGTTGATCATCTCCGCCACGTTGCTCATTTCCCCGCGAATCGCGAGCAGGAATTTCACTTCGCTCTCGATGTCTTGCTGGGTGCCAAGTGTGTGCGGATCGGGCAAGACTTCCACTGGCGCGCTCAAGTCTTTCCCATCAATCGCTAACTTCACCGTGTATTTTCCGGGAGCGACGCGCGGCGCTCCATCAAAATGAATCCAGTTCACAACGGGACGATAGCCGGATTTGGGAATTTCCACCCACGGCTCGTCCGGAGGCGCGGTGCGCAACTTCACTTCTGTCGCAGGATCATAAGTAAGATCCCACCACACACGATTGATGCCGGGCTTGAGGCTGGAAAGTTTGATGGTGCGAATGGTCTTGCCGTCCGCGCCGGAAATTGCGAGCGTCCCTTTGTCAGCCCCTTGCTCCAGATAAAAATTGATGTCCGCGCCATACGGAGGGTTTTGTCCCATGACGTGACTGCCGGACGGGCCTTCGCGCGTGTTGTCGAACGTGCGAAAGCGATAGGCAGGGCGCGGTTCGAACAGATGCACGTTACTAGTGCTCTGCGCCTTATCAAAATCGCGCAATGGAGTTACGTCGTCGAGAATCCAAATTCCCCGTCCGTAAGTTCCCACAACAAGATCATTGAATTTTGGCTGGATGGTGAGCCAGTAAACCGGCGCGGGCGGCATATTGTTTCGCAGGGAAGTCCAATGGCCGCCGTCATCCCACGAAACGTAGACGGAATTGTCCGTGCCGAGATAGAGCATTCCTTTGCGCGCGGGATCTTCGATGATGCAATGCGCGCTGCTATTCATGGATTTCGGAACGCCGCTGCTGATTAAGCTCCATGACCGCCCATAATCCGTGGTTTTGTACACATAGGCTTCATAGTTTCCGACCTGCTCAAGATTCACCGTGATGTACGCAGCGCCGGCGTCGAAATGCGAGGGCTCGATATTTTCCACCGTGCCCCACGGCGGCAAATTAGGAATGTTTTTCGTGACGTTGCTCCAATTTTTTCCGCCATCACGCGTGACGCTGACCTGACCATCGTTGCTTCCAGCCCAGATCAGGCCGCTGGTAACGGGCGATTCGGCAATGGCATAGAGAGTCGAGCCGTCGTAGGTCATCAAATTGTCGGCAGCGATTCCGCCGGAGCTTTGCTGATGGCTTTTGTCGTTGGTGGTCAAATCGGGGCTGATGATCGTCCAGCTCTGGCCGCCATTGGTGGTTTCGTGGACGTACTGGCTGCCCACGTAGACTCGATTGTGGTCGTGCGGCGATACGGCGATGGGGAAGGTCCAATGCCAGCGGTATTTCACGTCCGCAGGCGCCCAGCCGTAGGTGGCATCGGGCCAGACGGTCACGCTGCGGGCTTGGCCGGTACGCAAATCCATGCGGGTGAGTTCGCCGTCGTAACAAGCGGACCAGACGATATTGTTGTCCGCAGGATCGGGAATGGAAAAGCCGCTTTCGCAGCCACCCACGTGCGTCCATTCGCCGATGGAAATTCCGCCCCCGAAAATCCCGCCCGCGCCTTCGAGATTATTGCTGGGGCCGCGGAACGAAGTGCCATCCTGGCGGTTGGCGTAGACGAAGTATGGAATTCGATTGTCCGCAAAGACGTGATAGACCTGCGCGATGGGCAATTGGACGTGGCGATAACTCTTGGCGCCGTTCAGGCTAATGGATGCACCGGCGTCATTGGCCACCATGACGCGCTTCGGATTGAGCGGATCAATCCAAATATCATGATTATCGCCGCCGGAGGAACCGTAACCCGGCGCGCCAGTGCTTGCCTCTCCGCCTCCGAATCCCGGAATCGAAACCGTATTGCCGCCGTCGAGCGAAACACTGTAGCCAACTGAGACGAAGAGCAGGCGATTCTCGTCGTCGGGCGCAACGGCGAAACGCACATAATAAGGCGCGCGCTCGGACATGACATGCTGCTGATTGACGAGCTTCCAGGTTTTCCCGGCGTCTTCGGAGCGATACAGACTTGGCGTCTTCTCTTCAATCAGGGCATACACGCGATTCGAATCGCTGGGCGCAACTGCGACGGCAGTTTTTCCCAATGGCACATTCGCGTCTGGCAAACCGTGTCCGGAAACTTTGCTCCACGTGTCTCCGCCATCATGTGAGACGTACACTCCGCTGCCTGTGCCGCCGCTGTTCAATGCCCAGGTGCGAATTTCCACCTGCCACATGCCCGCGAAAATCGTTTGCGGATCGTGCGCGTCCATGGAAAGTTCTGAGCAGCCGGTGTCTTCGTTGACGAAAAGCACTTGCTGCCATGTTTTTCCGCCATCGGTGGTGCGGAAAATTCCGCGTTCTTTCTGCGGACGATACGCCTGGCCCAGCGCGCACGCAAAGACGATATTCGGATTGTGCGGGTCAACAACAATGCGGCCGATATGACCGGTGAGCTCCAATCCCATGCGCTGCCAGGTGCGTCCTGCATCGGTGGATTTGTAAATGCCGTCGCCCATCGGGTAATCGGGACGAATCAAGAACGGCTCGCCGGTTCCGGCCCAAACGGTGTTGTGCGCGGAAGGAGCAATGGCCAGAGAGCCTATCGCGGCGACATCCTGATGATCGAAAATCGGTTCCCAATTAATTCCACCGTCGCTCGTTTTGAAAATGCCGCCCGCCGCCGCGCCGACGTAGATCACGCTGGGATTCCCGGGTTCGCCGACGATAGCGTCCGCGCGATTGCCGACCGGGCCAATGAAGCGGTACTTCAAAGCCGCCAGCAGATTCTCGTGCGCCGCTTTTTGCGCGCGAATGATCGCCGGGAACGTAAGCGCAGCGGCAATCGCGCACGCGGTCAGGCAAATGAAAATTCGCATCCCATGATGACGGACCATAAATGCCCTCCTCCAAAACGGCTGGAATCTACCACGAATTCGGCCTGTCACGCAGCAAGACAGCCGGTACGCTCCGCAGCGGTCAGATTCATTCTGACGTTACCGAATAGACTTATCGTGTCGCTTCTTTGGAACGCTTTTTTCCGCCAGTTTTCGGTGCGGCAGAAGGTTGCGCCGGTGCAGCCGACGACGTTGCCGGGAAAGTAGATGGCTTAGCCAGATTTGGCGAATCGTAAATCGCATTGAAGAAGAATTTGTATGTGCTGTGAGATTGCGC
>DASUAV010000238.1:0-14829 GCA_035763605.1 Candidatus Acidiferrales bacterium
CCCGTCACGCCAGCCGAGCTTCCCGGCCTGCTCAAAATTCCTGTTTCTGTCAATTTTCAGGGAAACAACCAGAAGGGAACTGTCTACGTTACCAAGGACGCGCGCTTCATGATCCGCGGCGAAATCCGCGACATGTCCAAAAACCCCTTCGCCGACAATCTCGCCAAAATCACTACCGCCGATTCCCCGTCAGCCGGCCCCGCTGACGCCAAACTCACCGTCGTCGAATTCAGCGACTTCGAGTGCCCGCACTGCCAGGAAGCTCACTCGATTCTTCGGCAGATCCAGCCCGAATTTCCCCAAGTCCGCTGGGTCTTCAAAAATTTCCCGCTCGAACAAATCCATCCCTGGGCCATGTCCGCCGCGCTCGCGGGACGCTGTGTCTACAAAACTGCTTCCAACGCCGCCTTCCTCAAATTTCAAGACTCCGTTTTCACCAATCAGTCCGCCATCACGCCCGACAACGCCTGGGACATGCTCACCGGCTACGCCGTCACTGCGGGAGCCTCCGCCGACGCCCTCCATTCCTGCATGACCGATCCCGCCGCCAAGTCCGCCGTCGAAGCCGACATCGCCCAGGGTAAATCTCTTGAAGTCGAAAGCACTCCCACGTTTTTCATCAACGGACGCCCCTTCCAACCCTCCGACAAAGCCTCCTTCGAACAAATCCTCCGCTTCGCAATGGCCACCACCCCTCTTCATAGTAAACATAATAACAATTAGGAGAATGTTGTAAAGTAGGGCGAAATAGTTGTCAAGTAGAACTTTTCGGATAATCGTCGCAGGATCAGGAAATTCGGGATTCATGCAGCGCTGGAGAAAGCATGGTAGTGCGAGTCGAGTTGGACGCGCGAAAGTTAAGGTAACCAACTGGCGTCAGATCAAAGCGGGCGCGCCGGGCCGCGTTGGAGTCATCGGCATGTCGAGTTGAACGCGCGAAAACGTGAACGGCTGAAGTTGCTGCGCGAAGTCGTGCAAGACCAAGTGACTTAGGTCCAAGCAGTTGCGTCGGCTGCGTTTGACGACCGGGCCTATCCACCGCTTGCAGCAGCGACTGGGGCGAGCGGGAGGTCGGCGAATATGCGCCGCTTACGCGATCGCTGCTCGAATTGGCAAAGAGTTTAACCGCCGGGTGTTGCGGGAGCTGGGCCAAGGGAGAGTTATGCCAGTTTCGGGCCTGCGCCGGCGAACGAGCATCTGCACGCACAAGGAATGGAGCCAGCCGGGAGACGCTGCGACAGTGGATGGAGCGGGGCACGGTTAGGGCGATTGCTTCTGCGGTGGCGAAGGAGGTGGTAATCCGCGGCGATCTACGTGGGCAAACTGGTGATGATGGAGCGCCCGCCTTCTCGCCCGGTGCAATGGCGGGAAGGAACTGCGCAGTGAGGAATGGGCTGGTCAGTATGTTTGCGTGTCAACTGGCCCAGGCCGATGGCACCCATCAGCCTTGGAGCGAAGCCATCGAATGGAAGAGATTCTCTCGGTATGCGTCGCGCGCACGGCGGCCGCCGATCACACCATATCCTAGTATGAGCGGCGCTGGGGCTTGCACTGCGAGCAGGTGTGCTGGAATGCGCGGCGCTCGCGCCGAAATCGAGCGGCGGCTGGACGGCAGCCATTGACCGCGCTTCCGCGACGTTTACCTGCCGCTGCTGACAGCTGCCCGACCGCGCCGCCAGCTCCAATCGAAAACTGACTAACCCTGCCAATCATTCCTCCCGCAAGCTGTGGGAATTTTTCAAAAGACGGGGTTGGCGTTGGGCGGCGCAAATGGGATGCGCAGCGCCCTGGCATGGGCGGCGGCTGGGGACGGTTTTCACACCGCGAGTGGGATGCACAATGTGATGTTGGGTCGGAACGGGGTCGGGGCCCGTCGCGAGCTGAGTCGGGCCGACGTCAAGCGCAGTGGTATAGAGCGCTAGTACGGCTGCAGTAGTCGCGGATGGCCGACGGAAACACAAGACATATGCAAGCCGCGCCAGGTGGGCGGCGTGGCACGCGCGGCTGTTTAGTGCTTGGCCATAATAACTGGAAGCAATCGCATAAGAATGCCTCAGAAGAGGCAGCCGAGTTGCAGCTCTGTCTGGCTTGCGTGAAGAGTTTCAGGCAGAGTTGCGAGGCTGGTGAAGAGTGAGCTTGAGGCAGGGCGGTGAGTTCCCTACGCGTCAGTTGCATACACGCGGCAAATATTTCGTGTTACCAGCGATTTCGCTTAGGTCTGCGCGGAGCTGGGTGAGATCGAGGCCCTCGGGATCTTTTCCTTGTGCGTTGAGCCAGTCGGGGCTTAGCGGGGCGTAGGATTCGTCGCAGTAACGCGCGAAGAATTCCCACGTCATGCGTTTTTTCGCGCCCCAGGTGATGCAGGTGAGCGTGTCGGCGTCGTAGGCGAGGATGGGGACGGCGTGGCCACCCCAAGAGCCGGGGGTGAAATTGTTCTGGAGGTTCGAGGTTGGAAGTTCGAGGTTGGAGAGGCCGCCGGATGCGAACAGTTTGAGTGAGCTGGATTCTCGGCAGGAGAGGCTGGTCGAGTCTGCGGATGTGCCAAGCGTCGGAAGTGAGTGGCAAAGCGGCGACGAGTCGCCGCACTCCGAAACAAGCAAACTACGGATGCGCGCGTGATTCTGTGCGGAGCGGGCGGGGCAAGCCGCGCCCCTGCGAAAGAATGCAGCGACACGCGAGAAGAAGGAGGGCACGTCCCACACGTCCTGATTTTGCGCGGAGATCGGGAGGGCGAGGCCGATGTAAATTCCTCCGAAGAGATTGATGGCCTGGCGAGTATGTTCGAAATTTTGCGGGCTGAAGGAAACGTAGGCGGCGATTTTGTGTCCGGCAATTCCCTGCTGACGCCAGAAGTTGAGAACGTCGAGTTCGACGGCGCCTTGATCGGTGGCGGGATTGCCAGCGATGTAGTGTCCCGTGGCAGAGTATGCTGCGATGACTTGCGCGTTTGTGGGCGTGAAGGCGTGGCCGGCGTTGGCAGTCCAGCATTGGATCATGTGCGCGGCGGCTGCGGAGGTGCAGTCGCCGAGGGTGTCGTTTGCGAACATGGGCCAGGAGGGGATTTGGGCGGTCCAGTCGACGGAGCGAGGAGCGGGTGCGAGCAAGCGTGTTTCGGGGAGAGTAGTTCCCTGCTCTGATGAAAGACGAAAAAGCTCGAGGCGAGGTCTTTCGACTCCGCGAAAAGCGCTCTGTTCAGCATGACGGTCAGACCTATTGAGCGGCGGCTGCGGGGTGTCAGCGCGCAGGTAATTTGCGAGTTGCAAAGTGCGAGGGTCGAGGCGCGGCGGAAGCTTGCCGAGCCTCACGTCACGCCGCTTCGCGCCGTTACTTGAGCTGCGCTTGAGGAAAACCATTAGAGTTGAAAATGCGGTTGAATTCGGCGCGGAGTTCTTTTGCGCTCGGCGGAGGAACGCTGGCGCGAGCGGATTTTGCAGATGCTGGCGCGGGAGCGGGTGCCGGTTGCGGGATTAGCGATTGGATGGACGTGAGCGTCGAAATGGCGATGGCAACCGCGGCGGTGATGGTGGATTGGAGCGCGACGTTGTCCACATGGACGGCGGTGAGAATGGATTTGAGATTGGATTGAGCGTCGGCGAGCGCGGTGGAGATTTGTCCGACGATGCCGGCGCGGCTGGCGGCGGACGTGCTTTGATAGGTGTTGATGAGATTTTCGACGAGAGTGAGATCCGACTGCACTTGATTGGCGACGAATTGGATTTGCGTGTTGGCGGCGGCGCCGGCCTGGCCTTTGCTTTGCGCGGCGGCGACGATGCTGGCGATGTTGAGCGCGACTTGAGTGATGATGGGCAGGTCGGCGAGTGCGATTTTGATCCAGGACGTACTGCATCCGGCGATGAAGAGCGCGGCGGCGAGCGTGATGCTGAGCGATGCTTTGACGATGCGTGTTTTCATTGATGAGTCTCCTTTTGTGAAAAATTTAGTGGCTAGTGACTGGAAAACGCGTGACGCTTCGATTTCGCTCGCGGCAAACAAGTGACCGAGCAATCGAAAAGCGAAGTGGTGCGTGCACGGCGGTGAGTGCACAGTGATCAGTGGTCAGCAATCACAGATCAAATAATTTGACCGGATACTTCAGCAATTTGAGTGAGCGAAGCGCGAGAGGTGCGCCCGCATCGGTTGTTGGTTGCCGCAAAGCGGCGTCGAGACGCCGCACTCCAAAAAAAAACGCGCATGCCAAGATGGCCTTAGAAGGGCTGCTGTGTTGGCAAGCGGCGGCGATGGGCGCGGGATCACGACGAGGCGGAATGACAATTCGATAGGCAGAAGACTGGGCGGGGAGTAGGATTGACGGAAATCGCGTCCAATGGCGGGTGGCGCGCATGGAAATCTGGCTGCAGGATTTTCGCTACGCTTTAAGGGCGATTCGCAAGAATGTGGCGCTGAGCGCGGTGATTCTGATCTCGCTGGGGATCGGAATCGGCGCGAACTCGGCGATCTTCAGCGTTGTGGACGCGCTGCTTTTGCGCCCACTTCCCTACCCGCATCCGGAGCGGCTCGTGGCGGTGTGGCTGCATTCGCCGCGCATCGGAATTTTTCGCGACTGGCCTTCTCCCGGCGAATACATTGACCTTGAAAATCAGAATCACTCGTTCGCGCAGATGGCGCTGGCGCAGAGCCGGCCGTTCACACTCACCGGCACGCTCACTGGGCGCGAACAGCCGGAGCGCGTGGAGGTGCTGCGCACGCAATCGAGTTTGCTCGATATGTTCGGCGCAAGGCCGATGATGGGGCGGCTACTTTTGCCCGAGGAGGACAAGCCCGGCAGAGCGCCGGTCGCGGTGCTCAGTTATGGAGCATGGCAGCGATTGTTTCATTCCGATCGCGAAATCGTCGGGAGAAGCATCATTCTCGACGGACAAACGTACACCGTTGCAGGCGTGCTTCAGCGCGGATTTATGCTCAACTCGGAAGTGTTGCCGTCCGAGGGGCCGATGGACAAGGTGGACATTTTTGTGCCGATGCCGCTCGGCCCAGACGCGGCGCAGCGTCGAGGCGATGAGAATTACAACATTGTGGCGCGGCTTAAGCCGGGTGTTTCCGTAAAACAGGCGCAGGCGGACATCAACATTATCGCTAATCGGATCCGCGAAAAAGACAAGCGCGACAGCAGCTTTGGCATGGACGTGATTGGACTACAGGAGCAAGTGGTTGGAGACGTGCGACGGCCATTGCTGGTGCTGCTTGGTTCCGTGGCGCTGGTGCTGCTGATTGCGTGCGCCAATGTGGCGAGCCTTTTATTGGCGCGCGCCGCCGGACGAAAGAAGGAGATTGCCATACGCATGGCGCTTGGCGCCGGCTGGCAGCGCGTGGCGCGGCAGTTGATGACGGAGAGCATTTTATTTGGGCTGCTGGGAGGCGCGGCCGGGCTTGCCGTGGCGCGCATTGCGCTCTCCGTGGTGCGTTCGATGAATCCCGGAAATATTCCGCGGCTGGAGGAAATTCAAATCAGCGGCGCTGTGCTGGCGTTTACCTTTGCGATTTCATTGGCGACGGGGATTCTCTTTGGACTCGCACCGGTATGGAACGCGATCAAGATTGATCTGAATTCGTCGCTGAAGGCCGGAGGGCGCGGGCAAAGCGACAGCGGGTTGCACATCAAGCGCCACCGGCTGCGCGGATTGCTGGTCGGCTTCGAACTTGCGCTTTCGGTGATGCTTCTCGTCGGCGCGGGATTGCTGGTGCGCAGCTTTGTTCGTTTGCAGCAAGTGCCGCCGGGATTTACGACCGAGCATGTGCTGACCATGCAGGTGGCCGTAAACGATCCGAAGTACCGCCATAACGAGAAGGCTCTAGCGGCGTTCCAGCGAGAAGTCGAATCGCGCGTCGCTCGACTTCCTGGCGTGGTCGCCGAAGGCGAAGTTTCGGCGCTTCCCCTCACTGGAACCGTTGGGTGGGGAGGAATTGAGGTGGAAGGTTACCATCCGCCGGCGGATGACGAGTTGCAAGTGGATTTGCGTAGCGCAAGCGGCGACTATTTTCGCACCATGGAGATTCCGCTCATCAGCGGCCGGTTCTTCAGCGCGCAGGACACAGCGGAGAATCCGCAGGTCGCGATCATTGATCAGAAATTCGCGCAGCGCTTTTGGCCGAGAGGCGACGCCGTCGGGCATCACGTGTGGTTCGATGTAAAGAAACCCATCACAATCGTCGGCGTGGTGGGGACTGTAAAACAATACGGATTGGGCAGCGACGGAAAGATTGCTGCGTATTTCCCCGATCAGCAATCCGTTAATTCTGAGGCATTCCTTGTTGCGCGTACATCCTCGGATCAAGCAGGTCTTGCAGCGGCCATCACCGGAGAAATCCACGCACTCGATGCGAGCGCGGTGGTTTACGGGGTCCGCACGATGCAGGACATTTTGTACGAATCGCTGGCGCGCCAGAGATTCTCGACAACAATGCTCGCGGCGTTCTCGGCGTTCGCGCTGCTGCTTGCGGCTGTGGGACTGTATGGGCTGCTGGCGTATCTCGTGTCGCAGAGCACGCATGACATCGGGATTTTGGTGGCGCTGGGGGCAAGTCCCAGGAAGATCATCGGATTAATTTTGCGCCAGGGAATGAAACTGACGCTGAGCGGGATTGTGGCCGGGCTTGCCGGTGCGGCGGCGCTGAGCCGCGTGCTTGCGAGCTTGTTATTTGGCGTGAGCGCCGCGGATCCGGTCACGTTTGTGGGCGTGCCGGTATTGCTGATTCTTGTGGCGTTCGCGGCGATGGTGATACCGGCGTGGCGAGCGGCCAGCGTGGATCCAATCGTTGCGTTGCGCGAAGAGTAGCGGCGAATTTGTGATTCAAGCGTTGCGATTCAAACTTTTCGAATTATCCGGGCCGATGGCGGAGGCGCCGAAATATTTGGCGTACTGCGGGAAGAGAGTTGCGCCGAGGCGCGGGATCGAGCCGCCGATGCTGTGCATGAAGGCGAAGAAGAATTTGTAGAGTTTGCCGGATGCGGCGTCGGGCGAGGGCAATGCGGCGGCGACGTTGCCGATGAGCCAGGCGGCGATAGCGCCGGAAATGACCGGGTGCACGGCGACTGAGTGCGAGATCGAATTGATGATTGAGTGCATGGAGTGGAGTTCCCTTCCCCGGCAAGGAGCAGTGACGAGTGACAAGTGACGAGAAATCGCAAATGCAAAGGCGATTTCGCGCGTATGGGGCCGCTGAAAAGGCACGAACATTCCGAGATGCGGAAGCCGGCGCTACCAAGCAAGGTGGGCCGATGAACGAAATCGGCCCCTACAAACGCTGATGCGTCCTCAGAATGAATTCGCGACGCCGGAGATCGCGTTGAGGCCGGAGAGGACGCGGAGTTCGCGGTCGGCTGACGCGGCGACGGCGCGGCGCGCTTCGAGCGGCAGAATGATGCAGCCTCGTGAAGCGCATCCAGGATGCTCGCGCGAGTCGCCGTGCATGAGAAAGCCGGAGCGGCCGAACATTTCGTTCGCGGCGTCGGGAGCGAGGCGCATGGCGAACGGGCCGTGCTCGAGCGAATCGAATGGCGCGCCTATCGCGTAAATTCCCTGCGGAATCGGGCCGAGTTCGCGCACAGATTCCATCGCAGGATTATTTTTTCCCGCTCCCGCACCGGAATAGCCGCAGGCGACGAAAACAGATTCTGTGGACAAGAGTTTGCCGGTGGATTGTTCGTAGAGCCACATGTTCTGGAGGTTGGAGGCTGGACCCTGGAAAGCCGAAAACCTGCAAACGTTGCCGAGTAGTATCAACAACAGGCCGGAGTTGCGATTCGTTCATTGGAGCGAAAGCCCGCGACCTCTTTGAATAAACTATTGAAAGTTGTATTCCCTTAAGACATAGTATCGAGGCGTTTAATGGGAGTTTGCCTTTGGCTGCGAATGGTCCAGTCTCCATTTCGTGGAACCTGCAACGATACGGGTTGTGGGGGGGGGCACGGTGGCTTGCTCGATCGCTGGCCTATCGCGCATGGATGAAACTTACGCCGGAAGGACGGCGCGAAGCCTCGTTCGACGAAATTCACAAAATCGAAACTGACGGCTACATTTCGCGTGAAGACCTCAGTTTACCGCCGGATTCGATTCACTATGCTCCGATCAAGCCGCGGCAGTTTTTCTCAATCGTCTCGAAGCTGAAGATAGACCCCAGGACGTTCACCTTTATCGATATCGGCTGCGGCAAAGGACGGCCGCTCCTGCTGGCGCAGTCAATGGGATTTGCGAAGATTATCGGCGTCGAGCTCTCGGCGAAACTGGCGGACATCGCAAGGAAAAACACGGAGCGCTTTGGCGCGCAGATCATCACAGCGAATGCCGCTGATTTTCATTTCCCTGCCGAACAATCGGTAGTGTTTCTGTTCAATCCGTTCTGGTCGCCCACGATCGACGAATTCGCGGACCACTTGTCACGGTCGCTCGCAGTTCATCCTCGCAAACTATACGTGGTGTATGTGAATCCATTCTGCGAGTCCGCATTCGAAAAGCAGTCCAGTTTGACGCTGATGTTTCGCGTGCCAAATTATTACGCGATCTATCGAAGCAAGATGCGGATTGTTCCGGCGCTAGTGTTGCCGGAGGGAGGGGATGAGACAGACGAAATTGTGGTCCACTGACGTGCATCCGTATGCCATTTGGCGCTCAGTGGAATTTGCCCGCTACTCAGCTTCGCCGCGAGGGACGGCTCCGGTGGGATACTGGATGGTTTGGCCATCGCGCGTGACGCGGGAGAGTTTGCCTTCGCTGGTGACGTGCTTATGCGAAGGAAATTCGCGAAAAATGAAAACGATTTTGCCGGCGAGAAAGGCTACAAGTATGGTGACCCATCCGGCGGTCACAATTTGGCCGATGTTGATGGTCCAATCGAGCTTCAGAGATGGTGAAAGCACGAACGGTTCTCCTGTAGTCGAGCACATTTGAGGCCCGCGCGATGAGCAGGCGTGGATCCGGCCGGAACACAGTTTGTTCTCGTCACCCACTCGCGTATCCGCAATCAGGGCATTGCCAAAATCGACGCGTTAGATGAGCATTTCCCCGGGTTCACGGTCCCACTTCACTCCCAGAGTTTTCGCAAAAAAAACCCTACAGTAATGTCCTGCCACATCCTTAGGGTAAGGACTCCCTTCTGCAAACCATCGTGTAAGTGCTATTCAAATCATGATGCGCGAACTTTTGCAGCGGCGCAATTTCGAATTGTCCTAACGTCGAAGCTGTTCCTGATCAATGTTCAGTTCTACGCGCGCCTTATCAATCCGACCAGCAGTGCTCCGTCAGGTTCATGCGGGCGAAAAATCGGAATTGCGACTCCCCGGCATTCTGGGCATCGGACCAGCCCGTACGGGGACGACGTGGCTTGATGCCGTTCTTAGAGACCATATCGGTCTCCCGTGCGACGTCAAGGAAACGCAGTTTTTCAAATGGCATTATGACAAAGGAATGAAATGGTACGCTTGGCACTTCCGCAATTGTCCAGCCGAGCTTCCTGCCATGGAAATTTGCCCCAGCTACTTCGATTCCATTCCTGCGCGTAACCGGATCAAGGAACATATCCCCGATTGCAGGATTATTTGCACTCTGCGCGACCCCGTTGACCGTCTTTACTCCGTGTATAGGCACTACAGCGGGTTTTCAGGTTTCAGAAGTTTCGAGGAACTGATCAGAGTCGCTCCAAAACTGGTGGAGTGCTCCGATTACATCGTGCATATTCGAGAGTGGTTTGCGCAATTTGGCAGAGAAAATGTGCTTGTCGCCTTTTATGAGGACCTGGAGAAGTCACCGCAGAAGTTTCTGGACTCGATCTGCCAATTCGCGGGAATCCCAACATTCGACCTGGAGACGACCAAGGCTGGATCTAAAAAGATCAACGCGGCAGTCCGCAAGCCTCCCAATTGGGCGCTTGGACGAGCGGCCGGCAAATGCTATGGCTGGCTGCTGTCGCACAGAGCCTACAAGGTCGTCAACCTGGCGAAGAAGATTCGTCTGTGGCGCCTCTGCTTCGAGAGCGGAAAGGAATTTGGGCCGCCTTCACCCGAGATCGAGAGCGGCATTCGCGAACGCTTGCGTCCCGGCATAAAAGCTCTTGAGGAGCTGCTCGGGCGCGATCTCTCTGCCTGGATGTAGTCCGCTGAATTCATCCAAGCGAACCATGTGTGCATTTCCAGATTTGCTCAGAACGCTTTCTTCGTTCTGGCTGTGGGCCGGGATCCGAACCACAGTCGGTTCGCAGCGATCACTCCCGCAGGGCCCGTCAGCAAGTTGCCGAATGGACGGAGGCCCGGCGAGCCGCCGGAAGGCGTTCCGGGAGCAGGCTCGTTGCCGCAACTGAGAAGCGGATTTACGACACACGCGAGGCTCGCAGTCGCGGGCTCGATGCCGTTGTAGTCGTTATCAGACGGCGTCGAGAGGCCCCAGTCGTTTGTCTCGGCGGCGCTGTTGAAATCCGCGGAACCCCACCAGTCGAAGCCGATGCATTGGTGATCTCCATTGAAGCTGGTGCGCGTGAGGCACGTTTGCACGAGGCTGTAGTAAGCCGCGCCGCGCGCCGCCTGCGTGGCGAAAGTTGTCGGCGAGTTCACGCAGGAAGTGCAACTGGATTCCGCTGAGTCCTGTGCTGACTCGAGAAACGTCTGCTGGAAAATGGGCTTGTCGCCGTAATGCTGCTCGAGAAAGCTGAGCCGCTGGTTCAGATCGGTTAGCACCGAGATGGGGAAAATCACGTCATTGAAAGTGCAATCCAGGTACAGGTTGGCGACTCCCAGCAGTTGCCGGTGCGCGGGTGTTTTCCAATCGCCCAAAGTATTTGCGCCAAAATACATTGCCGATGGAAAGTCCGTTTTCACCGCGCTACGCACGGTGCCGAAATATCGCGCGCCAATGTTGTAGAGCCAGTTGCCGAGGTCAATCCCCACATTCGGCGCCACTGTCGTGCCTGCATTGTTTCCGGGATTGCCCGCGCGGCAAGCGTAACCCGGAGTGCCTTCGCCTCCGCCAGCATAAACGGTTAAGCAAATCCCTTCGGTGCCTATCCATGAGTGCCGGCCGTCTTCATCCATCAAGCCGGTGCCCCACATCCAGCCGCCTGCCACGGCATTGATAGTGATGGCCGCGCCGGAGCTTGGCGCTACGGAAAAAGTTAGCTTCACTGCTCCTGTACCGTAATCAATTTCTGAAGGCGGCGAAGGCAGTGACGCTCCGTTGACTAAGCCGGCCGGAGGCACTACGAAATTCGTCCCGACTGCGACGTTGGATGCTTGCAGCGTTTCGGGCGCCGGGGAATTGGGAGCACTATTGCCGACGCATCCGAATGCAGGAGTATTGGAATCCAGCAAACGGCAGGACATGTACACGTCGTATCCGATAACGCCGGGCGGCACAGTGCTCGTCGGCGCAAGCACAGCATCGCTCTCAGCAGTTGAGCACGTTTCACCTGTCACGCGGCTGGGAACATACGAGCCCGGCCCGTGCCAAATCACGATGGCCCAGAAGCTCGCGTGCGGCGCGGAGGGATTCGCACTCGATGCTCTGCAGGGATTATCCGAGAGAAAGGCTTGCGAGCCGCTGGCCAGACTGCTCGAAGCATCTCCCGCAAGTACGCCCATGCAGGTTCCTGCAATCGAACAATTGTAGGGAGTTTTCGGAGCTGCGCCGATCAACGGGCACTTCCCGCGTTCGCCCAGCACCCAATAGCAGTCGCCGCCAATCAATGTTCCGCCCTCAAGAATCGCCACCGACAGCGGCGAAATGTTTCCAGTGGTGGTGGGGAGCGTACAATTGAACACCAGCGTCGCGCCGTCACCCATGCCGCAAGTGAATCCAGTGATGGCAGTGCCAGAGGAGCCCATGGTCGTGTAATTCGATCCCCAGCATTGGTTGAGACGCGCTACCGCAGTTGGCGCAGCGCCCGCGGCGCAAAGGGGAAAAGTTGCTCCGGCATACTCGGCATTCAAGTAGTCACCAAGCGAGCACGGCGGCGCGGTCGGATTGCTCATCGAGAAGCAACTGCCGAGGCTGGAGGGCGGCGAAGCCGAGAGCGCCTTCGAGTAAACGGTCGTGTCGGAGTAGAGTTCGGGCTGGGACTGATAGGTCAAGTTCCCCTGGCCGGGATTGAATGTTTCCATGGGCGAAGTGAGCAGAGTGATGTATGCCCAGTTCGCTTTGTGGTGTCCGGCGGGAAAAGTGTCGAACTCCGCGCCTGCGCCCAAACCGCACTGAAAATCTGTATCGTCAGAAACCACTCCAATGGAATAGGAGTTACTGAGCTTGGTATTACTTCCCATTTCGCCGTTGACGAACGTGGGGTATTGCGGGTCGAACACGTCCGTGCAGCCTGCGCCCGTGTAGTTCGTGAAATAGTCGTCCACGCCAATGATGTAATTCTTGATCGGGTGCGCGGCAAAGCCGTTGAGGTTTACGGTGGCATAGACGGAGACATTGGCGCTGGTGAAAAACGGATACGATGTGCATCCAGGGCAGGGGCTGGCGCCATTAAGCAAAGCGTTTGAGTCCTCGCCGACCACGTTAAAGCGGTAGTTCACCATGAACTTGTTGAGCATGGCGGTCGCGGCGGTGTTCAGATTGCTGCCATACTTGGCAAACGCTGCCGCGGTCCAGGTGGTCGAAGCGTTCGCGCCCGGCACTTTGAAATTTGCCAGAGCCTGCACGTGAAAGTGATTGCCTGCCGGCGTGCACATCCACCACGTGCTGTTTGCCTTCTCGAAGTAGAAATGGCCGGTCGCTCCGCCGACGCATGGCGACTGCTGCCAACCGCCGTACACGTCAAATGTCTGCGCGTGCGCAGCGGGGGCAGCAAAGACGCATGCGCTGAAAAGAAGAAGTGCACCGATTCGGATTCGATTTGCGGACATGTGGATTCCTTTGGATAGGGCCGCGCGGAAGAGTGCGTGACTTGGCCTCGCGCCGGAGTTTGTGATTGTGCGAGTGAGTGCTGACGGTCAGTTGTTTGCGCCCATGCAGGTCCACCCGATAGCTGAGATATCGGTGGCAGAAGATGAAGTGATGGTAATAGCTGTCGCGCTCGGAACGATTTTGTATGTAGTGCCCGTGGCGGCGGGGCCCAGCGAACAGGATGGCGTTGCAGAATAGGGCTTCACAAAAGTATGCGAGCACGTGCCGGACGCGAGCGTGCAAGTGCCGGCGGAGAAATTGTTTTGCTGTAGCGCAAAATCGGCAGTGTAGTTCACGTTATCGGGCGAATAGATTGCGCCAAAGCTGTTCGCGGGGGGCGTGAAGGACGCAGCGCCATTTATCGTGCCGGATGCAGGCGTAAATGTGGGCAGGCCGGCGCCCGCGACTTCGACGTGAAAGAAGAAGTTGTTGCCGAAGGAAGAAGCCGCAGGAAGCGTGACGGCGACCGGAGAAGATCCTGAGTAGGTAATCATGTTGCCGCGGTCATTTGCGACAATGGTGTCTGTTGTGCCGCTGACGGTGCGCGCGGGAAGGCCAGGCGCGCAATCGCTCCACGCAGGCGTGGAGTTAGCGCAAATTTCGTCCCCTGCCGCAGCAGGATTAACAAGCTGCGTAAGCAGGAAGGAATTTGCGGCGGTAGTGAGCGCGCCCGTAATGCTCAGACTGTGCGTCGTCGAGTTGTAGGAAAAATTCGCGGAATCGCCGCCGAATGCGCCGGCATTGTTGAACTGCACGGCCGTATTGGTTCCACCGGGCGTGCCGGAACCTCCGCCGCCTGCTCCGCAGGGGCTTGTCGCAACGCTGATCAGCCCTGGAGATCCAGCCGCTTGCAAACAATCGCCATTGGTCCACGGCCCGGTGAAGTACGGAACCGTGCCAGTGACGCTGGGCATAGAAAGTCCCGCGGTACCAAGCGAAATGTCCGTGGTCATCGGCCCAACCGCCCAGGCGTTGCCACCGCTGCCGACAAAATGCTGCGTGCTGCAATTCCCTCCCACGCTGCCGACCGTGCCGCCGCCGAAAATGTTTCCGGGCCATGTGAAAGAGAACGGTCCGCCGGCTCCCTGGCAGATGATGAAGGTGAGCCACTGGCCGTTCTGCACGTTAATGAGTGAGCCGGAGGTGACGCTGGCGTTCATCGTCAACTCAAATGTGTTGCCCAAGCCCGCATCGAAGGTCGCGGCTCCTGCGGATTCGGCGACGATGACTTCTGCAGCGGTCATCGCGAAGTTGCTCTGCACGCTTGGCACGCTTTGCGAGCCGAAGGGTTTGAGTTGCAGAGTGTTTTCGCCAGTATCTGCGTTGTATGTGAACGAAAGAGCCGAGGTCGTAGCGCTGAGCCCCCATGCGTTCGCGCCGCCTTGGCGAAATGTGAGGGAACTCGCGTTCGAGGGCGTAGAATCGACGCCCAAATTGTAAAAGTAGGGCTGACCCGGCAATTCCTGCGTGCCATTAACGTCGCTCTCGTCCACGCCAGTCGTGGAAGTGAGCCAGGCGAGCGGCTGCGCGTCAGAAATGTTTCCGAGCATTTGGATGTGCCCGGATGAGCCGCCTAGATTGTCGACGATTTTTTCGTTGCCGCATTGGGAAAAAGAATTGCGCTCGATGCGCAGCACCGCGGAGCTATCCACGATAATCGGTGCAGGCGGATACGCGGTGAGATTGCACTGCATGAAATTTCCTTCGATAGCCACAGCGCCGGGCGTGGGTGTGAATCCCTGCGGCGGAATGGACGAATCACCGACCTGCACGTTGTACGACGGCGGGCTGCTCTCTTCTTCAAAATAATTTTGCGCGATGGTGTACGGCGAGCCGTAGAGGATTTTGATGTTGCCGGAGACGTTGGCCTCGAAATCGTTGCGCACGAGATTGATGTCTGCGCCGTTGACAATGAATGCGCCGACGAAGTTGTTTTGGA
>DASUAV010000239.1:0-4683 GCA_035763605.1 Candidatus Acidiferrales bacterium
GGCGACGGCGGTGAAACCTGGGGATTTACGCAGGCTGCGGAGGGCGAAGCGAATGTCTTGGGCGAGTTGTTCGAGCCAGACGAAAGTCCAGACGCTGCGGGTGTCTTCTTTTACGCGAGTGACGTTGCCGAATTTCAGGAAAGCGCGGCGGCGGGCTTCTTCGGGAGGAAAGCCGCGGGCGATGTTGTCTTCGGTTTCACGGGCGATGTGGTCGCGGATGTCGGCGTCGAGTTCATCAAAGATTGGTTTGCGGCGTTTCATGTATTCGCTCCTGTAAATCCTGGCCGATACCCACAACGTTTCTCATTCCTCAGAAAATAGCTCTGAGTCGTTCGCTTTCAATCGCCGGTTGGCAATTATTTTCATCGTTCATTGTGGTTCGAAGAACCATGACCTATTCGTAACGAAGCGCCACCATGGGATCGACCTTCATGGCGCGGCTCGCGGGGACGTAGCAAGCCGCGAGAGCGACCAAAGCGAGAAGAATCGCCACGCTTACGAGCGTCAGAGGATCGAACGGCGTGATGCCGTAGACGAGAGTGGCCATTCCGCGCGCGAGGGAAAGGCCGACTGCCACGCCGACGAGCAGTCCGATAGATACGAGCTTCGCGCCTTGAAGGATGATCAGGCGGAAGAGGTCGCCGCGCTGCGCGCCGAGGGCCATGCGCAATCCGAGCTCGTGAGTGCGCTGCGCGGTGGCATAGGAAATTGTGCCAAAAAGGCCGACAGCGGCAATCAGCAGAGCCATCACAGCGAAGCTCGCGAGGAGGGTGGCGCGATAACGCATGTAGCCCGACCAATCATCGAGGATTTGGCTGCCGGTGCGCGCTTCGGAAAGCGGAATGGCGGCGTCAACGGCGGAAACTTGCTCGCCGATTTCGCGGGCAAGAAAAGCCGGGGGCAAAGAGCTGCGCGCGACGATGTTCATGGCGTTCTGGCCATCGGCAAGCTCGCGTGTGAGCGGGAAGTAAACTTCGGGCATCGAAGCCGCAGCAAGGCCCTCCTGCCGGACATTACCGACTATGCCGACGACCTGCTCACGGCCTCCGCCATAACGAAGACGCTTGCCAAGCGAATTCTGATGCGGCCAGAAATGTTCAGCGAATGTCTGGCTCACGATGGCGATTTGCGCATCCGCAGTGACATCGGAGGACGTGAAATCGCGGCCTGCGATGAGCGGAATTCCCGCGGAACGGAAGAAGCCAGGAGTAACAATGCAGATTTGCGCCCAGTTATCGCCCTTTTTTTGAGTTTGGGCGGAATCGTCCTCAACGACCACATCGGAGGAATTGGTAACCACAAATTCAGGCGCGGAGGTGAACGCAACAGCGTCAATACCCGGCAGCGCGGATACTCGTTCCTTAACCGTCAGGAAGAAGCGCTGAATCTGCTCTGGCTTTGCATATTGCTGGGCTGGCAGGCTCATTCCCGCGGTGAAAAAATTGCGCGGATCGAAACCGGGATTCACGGCGAGGAGAGAGCCGAGGCTGCGAACCATCAGTCCGGCGCCGAAAAGAAGAACAAAAGTGCCCGCCAGTTCGAGGACCACCGTGGAGCGTTGGGCGCGCAGGCGGGAAGGAGAAGTGCCGGACGAGGCGGCCGCCGATTTCAGATCTTCGTTCAAATTGCGGCGCGAGGCGCGAAGAGCAGGAAGCAGTCCGAAGAGAATGCCAGTGAGAGCCGCGATGATCAGCGTAAACGCGAGGACTTGCGGGTCGATTCGGACGTTCGCTGTCGGAGGCAAGTAGCCCTTGGGGGCGAGCGCCAGCAGGATTTTCGCGCACCAAAATGCCAGCACAATTCCGGCTGCGCCGGCGAGCAAGGCGAGTAAAACGCTTTCAGTGAGCAACTGCCGAATGATGCGCATGCGGCCAGCTCCCATGGCCGTGCGTACCGCAAATTCGCGATGGCGCGCGAACGACTTCGAAAGCATCAGATTGGCGACGTTGGCACAAGCAATCAGCAGAAGGAATCCTACGGCCAGTTGCAGGAGCAGGATGGCCGGCGCCACAGACTGAAACTTCCCTTCTTCGAACGTTTCGAGATTGACTGCTTGCAGCGGCGATGCGAGCGCGCCCATTTTTTCGTTTGTGTTTGGAAAGGCTTTTGCGTCGCGCGCGGCGATAACGTTCAATTCCTGTTGCGCTTGCGCGAGGGTGACGCCGGGAGCGAGCCGCGCGAAAGATGCGTACATGTGTTCGCCGCGATTTTGCGCAAGCTGAGAGTGCGGCAACAGGATCCAATACTGGGAGCGGGGATTCGCCCAAGTGCGCGGGTCATGATACACGGCAGGCATGATGCCGATCACAGTGAACGGTTTTCCATCGAGCGCGATGGTGCGGCCCAAAATATCTTGCCCGCCGAAGGAAGTGCGCCAAAGCGAATAGCTGAGGACGACCGCGGATTGCGCGGAGGATTCATCGCCAGCAGAGAACGTTCGGCCGATGGACGCTTGCACCCCGAGCAGGTCGAAGTAATTCGCGGTGACTTTTTCGCCGTTCACATGCTCCGGCGTGCTGCCGCCTGTTATATTCGCGGCGTCCTGCAGGGACGCGGAAATTTGCGAGAAGCTGCGGGCTTGGCGCTGCCAATCCAGAATGTCAGGGCCATCGGCAGCCCATCCAATCAGGCTTTTCAACTCATCGGGCGCTTGAAAGAGAGCAACCAGGCGTGCGGGTTCGCGGAACGGAAGAGAATGAATGAGAACCGCGTTCACGACGGAGAAAATTCCCGTTGTCGAGCCAATGCCCAGCGCGAGCGTGAGCACGGCTGCAGCGATGAATCCCGGCGATTTCCGAAAGGTGCGGAGGGCGAAACGAATGTCCTGGGCGAGCTGCTCGAGCCAGACGAAAGTCCAGACGCTGCGGGTGTCTTCTTTTACGCGAGTGACGTTACCGAATTTGAGGAAAGCGCGGCGGCGGGCTTCTTCGGGAGGAAAGCCGCGAGCAATGTTGTCTTCGGTTTCGCGCGCGATGTGCTCGTGGATGTCGGTATCCAGTTCGCGGAGCAGACGGTGGCGTCGAAACATTATTCACCTCCGCGAAAAGGGATTGTCGGAACACGTGGTAAAGAGAGAAATGCACAGCATTGAAATTCTCGACGGAAGGGGAATGCCGCGCCGCCGCTCATGAATCGCTCTCCTGTTGGGCCGGACGGAGGATGCGGGCGATGGCGCGCGCAAGCTGGTCCCATTTGTTCGTTTCAAAAGCGAGCTGTTTGCGGCCTTTTGGAGTAAGCCGGTAAAACTTGGCGCGGCGATTATTTTCGGATGTGCCCACCTCCGCGGAAATCCAGCCGCGCTTGATGAGGCGGTGAAGCGCGGGATACAGCGAGCCCTGCTCGACCTGGAGGACTTCGTCGGAATTGAACTCGATGGCTTTGGCGATGGCGTAGCCATGCGCGGGGCCGCGGACGAGCGTGCGCAGAATCAGGAGATCGAGAGTCCCTTGCAGCAGTTCGATGCGGCGCTTGTCTTCTTTGGTAGACATTCTAGGGGAGAATAACAGCTTCCAGTAGAATGTCAAGGGGAAATGGAAACCAATATGAGGATGCGGCCCACCAGACGCACACGAAATTGGCCTGATTCAGCGCAAAAGAAGAATTCGACAACTGCTCGGTTGCAGGCGGAACATTTGCGCTTGGCTGGTGTCTCAACACTGCCAGGAAGGCGTTTATCGAAAAGCTACGGCTGTTTTCGAGGCGTTCCAAAACTGCATCAGAGAATAGTGTAATCGCAGCGAGAGTTTGTCCCGTCAGACGGTGGAACTGTTATCGGCATGGTGAATTTGAGGAGGCGATTATGCGTTTGCGTCTGATTGTGTGCTTTCTTGTGCTTGCAAATGGATGTGCTGCACTTGCACAGACGAGGACCACTGCAAAACGCGCTGCGGCCAAAACTGCCAGCGTTACTGCCACAGCCGCGCAGACGGCAGGTGCAAACGAAGAAGGCGCGTCGAGCGCGCCGGAGCAACTGCCGGTGCGCAGCGTGGTGCTTTACAAAAGCGGCGTGGGATTTTTTCAGCACGTCGGCGAGGTGCGCGGCGATGAAACGGTGCGCATCAACTTCAACAGCGCGCAATTAAATGACGTGCTCGGTTCGCTCACGGTGCTGGACCTGAACGGCGGCCGAATCACAGGAATTGACTACAACTCGGAGGCGCCTTTCAGCCAGCGGCTCAGCGCGCTGGGATTGCCGCTCGAAGAGAATACCGATCTCGCGAAAGTTTTGGAAGCGCTGCGCGGAACGCGAGTCGAGATTCGCAATGGAAGCAGCACGATTACCGGGAGGCTGCTCAGCGTTGAGCAGAAGATGCAGACGATTGAGCGCGCTTCGCAGCAAGTGGAATTGGCGACGGTGGTAACCGACGCGGGCGAAGTTCGCACGGTGGAAGTGACTCCAGCGGTGCAGGTGCTGCTGGAAGACACCGATGCGAAAAAGGATGTGAGTCGGTATTTGTCGCTGCTGGGCTCGCTGCATCAGCGGGAGTTGCGGCGAATGACGATTTCGACGGCGGGCACGGGCGAACGGCAGCTTTACGTCAGCTACGTGAGTGAAACGCCGATTTGGAAGACGAGTTATCGCATCGTGCTACCGACGAAGGCAGGCGACGAACCGTTGTTGCAGGGCTGGGCGATTGTGGATAACACAACCGGCGAGGATTGGAACGATGTGGAACTGTCGCT
>DASUAV010000240.1:0-13360 GCA_035763605.1 Candidatus Acidiferrales bacterium
CACTACAATAATCCGCGAAACGTCGGCTCGCTCGACAAGAAGGACAAAAACGTCGGCACCGGCCTCGTCGGCGCGCCGGAGTGCGGCGACGTGATGAAGCTGCAAATGAAAATCAATCCCGACACGCGCGTCATCGAGGAAGCCAAGTTCAAGACGTTCGGCTGCGGCTCGGCGATTGCCAGCTCTTCGCTCGCCACTGAATGGGTGCGCGGCAAAACCGTCGAAGAGGCCCTCGCTATCAAGAACACGGACATCGTGCGCGAGCTTTCGCTTCCGCCGGTGAAAATTCACTGCTCCGTGCTCGCCGAGGACGCCATCAAGGCCGCCATCTCGGATTGGAAGAAAAAGGCCGGCGACGAGAAGCCCGCGACCGAAGCCGCCGCTTCCCCGGCGCAGTAGTCAATGCTGTCATTCTGAGGGCGGATTTTTGCCCGAAGAATCTCGCTTCCGAGTGAGTGCAGTTAGGGACGAGTGGGCCTATCCCCTGATTGTCATTCCGAGGAAGATGCGACCAGTATCTGACGAGGAATCTGCTTTTGCAGTTGATCGGTACGCAGCGCAATTTGTGTGCGAAGTTTTATGGTTCACGTTACCGAAAAAGCGGCGCAAAAAATCCGCGAACTGCTCGCCAAAGAGGGCGTTCCCGAGGATCGCGGCGGGCTGCGCGTCGGCGTGCAGGGAGGCGGCTGCTCCGGCCTCTCTTACGCCATGCGACTCGAAACTCAGGCGCGCGACCGCGACAAAGTGATCGAGGAAAACGGCGCACGCGTCTTTGTGGACCCCAAGAGCTTCCTCTATCTTTCGGACACCACGCTCGATTTCGAAGAGACTCTGGTCCGCCAGGGATTCGTTTTCCAGAACCCGCAGGTGACGCGAAGCTGCGGCTGCGGCAGCTCCTTCACCGCGTGAGGAATCCTCGTTTTGCGACTCGCCCTTTATTCGCGCCGATTTGACTCGCGCCGGAAAGGACCTTTGAAGAGCCTCACACTGTCATGAAAATGCTTCAATACTGTCATTCCGAGCGTAGCGAGGAATCTGCATTTCACGCGTCTTGAACTCAGTGCAAGTGTTCGTTAAGGAATGGTATGAGCGTCGCGAAAACACAATCCGAAAAAGTGCCATCGGGCGCGCCGGCAATCGTTTGCTGGAGCTGCAAATCGCCGTCCGGCGGCGGACACTTCTGCGCTGCCTGCGGCAAAATCCAGCCGCTCTCGCGAGAGGCCGATTACTTCGCGTTTTTCTCGTTGCCGCAGAGCTTGCAGATTGATTCAGCGGCGCTCGAACAGCTTTTCCATCAGCTCAGTTGGAAATTACATCCCGATAATTTCGTCAAAGCATCGGAATTCGAGCGCAATCTCGCTCTTGAACGCTCCTCCGAATTGAACGACGCCTATCGCACGCTCCGCGATCCGATCTCGCGCGTGGAATATCTGCTCCTTCGCGCCGGCGTTCGCAAAGAGGGAACCACGAAGCAGCAAGCGCCGCCGGAATTGCTCGAAGAAGTCTTCGAGTTGAACGAAGCGCTCGACGAGCTGCGCGAAGCAAAGGCTGGCGGTACGGCCGACCTTGCCGAGCTGCGCGAAAAGCTCGCCGCCGCCCAGCGCAATTTCGAGGAGAAGCTCGAGGATGTCGACGCCGACCTGAACATCGTTTTCACCGAATGGGACGCGGCTCTCGCCCGTCCCGGCAGCGAGGCGTCGCGCCAAGCCGTAATGGCCAAATTGAACGAGCTGCTGAACCGCCGCTCCTACATTCGTAATCTGGTTCGCAATGTAGGAGAGGAATTAGCGCAGGCATAGACGATTATTATTTACTTGAGGTGCTGAAAATTATAAACCTGGCTAAGCTGCATAGAATGAGCCACATTCAAATTTATAATCGATAATTTTTCGGACCTTTTGAACGTGCAGTTCAGCCCTCAACCGGAAATTAGGGGAAGTGGGAATGAGCAAGACGGTGGGAATCGATCTCGGAACAACTTTCAGCCTGGTGGCCTACATCGATGCCGCCAGCGGCCAGCCCCAGTGCATCCCCGATCCCTGGGGCAGTACGCTCTGCCCCTCCGTCGTCACCCTCGATCAAAACGGCAAAATCGTGGTCGGCGAGCCCGCCCGCCAGCTCCTGCTGACGCAGCCGGAACGTTCGATTTATTCCGTGAAGCGGTTGATGGGGCGCGGCGTGGAAGATGTTCGCGATGAACTGAAAATTTTTCCGTTTCGCATTGATGAAAATTCGCGCGGCGTGATTCGCGTGCGCCTTGGCGAAAGATATTTCACGCCGCCGGAAATTTCCTCATTCATTCTGCGCGAACTGAAATCGTGGGCCGAGAAATTTTTCAACGACACCGTAGACCGCGCAGTCATTACTGTGCCGGCGTATTTCAATGACGCGCAGCGCCAAGCGACAAAAGATGCCGGGCGCCTCGCGGGCCTCGAAGTTCTGCGCCTGGTGAACGAGCCCACCGCCGCCGCGCTCGCGTACGGATTGCACAAACAGCGCCGCGGACGCGTCGCGGTCTACGATTTTGGCGGGGGCACGTTCGATATTTCCATTTTGAAATTGATTTCCAGCGGCGAAGGCGACATTTATCAAGTGCTCTCCACGAATGGCGACACGCATTTGGGCGGCGATGACATTGACAATGCGCTCACCGCTCTCGTCAGCGCGGAAATTTCCGCGAAATTCAATTTCGTCATCGGCAGCGATCCTGAGGCCGCGCAGAAATTGCGCAAAGTCGTGATACATGCGAAGCACGAACTTTCGCAAACCGAAGAGACCACCATTGGTTGCGAATTGCCCGATGGACGCGCCTATCTGCGGAAGCTCACGCGCGCTGAATTCGACAAGGCCGTGGAGCCGATCGTCGCTCGCACGATGAAACCCGTGAAAATGGCGCTTGCCGATGCCAAACTGAAGCCCTCGGAAATTGACGAGGTGGTGCTGGTCGGCGGCTCGACGCGCATTCCGCTGGTTCGCAAAACCGTTGGCGACTATTTTGGCCGCGCGCCTCACGTCGAATTGAATCCCGATGAAGTGGTTGCGCTCGGCGCCGCGGTGCAGGCGGACATTCTCGAGAGCGGCGTGAAAAACATGCTGCTGCTCGACGTGACGCCTCTTTCGCTCGGAATCGAAACGATGGGCGGCGTCGTGGCAAAACTCATTCCGCGCAATTCCACCATCCCGGCGAGCGCACAGGAGCTTTTCACCACGGGAGTCGAGAATCAGACCGGCATTGACATTCACATTTTGCAGGGCGAACGCGAACTGGCGAAAGACTGCCGCTCGCTCGCGCGCTTTCAGTTGAAAGTCGCGCCGGGGCCCGCGGGACTCGCGCGCGTGGAAGTGAAATTCCTGATTGACGCCAATGGAATTTTGCAAGTTGCCGCGCGCGACTTGCGCACCGGCGAGCAGAATGCTATCGAAGTGCAGCCAAGCTATGGATTAACGGATTCTGAGATGGAGAAAATGCTCGAGGAGTCCATCGAATTCGCCGAGCAGGATTTCGCGGAGCGCCAGCTCATTGAAGCACGCAACGAAGCAGACGCCATTCTCCACGCGACGGAAAAAACGCTGGCGAGGGAGGAAGCGCAGTTGCTTCCCAAGGGCGAACGGCCGAAAATCGACATTGCGGTCAAAGCGTTGCGCGACGCGGCTGCGGGGAGTGATTACAAACTCATCCGGCAGAAGATTGACGAGTTGAATCACGCCACTCACGGGCTGGCGGAACTCAGCATGAACAAGGCGCTGCAAGCGGCGGTCGGCGGCAAGCGCCTCGAAGAACTGTAAACGGATTTATCAGGAGCGCTACTATGGGCGGCAAGAATCCTTACATCGAAGAAACAAAATACACGCCCGCTACGCAGAAGTTCAAAGTCACTTTCGCGAAAGAGGGCAAGACGGTCGAAGTGGATCCGTCGAAATTTCCTTACGGGCACGATGGACTGCCCGGGAGCATTTTGGATATTGCCACGGGATTTCACATGGGACTTGACCATGCGTGCGGAGGCGTTTGCGCCTGCTCCACATGCCACGTCATCGTGCACGAAGGTCTCGAATCGTGCAACGAGGCCACGGACGCCGAACTGGACCAGCTTGACGAGGCCCCCGGCGTCACACCAAAATCGCGCTTAGGATGCCAGTGCGTGCCCGACGGCACAAAAGATCTCGTCGTGGAAATCCCAAGCTGGAACAAAAACTACGCCAAAGAAGCGGAGCACTAATCTCACGCGCCAATTCACAAGGAGCTTACATGCCGGACACTTTCGACTGGGACAACGCCGAAGAAATCGGCATCCGACTCGCGGAAAAATTTCCGGGAGTGGACCCGCTGACGGTGCGGTTCACGGATTTGCATAAATGGGTCACGGAGCTCGACGGCTTTGCGGGCGATCCCTCGCAATCGAACGAAGGGAAGCTCGAAGCCATTCAGATGGCCTGGCACGAGGAATTTCAGGAAGAGCAAGGCTAACGCGTGTTTTGCACGACTGACTACAAAAAACACCTGCCCGATACGCTGCGCGCCTAGGGTCATTCAGGGATTGCCCGCAGCACCCTCATCTTTTAATTTTGAATTAAGCCCGCCCTGCCATCATTTTTCAGCAAATCGTAAGGGAGGGACAACTATGTTAAAGCGAAAGCTAAACGCATTTGCCGTCGCGGGGGTTGCACTGCTGTTCTCGGCCGTGCCGGTTCTCGCGCAGCAAACCGGCACGGAACAAACCGCGCCGCATCATCGGAATTCGATGCAATCGAACATGAACAAAATGTCGGATGAAACATTCGCCAAGAAAGCCGCGCAGGGCGGCATCGCCGAAGTGAAGCTCGGCCAGCTTGCGGAAGACAAAGGGCAGAGCGACACGGTGAAGGACTTCGGCAAGCGCATGGTCACCGACCACAGCAAGGCCAACGACCAGCTGCAAAGCGCCGCGTCTCAGATGAACCTGCAATTGCCGGATCAGCCGAGCCGCATGGATCAGGAGCAGTATATGAAATTGTCCAAGCTCTCGGGCAAAGCATTCGATCGCGCTTACGCGCGCGACATGCTCAAGGACCACGAAAAAGACGTGGCGGCTTTCCGGCACGAGGCGAAATACGGAACGAACGAGGACATCAAGAATTTTGCTTCGCTCACGCTGCCGACTCTTGAGGAGCACCTGAAGCAGGCCCGTCAGATGTATCATGAAGTGGAAGGCAGCGGAACCAAGACGACCGGCGGAAGCTCACAGAGGTAAGCGGCTTTAGCTCACAGTATGCAGCTCCGCGTCTGGTGTTCGCAGCCTATTTTTGAGGAGGCCAAAGCATGAGCGACGCGGAGTTGCGGTACCCTATCGGCAAATTTCAGTCCAGCACACCCACCGACGAAAATCGCAAAAGGTTCCTGACGCAAATCGAAGAGGCTCCGAAGAAATTGCGCGAGGCAGTCGCCGGCCTTTCGCGTGAGCAACTGCATACCCCTTATCGGGACGGCGGCTGGACCGTGCAGCAGGTGGTGCATCACGTGGCGGATAGCCACATGAATGCGTACACGCGATTCAAACTGGCTCTGACTGAAGATGAGCCCACCATCAAACCGTACAATGAGACGCGCTGGGCGGAACTGAGCGATTCGCGGACTACGCCGGTGGAAACGTCGCTGGCGCTAGTGGATGCACTGCATCAACGCTGGATGAATTTGCTTCGCGGGATGTCTTCTGCGGATTTTCAGCGGCGGCTCAATCATCCGGAACGCGGGCCGATGTCCCTCGACGACACGCTCGCGCTCTATGCCTGGCATGGGCGCCATCACGTGGCGCATATCACCAGCTTGCGCGCGCGTAATTCCTGGAAGTAAGTGTCCGCTAGCCGGCAACGATGATTTGGAGGGCTTCAGCTTGGACGTTCTCTTCCGTGCCAAAACCAGTGAGCCAGTGCACGTTGCTTTCGCGGCGAAACCAGGTGAGTTGGCGTTTGGCGTAGCGGCGAGTAGCTTGCTGAATCTCAGGAATGACAGGTTCGAGCGGCACGCCGTTCACAATGTGTTCGCGAATCTGCGAGTAGCCGATAAATGTGAAGGCCTTCACCGAAGGAGAAATGCCGCTGCGCAGAATGCTTCCGACTTCATCCGTCCATCCAGCCGCTAACATTTCTTCAACGCGCCGGTCAATGCGCGCATAGAGCTTCGCGCGCGCCGGCAGCAGACCAATTTTAATAACAGTGAAGCCTTGAAGCGCATCGCGGCCACGTCCGAGGAGCTGGCTCGCGGGCTTGCCGGTGAGGAGGGACACTTCGATGGCGCGAATGACTTTCTGCGTATCTCGCGATGCGATGCGCGCAGCGCCGACGGTATCTCGGCGCGCGAGAATGCGATGCAAGTACTCCGGTCCTTTCTGTTGAACGCGCTCGCGCAGGCGCTGACGAATTTTCTCCGAACGCGCCGGCAGGTCGTCCAGTCCTTCGAGGAGCGCGCGCAAATAAAGCCCGGTGCCGACTGTAAGGATGGGAAGTTTGCCGCGCGCGCTGATCTCTTCGAGAGAGTGGCGCGCCTTGCGGCGATAATCTCCGGCGGTGAAAACCTGATCCGGCTCGGCAATATTCATCAAATGGTGGCGAATGCCTTTTTGCTCCGCGGCAGTCGTTTTTCCCGTGCCAATGTCGAAATAGCGGTAGACCTGCGTGGAATCGCAACAAACAATTTCGCCGTTCAATTTTCCGGCCAGCGCGATTGCCAGGGCGGATTTTCCCGAAGCGGTCGGCCCCAGGATGACCACGAGCTTGCGCGGCAAATTCATGCAGATTTCACCGGAAGCGAACGAGCAGAAAAACAAGAGCGGCGAGCGCGAGGAGGAGAGCGCCCAGAATTTGCGTACGGTTCAGTTTCACTGGTTGAGGTTGTAATCCAGCGGCAAATTGTAAAGGAAAATGATGCGCAATTCGATGTATGGGCCGGTGAAGGCCGTGGGCAGAGGTTCAAACGGATTTGATTCGGTCAAGGCTGCACCCGCCGCGCGATCCAGCGGCTCTTTTCCCGACGTGCGTTCGAGCGCTGGCTGGCCATTGGGCATATCGCCACTTCGCATGATTTGGAAGCGCATGACCACCACGCCTTTTTCGCCCATGCGCGCGGAGATGGGCATCACCGATTCCCAATTCTGTTTCACCCGCGCGAGCAGGCGCGTCAGATAATTCGAAAAGTCCACTCCGTTCGTCGGCGTGAGGATTTGGACGCCGCTGCCGAGCAGGCCTTGGCCGCCTTGTCCGCTCGGAGGAGGCCCTCCCGGCGTCTGAGGCATTGGCGCGGCGAATGCGGCAGACGTGGAACTGCTGTTGTTCTGGAGCGCCTGGCGGGCAGACTGCTCCAGCGCTTTGCCCGGAGAAAGCGGCGGCAGGTCGAGATTCAGTTTGTGCTTTGGAGGAGGAGGCTGCTCCATCTGCGAGAGCGGTTTGAATGCGTTCTCTGCTTTTTGCGCAGGGGTGGGCTGTGGCGGAGGCGCGGGCTGCGACGCAGCAGGCTTTGTCTCTTCAGGCTGAGGCGACGCAGGCGTTTTTGGTCCGGCCATAGGCGCAGGCGTCGGCGGCTGAACAGGTTCGAGTTTTTTGAGAATTCGCGGATCGAGCCGGATGCGATTGCTCGGCTCCTCGATCGGCGGCCGGACTTTTGGAACGCGCCGCACTTCGGGCGGCAGGAAGACAGTCGAGAGCCGCTGGCGCGCGAGCGCGACTTCTCGAGTAGGCTGATTCACGACGAACAGCTTCGGCAAGAAAAGTATCAGCAGCAGCACGCCCACGTGGACGAGCAGTGAAAACGAGCGCGCGACCCACTGCCAGTCGCGCTGCTTCACGTCTTCGGGACTGGCGAGCAAGTTGACTTCGCCGGTGGTGAACAGATCGCGCTCGAGCAAGTCTTCGACGAAGCGCGATGGCTGAGGCACAACAGGAGGCTCAAAAGATTCATTGAGCTTCGCTTCAGGCGGGACGACCACGCGCGTTTCCAGCACCGCGAGCGGAACGTGCGTTGGAATTTGCGAGCCAGGAGCGTCCATTCGCTTCACGGGCATATCGCGCGGAATCAACATGCGCGAGGCAAGCACGTCCAGGGGAAGATGCGCGGGAATGGACGTGCGCGGGTCCAATGGTTTGTCAGAGGGCACGGCGGGCAAGTCGGAAGGCACGACGGTGCGCGTGTCGAGCGACGAAGCGCGGCGATGGCCGTTCTGGCTTGGCGCCTGTTTTTCGACGGGCGAAAGCTTTACCGGAACGAGTGTCCGAGGAATCATTTTAGGGCCTGATAGCAGCAAGCTCCGGCTTGACGCGATTGGCGTGTTCGTTGATGCCGGTCATGACGCGCACAGCGAGATCCAGCGCGCGGCGACCGGCATTTCCATCCACGAGGGGCGCAGTGCGGTCGCGAACAGCGGAGACAAATGAGCGCAGCTCCGCTTTCAGCGGTTCTTCAGGGCGCGTCGGCAACTTTTCGAAGTCTATTGCGGGCTGCGAGCCTTCGCCCACCACGCGAACGCGCGTGACGTCCTGCCGCGTGTAGTCAATGGAGATGTATTCGCGTGCTTGGAAAAAACGCAATTTGCGGATGCGTTCGGTGGAAACGCGGCTGGCAGTGACATTGGCGACTGCCCCAGATTCAAATTCAATGCGCGCGTGCGCAATATCCACTTTTTCGGTAAGCACGGGAATTCCCACAGCCTGAATATCACGCACAGGCGAATTCACCAGCGAAAGCAGCACGTCGAGATCGTGGATCATCACGTCGAAAACAACATCTACGTCGAGGCTGCGCGGCGAAAAAACGCCGAGGCGGTGGACTTCGAAGAAAAGCGGGCGCGTGACAATCTGCTGAACGGCTGTGATCGCGGGATTGAAGCGTTCGAGATGGCCTACTTGCAGGATGCGTCCGTTGTTTTTTGCGAGAGCGATCAAATCGTCGGCGGCTTGGAGCGAACTGGCAATGGGTTTTTCGACGAGAACATCCACGCCGCTCTCAAGGAATTGAGAGGCAATTTCGGCATGAAGCGAAGTGGGAACTGCGACGGTGGCGGCGTCAACCTGTTCAGCCAATTGCCGCAAATCGGAAAAGGCTCGCGTGCCGAATTCGGCGGCGATTTGACGGGCGCGCTCCGGATCGGCGTCGTGGATTCCAATAATTTCCGCTTCGGGCAAATCGTGAAAAACGCGCACGTGGTTGCGCCCGAAATCGCCCACGCCCACCACGCCCACGCGAACCTTTTTGTCGCTCAAAATTAGCCTTTCCCCAGGACGGATTTTTTGGACACGCCCGGCTTACCCTTCTCTGATGCGTGTTCCGCGTTTTTTTCTGCATCGGCAGGAAACGCCTCAATGGCTATGCCAGCCTGATTCGCAGCGCTGATGAGCTTCTCGCGGTCAAGAAGCAAAGTGCGTCTGGCATCAATGGCGAGCGCTGTGGCGTGGTAGCGCTGCATCACTTCGATCGTTTTGAGACCGACGACCGGTACGTCGAAGCGCATATCCTGCGAAGGTTTGCTGACTTTCACTACGGCCAAGCGCTTCCCATTCGTAAGACGTGCGGAGCGCTCGATGGTTTCATCTGTGCCCTCCATGGCCTCGACGGCGATGCAAGCGCAGTCGGAGATAACGACAGTCTGGCCAAGGTCAACTTCGGCGAGGCGATGCGCCACTTGGCGGCCATACTCCATGTCCGCGGCCTCTTCAGGATCAGGAGCACGGCTTGTGAGTACGCCTTTCTCCGGCAGCAGGGGGCTGAGGAACGCGGTCGAATCCACCAGATGTATTCCTTCCTCTTCGAGGATGCGTGCAACCGCGCCAATCAGCGAATCGGTATTTTTTCGCGAAAGTGACATCAAGAGCTTCGCAAGCTTCCAGTCCGGCCGAATGGAGCTGAAAATTTTGTTGTGCTTCACCTGTCCGGCCATTACCGCTTGCTTCACGCCCTCCTGATGCATCAATTCAATGGCGCGCGAAAGCTCTCCGAGGCTTACCCAGTGGATTCGACGCGCGGCGCGCTCCAGCTCCGCCGAAGCTTCTTCTTTGATGGCGATCACGGCCATGTCAATGCCGCGGCTGCGCGCGCCTTCGAGCACGAGGAACGGGAATTTTCCGTTGCCGGCGATCAATCCCCAGCCGCTGGCCGCGCTTGTGGTTGTTTCCATCATTTCCGATTATTTAATCAGTCCGCGTTCCGCCGATTCGATGAATTGAATCAGTTCGGACACGTCTTCTGAGCCGTTCAAAGTCGCGCGCATGCGTTCGATGGCTTGCGTGGTGTTCAGTTTTGAGCGCAAAAGCAAACGGTAAGCGCGTTCTATGATTTTAATGCGCTCGGCGTCGAATCCATGGCGTTCGAGGCCAATTGTATTCACGCCGTAGGAGCGCACGTCGCGCGCCTGCACGACTTTGGAAAACGGCGGAGCGTCCTGCGTCACGGCGGTCAGCGCGCCGACGTACGCGTATCGCCCGACGCGGCAAAATTGGTGCACGGTACAAAACGCTCCAATGGTGGCATGATCCTCCACACGCACATGGCCGGCCAGTGTCGCGCCGTTGACGAAAATCGTGTGATCGCCGACAAAGCAGTCGTGCGCCACGTGCGCGTAAGCCATGAACATGTTATCGCTGCCTATGCGCGTCACGCCGCCGCCTTTTTTTGTGCCGCGGCTTACGGTGACGAATTCGCGGAATTGATTCTGCGCGCCAATTTCCAGCGAAACGCGCTCGCCGGCAAAGGTCAAGTCCTGGGGCTCGCCGCCAATGGCACAAAAGGAATAGAAGTGGTTCTGCGCGCCGATCTTTGCCGGGCCATTTATTACGGCATGAGGCTCGACGAGGGATTTCTCGCCAAGCTCAACATCGTCCCCAATGACGGCGAATGCGCCGATGCGCGAACCGTTTCCAATTCGCGCAGTTCTCGAGACGCTCGCACGCGCGTCAATTTCGCTCATGATTTTCCCTGCGATTCGCCGCCCGGAGCATCGCGGTCAACCATCTTGCACATGAGAATTGCTTCGGCTGCGAGTTCGCTGCCTACAAACGCTTTGCCGGACAGCTTGCAGAACGTATAGCGCCAAGAAAGCACGTCCACTTCGACGCGCAATTGATCGCCGGGTACCACGGGCCTTCGAAAGCGGGCGTCATCAATGGCCACGAAATAGAGCAGCTTGCTTTCGCGTTCCTTCACTTCCTGCAGCAAAAGAAATCCGCCGGCTTGCGCCATCGCTTCGACAATCAGAACGCCCGGCATCACCGGCTTGCCCGGAAAATGTCCCGCGAAATAGTGCTCATTAATCGTGACGTTCTTCACACCGACAATGCGCTTGAGGCGTTCCATTTCGGTGATGGCATCCACGAGCAAAAATGGATACCGATGCGGCAGGACTTTCTGAATGTCGTTCGTATCCAGGATCATGAATTTGCCTCTTCAGGCCGCAGGTATGCGCAAGCGCGGCATGCAATCCAGACATTTTATACGAAACAAAGTGGGCGGGGAATCGCCGAGCCATGTTGGACGTGCTGTGGCTTCTCTCATAAGCGCAAGACCGCATCTACAGGGGCGTATGGATTGACTCGCCGCGCCTTTCAGCGGGAAAATTGCACGGTAGTCGTTCATGCAGGGACCGCGCCAGTGCTTACTGCAACGCTAAAGCGACGCGCGCAATCGCTCCTCGAGCGCGCTGGAATCCAGATTAACGGCGATCATCCGTGGGACATCCTCGTGCATCGGGATGAGTTCTATGGGCGCGTTTTCCGCGAAGGGTCTTTGGGTTTCGGCGAATCTTACATGGATGGCTGGTGGGATGCGCCATCGCTCGACCAGTTCTTCGACCGCATTTTCCGGGCGCATTTGGATGCAACGCCCATTCCTGCATGGCCGGCGATTCGCCTCTATCTCCTGTCGCTCTTTTCAAATCCTCAGACGAAATCGCGTTCGGCGAAAGTTGGCGAAAATCACTACGACCTTGGCAATGATCTTTTTGAGGCGATGCTTGACCGCCGCATGGTTTACACGTGCGCCTGCTGGAAACCCGGCGCGGATTTGGATGCTGCTCAAGAGGCCAAGCTGGATGCGGTTTGCCGCGCGCTCAATCTCCAGCCCGGAATGAAAGTGCTGGATATCGGCTGCGGCTGGGGCAGTTTTGCCAAATTTGCCGCGGAAAAGCGTGGAGCGCACGTTACGGGCATAACCGTTTCGCAAGAACAGGCCAAGCTCGCGAGAGAGCGCTGTGCCCATTTGCCGGTCGATATTCGCGTGCAGGATTACCGCGATTTGCAGGGCCATTTCGATTGCGCGGTTTCTCTGGGAATGTTCGAGCACGTCGGGTATAAGAATTATCGCGTGTACATGGACGTGGTTCGGCGCGCGATTACCGGCTGCGGGCGCTTTTACCTCGCGTGCATCGGCAAGAACCATTCGGTGCGCATCACGGATCCGTGGATCGAAAAGTACATCTTTCCGAATTCGATGCTGCCTTCCATGAAGCAAATCGGCGCCGCCACTGAAGGTCTTTTCGTTCTCGAGAATGTGCAGAACTGGGCGTCCGACTACGACCGTACGGTGATGGCCTGGTTTCGCAATTTCAAATCGCACTGGAGCGAACTGCGGCGCCACTACGACGAACGTTTCTTTCGCATGTGGGAATTTTATCTGATGGCCAGCGCCGGCTCGTTTCGCGCTGGCAGGCTGCAATGCTGGCAAATGGAGTTTTCGCCCGAAGGCGCGGACGCCTGCTAATACGGTTGTTCCCTTCTCCGAATCTTCAATTCGCGAATCCGTGGTAGAGTGCTGCATTTCCCAAATCAAAGGACATGCGAACATGCGAATGCTTTCCAGTCAGCGTTTTCTCGCGATTTATTCCGGGATTTTGACGGTCGTCTTCGCCGCCACGATTTTAACCGGCTTCGCGCAGGAGCAGCGCAAGGCCAGCTTCGAGCAGCTTGATGTGCAGCGCATCAATATCGTTGGACCGGACGGCAAGAACGAATTGGTGATTGCCAATCACCAGCTGATTCCCGACGCCATGATCGACGGCAAGACTTTTCCCAGCCATGGACGCCACGACGGCGCGGGAATGATTTTCTACAACAACGAAGGCGACGAGGACGGCGGCATGGGGTTTTCCGGCCACAAGACCGCGGACGGCTGGCAAGCAGATGGCGATTTGATGTTCGATCAGTACAAGCAGGACCAGATTGTCGGCATTCAGTACAGCGACGAAAATGGCAAGCGCAGGGCAGGATTCCATGTGTGGGACCGCCCTGACTTGGATCTGGCGCAGATGGTAGAGCATTTCAATTCCGTGCAAGGTATGCCGGCGGGCCCGCAAAAGGATGCGGCCATGAAGCAGTTGCAGCAGCAGGCGAAAAATGGCGATTTCGG
>DASUAV010000241.1:0-4013 GCA_035763605.1 Candidatus Acidiferrales bacterium
CTCGCCGTGGACACCGACATCACTTTTTGCGATTTCAAGGGCACTATCGAATACTTCGCGAAAGAATTTTTCGGCCCGCAAACGCGCGTACGCTTGCGTCCAAGTTATTTTCCGTTCACTGAGCCTTCCGCGGAATTCGACGCCTCATGCCACATCTGCGGCGGCTCAGGATGCCGCACCTGCAAGCAGTCCGGCTGGATTGAAATGTTCGGCGCGGGCATGGTGAATCCCGCAGTCTATGGTTTCGTGAATTACGACGCGAAGCGCTACAGCGGATTCGCCTTTGGACTCGGCGTAGACCGTCTCGCCATGCTGAAATACGGCATCGACGATTTGCAGCAGTTTTTCAGGAACGACGTGCGCTTCCTGCGCCAATTTCCATAAGGAGTATGCGTGCATCCGCTCAGCGCGGTTAAGAATCTGGCAGCTCGACTTGGAGCTCCGGTCGCACGGGCCCTACGCGTTCCCTCCGTTTCTGCGATGGCGACAAGGCAATCCTACATCGCTGCCGCTGACGTGACCGACGACCTCGATTTCTTCGTACTCGAGGTATATTGTCTATTAACGCTCAAAAACAAGACTCCTGTCGACACAAGCATTATGGTCGCGGGGTTGGAAATCTCATCCCTTGTCACGATATTTGATTCGGCTCTTCTTGAGGAGGGTCGGCATTGGAACCGCCCAGCAGCGAAGAGGTCGCTTGACCTTGAGGGCGGTAAGACGATTGACGCAGTAGTGGTAGCGCGACTACGCGTCCGCGAAAGGCCGGTCAGCGGATGGCCCAGGACAGCCGAAGGGAAACTACAGCTTGCAGAAACATACGACACCAAGATTCCCGTTGTATCACTCACACTCGAATTCTCGGACGATAGACACGTAACAAATTTGTCTTTTTAGAGAAACCTGTGAAAGTCCTTTACAATTGGCTGAAAGAGTTCACCGGCCTCACCGCCGCGCCGCCCGAACTGCGCTCGCGCTTGTCTATGGCCGGCGTTTCGATTGATGCCATTGACGAAACCGCCGCCGGGCCTGTGCTCGACGCGGAAATCACCATCAATCGCCCTGATTTGTTGGGACAGCTCGGCATCGCGCGCGAAATCTCCGCGCTTTACCGCCTGAATCTCAAATCGCCTCAGCCAAAATTTACCGAATCCGCTGAACCGGCATCGCAAGCCGCACGCGTCGAAATCGAATCTCCCGACTTGTGCGCGCGCTACACCACGCGAATTATTCGCAACGTGAAAGTGCAGCCTTCGCCCGACTGGCTGCGCCGGCGCCTCGAAGCCCTGGGCCAGTCCTCGATTAACAACGTCGTGGACGCCACCAACTACGTCATGCTCGAACTCGGCCAGCCGCTCCACGCTTTCGATTTCGACCGGCTCGCTGAGCATCGCATCGCCGTTCGCCGCGCCAGGCAAGGCGAATCCATGCGCACGCTCGATGGCATCGAGCGCAAATTCTCGAAAGACATGTGCCTCATCTGCGACGCGCGCGGCCCCGTTGCCATTGGCGGCATCATGGGCGGCGCCGAAAGCGAAATCAGCTTCAGCACGAGAAATCTGCTGATCGAATCCGCCTGGTTCGAGCCCATTTCCATTCGCCGCGCGTCAAAGGCGCTTGGACTGCGCACCGAAGCCTCGACGCGTTTCGAACGCGGCGCGGACATCGAAATGGCCGAGTTTGCGTCCCGCCGCGCCGCGGATTTGATTCAGCAGCTCGCCGGCGGCGAAGTTCTCTCCGGCGTGATTGACGTCTATCCGCAGCCGCGCGCTCCGCAAAAAATCGAGCTTTCGCGCAAGGAATTGCTTCGCGTCATGGGCGCGGACGTGCCTGACCGCGAAGTCGAAGAGATTCTCTCCGCGCTCGGTTTCGCACCGCTTCGCACCGACGCCAATCGCGGCAGCGCCGGCTCTCTAGCCGCCGCGTGGACTTGCACCATTCCTTCCTGGCGCGGCGACGTGACTCGCGAAATTGATTTGATCGAAGAGGTCGCGCGTCTTTATGGCTACGACAAATTTCCCGCGCGTTTGCCTCCCGCACGCCAGCCCGCAGAAATGCTGCCGCACGCGCGCGAAGAAAAGCGCCTGCGCGAACGGCTCGTTGCGCTCGGCTACAACGAAATTGTCGCCATTCCCCTCGTTGCGCCGGAGCGCGATGCTATCTTCCGTGCGGAGAACGTCACGCCGCCGGAAATCGCCAACCCGCTCTCCGAGGACGCTTCGCTGATGCGCACTTCCGGCGCGGTCAGCATGGCCACGGCTATCGAATGGAACTTGAATCACGGGCAGAAAAACCTGCGTCTTTTCGAGATCGGAAAGATGTATCAAGCGCGCGAAGGCAAGCCCGTCGAGACGCGCATTCTCACGCTCGGCGCGACAGGCTCGGCTCGCGAACAATCCATCCACGAATCCGCGCGCGAATTTTCCTTCGCCGATCTGAAAGGCGACCTCGACGAAATTGCCGCGCTCGCCGGCGGCGCAAATTGGCAGCACGGCGGCCCACAATGGCTCGCGCAAACTCGCGCCGCGCGCATTTCGCTTGCGCTGGATGGTCAAAAGCCGCTCGGTGTCGCGGGCCAGCTCGCGCGCGACGCGGCCCAAAAATTCAAGCTGCGCCAGGACGTTTATCTCGCGGAACTGTTGCTTGAGCCGCTCCTCGGCTCCGTGGCTAAAGCGAGCGCCGCGCTTCGCTACGAACAGCTCCCGCGCTTTCCATCGGTCGAGCGCGATTTTTCGCTCATTCTGGACGATCGCGTCACGTTCGCAGCCATCGAGCAGGCGATTCGCGCGCTCTCGATTTCCGAATTACGTCACGTCGAGCCGCTTGACCTTTTTCGCGGAGGCCAAATTCCCGCCGGAAAATATTCGCTGCTCGTTCGCGTGACCTTTCAGAGCGACGCGGCCACTTTCACCGACTCGCAACTGGCCGAATTCTCCGCGCGCATCGCCACCACGCTCGCTGAAAAACTCGGCGCTTCGCTTCGCACCAGCTAACACGGGCTCCGCATCGCTGCTTGGTTTGACTCTTTAAACGCTGATACTTGCCTTCCAAAAATTCATGCCGCAGAATGGAGCGGCAGCCGCGAGGGAGCGTGCCATGAAAATCGACGTTTTCGATCAGAGCTACAACGTGCAGGCGGATGGCGACGAAGCGTATTTGCACGAGCTCGCTGCGTTTGTGGACGAAAAAATGCGCGCCGTGGCTGAATCCACGCGTCAGGCGGATTCCACGCGCGTTGCCGTGCTGGCCACTCTGAATATCGCTGACGAACTTTTCACGCTGCGCAAGCGCCTCAAGGAAATCGAAGGCCCGGTGCGCCATCGCGTCGAGCGCTGCATCCGGCTGGTTGAGAAAACTCTGGAGGCTTCCGCTTAGAATCCGCAACTTCGCCTGCGAGCCGCGCGCAACGGTCCTACGCAGATTCTTCCGGTGCGCAGAGGCAAAGATCGTTTGCCGCACGGCGACATTGCCGCCCTCCTGAACCTCTGACGCGCAGGCGTGTGGTATCATATTTCCTTCGCCGAGACCTAGCGACGCGAACAGCCATTGCGTCCATTACCGCCGCTCAAACGTGAACGCCTAAACATCACGCGCGAGTTTTGCGGGAGGGCCGCATTCCCAACACATGTTGGATTGCGAGGCTGCGTGCAGATCGGTCTCCGCAAGGAGCAAGCAATGAAGGAAGGCATTCATCCCGATTATCATCCCGTGACCGTACATTGCGCGTGCGGCCACACGTTTCAAACGCGCTCAACGCATAAAGGCGAATTGCTGCGCGTGGAAATCTGCTCGAGCTGCCATCCGTTTTTCACGGGCAAGCAGAAGCTGATTGACACTGCCGGACGCGTCGAGCGTTTCCAGAAAAAATACGCGGAAGCGGCAAAAAAGAAGTAAGGCCCGTTCAACTGTTGGCGCGCCTTGCGCGGACAATTTGTGCCGGCGTAGCTCAGTGGCAGAGCGAGGGTCTCATAATCCCTAGGCCGTGGGTTCGATTCCCCCCGCCGGCACCAGCC
>DASUAV010000242.1:0-3471 GCA_035763605.1 Candidatus Acidiferrales bacterium
GGCTACGCGCTTCCGCAGGGTTCGAATCTCAAGGGCGGCACGATCAACTCCACGCTTACATTACACGGTCCGCTGGACCGCTTCGTCGCCGAAGGGCCAGTGCAGTTGAGTGGCGTAACGCTGGCCGGGTTCAGTCTGGCATCGAAACTCGCCGGTGCTATGGGTCAGTCTGGGACGCCAACGGGGAACGACACGCTGATTAAAGTTGCGGAAGGCGGATTGCGCTACGGCCCGCAAGGGGTGAACGCGAATAACCTGAACGTGGAAATTGCATCGGTAGGGAGCGTCACGGGAGCCGGTACGGTAAGTGCGTCGAACGCGCTAAACTTCCGCTTGGTCGCGAAACTTGAGGGCGCTAGTCCTTTGGCTAAGCTGACGCAGTTGTCGCTTTTTAACAAAGGCGGCGGGATTCCCTTTCGCGTGCAAGGCACGGCCTCTAATCCGCAAATAATGGCTGACGTTCCCGGCCTGAGCAAGACTCCACTGAATCAACTGAAGGTTCCACAGACCGGCAAACTCGGCGGGATCATCGGCGGCTTTCTGAACAAAAAGAAGAAGCCTCAATAGGCCGCCCAGATTTTAGCGGCGGTTATTCCTTTGCCGCGCGCAAACGCTTAACGACTTCCGCAATGAATGCCTGTTTGTTCGCGCACATTTTGCGAATGAGCGGCTGATTGCCGGTGCGCTCGTGTTTGGCCGCCCAGAGCACCATTTCCGTGAGCACTGGCGCGAGGTCAATGCCTTTTCGCGTGAGCGTGTAGATCATTCTGCGGCCATCGCGCGCATCCGGTTTGGCGTGAATGATTCCGTTGCGTTCCAGCCGCCGCAGGCGGTCCGCCAGAATGTTCGTGGCGATCCCCTCGAGGGATGCTTCCAAAAATTCCTTGTACGTCCGCGAGCCGCGCAGCATCATATCCCGCAGGATAAGCAGCGACCAGCGGTCGCCGAGCATCTCCACCGAGGCGTTCAGGGGGCAAAGCGAACGCCGAGTGAAGTTGACCGCTTTCTTTTGCATAAAATCTACAGTAGCATTTTTCACTTGCAATTCGCAAGTAAATTGGGGAGACTCTTTGGCCTGTAGCGCCGGGCCAATAGCGCGCTGAATTCGTCAGCGAAAGAGGCGGAACGAGGATGTCGGCATCGCAAAACATCGTGGGCGCACCAGAAGTTTCAAAGGCGGCGCATACGGCATTTCACATCGGAACGAAGAAAAGGAGAAGTAGCAATGGACACAAAACCAACGCATGAACAGGCCCAACTGAATTTGCAACTCTATGATTTGCGACGCGAGGCGCGAATGCGCCAAGCACGTGATTGGTTCTTCAAGAATTACTATGCGGAGAATTTCGAGCAGGCTATGAAAGTCGCCGCGATGGGAACCGAAGCGGGCGCGTTTTTCATGCAGGTGGTGAGTTACTGGGAACAAGCGTGCGCGCTCCTCAATTACGGACTGCTGCACGAAGATCTGTTTTTCCAGACCAGCGGCGAATTTTTTGGCGTGTGGGAACGCCTCAAACCTTCCATGCCCGAGGCGCGCCAGCGTTTCGTGAATCCGACCTTTGCTGCGGACATCGAGAAAGCCGCGCAGCGGTACGAGGCCTGGATGGAAAAGCGTGCTCCGGGCCACATTGCGGCGATGCGCGAGTGGATGAAACAAATGCGGCCGCAGCAGTCTGCGGCAGCTGCGAACTAACCATCTTTTGACTGCGGCGCATGAGGATCAATGCAAACGGATGCTGCTGGGCTTGTGCGTCGCAGATTCATTTCCGGGCAGATAATTCTATCGGAGAAGAACAGAGGGGAAACAGATGAGATTTATGGTGATTGTAAAAGCGAATAAAGACAGTGAAGCGGGTATCATGCCTTCGCGCGATCTTCTCGAGAAAATGGGCGCTTACAACGAAGATCTGGCGAAAGCGGGAATACTGCTGGCGGCCGATGGCTTGCATCCCAGTTCCAAAGGCGCACGCGTCAAATTTCTGAATGGAAAGCATGTTGTTACCGAGGGGCCCTTTCCGGAAACGGAGCAGTTGATCGCCGGTTTTTGGATTTGGCGGGTCAAATCCAAGGAAGAAGCCATCGAATGGCTCAAGCGGGCTCCGTTCGGCGGAGGCGTGGAAATCGAGCTACGGCAAGTTTTTGAAACGGCGGATTTCGGCGATCAGCTCACCCCGGAACTCCGCGAACAAGAAGCGCGAGTAGCCGCGCAGGCCAAACAACGGTCCCAGGCTGCGAAATCCTGATTTGCCATGTATGATCCCGAGCTAAATTCGATAGGAGAATCCGGATGAGCAAAGTACGAGTTCTGGTCGGCACGCGCAAGGGCGCGTTCATTCTCACGTCTGATGGCAAACGCGAAAAGTGGGACGTCGCGGGGCCGCTCTTTGCTGGGTGGCCGGTCTATCACTTGAAAGGTTCGCCTGCCGATCCGAATCGGATCTATGCGTCACAAACCAGCGACTGGTTCGGCCAGGTGATTCAGCGCTCGAATGATGGCGGAAAAACGTGGGAAGTACCCGGCGGCGGAAAGGCGCCTGGCCCAGAGGATTTTGGCAAGCCGCCGGCGCCGAATAAGTTTGTCTACGACACGTCATCGGAAACTGGCAAGCCGCTCACGACGCATCAGTGGTATGACGGCACGCAGCATCCCTGGGAATTCAAGCGCGTCTGGCATCTCGAACCTTCGCTCTCGAATCCTGACACGGTTTACGCGGGAATCGAAGACGCCGCGCTTTTCAAATCCACAAATGGCGGCGCCACCTGGCAGGAGCTCGCTGGGCTTCGCGGCCACGGCACTGGCCCGAAATGGCAGCCCGGCGCCGGCGGCATGTGCCTGCACAGCATAGTTCTGGATCCTGCGGGGAAACGCATCTTCGTCGCCATCTCTGCGGCGGGCGCGTTCCGTTCGGATGACAGCGGCAAGACTTGGAAGCCGATCAATAAAGGGCTGAGGTCGAATTACATTCCGGATCCGACCGCCGAAGTAGGGCATTGCGTGCACCACATCGCCATGCACAAATCGCGTCCCAATACGCTCTTCATGCAGAAGCACTGGGACGTCATGCGCACCGATGACGCCGGCGACAACTGGACCGAGGTCAGCGGCAATTTGCCGACGGATTTTGGTTTCGTAATTGACGTTCATGCGCACGAGCCCGAGACAATCTACGTTGTGCCCATCAAGAGTGATGGCGAGCATTTTCCGCTTGATGGCAAGCTGCGCGTCTTCCGCAGCCGCAGCGGCGGAAATGAATGGCAGGAGTTAGGCAAAGGTTTGCCGGACCGCGATTGCTATGTGGACGTTCTGCGCGACGCGATGTCCGTGGACTCGCTCGATAAATGCGGCGTGTATTTCGGCACAACCGGCGGCCAGGTGTATTGTTCAGCCGATGCCGGCGATACATGGAAGGCCATCGTCCACGATCTGCCCGCGGTGCTTTCCGTAGAAGCGCAAGCTCTCCCGTAGAAACT
>DASUAV010000243.1:0-10120 GCA_035763605.1 Candidatus Acidiferrales bacterium
GCGCGCAGCGCGCTCGTGATCGGCGAGATCGCGGCCACGTTAATGTTGCTTGTAGGCGCGGGGCTTTTGGGCCGCAGCTTCATCCGCTTGATTTCCGTCAGTCCTGGATTCAACGAGCAGAACTTGCTGGTCATGAAATTCTCGTTCCCCCTCAAGCAAGGCTTCGAGATCACCACGGCGGACATCGCCCGGCAATCTCAGTTCGTTGACGACGCTCTGGCGCGTGTGCGGGCCATTCCTGGTGTTGCCTCTGCGGGCATAACTGGCGCTCTTCCCATTGCCGACGCCGGCGGATTTCCCAATGGGCTCTTTGTGCTTCTCAATGGCCGCGCGCTCCCCTCAAGTATTGATGCGCTGCGGCCCATGTGGCTGGACCCAAATCAGACCGGGTCGGCCGACTATGCGGTCGCCAGCGCAGGCTTTTTCCAGGCGTCGGGTATCCCGCTCCTTCAGGGCCGCATGTTCAGCGCGCAGGACGGCCCTGACGCTCCTCATGTCGCCCTGATTACGGAAAACCTGGCGCGCAACAGATGGCCGCACTCCAATCCCATCGGTCAGCGAATCTTCTTCGGCAATATGGATGGCATCATGAAGCCGCTGACGATAATCGGCATCGTGGGAGACATTCGCGCCGAGGGCCTCGACCAGGCGGCCACTCCCGTGATTTTCGTTGATTATCGCCAGCGCGGTTTGGCGCCCAATTCATCCCCTGCGATTGTTTTCCGCACAACAGTTTCGCCGAGCGCGATTATTCCTTCCGTCCGCTCAATTTTTCGTCAGTTGGATCCGACCGTTTCGCTGGAGTTCTCCACGTTCGCGGAGGCGCTCGGCGGATGGATGGCGCAACGGCGGTTTTTGCTTTTGCTCGCGGGAGTTTTCGCGGGAGCATCGCTCTTGCTTGCAGCGGTCGGAATTTACGGGCTCGTGGCGCAGTCCGTGGCGCGGCGCACGCAGGAAATTGGCGTGCGCATGGCGCTCGGCGCGCAGCGCGCCGATGTGCTGCGGCTAATTCTTGGCGAAAGCGCGCGGCTTGCAGCGATAGGATTGGTAATCGGCATTGGATTGTCCTTTGCCGCCACGCAGTTGATTTCGAGTCTGCTTTTCGGCGTGAAAGCCACCGATCCGCTGACGTTTGTGATTGTTGCAACGGTACTGGCGGCAGTTGCTTTGCTGGCTTCATACATTCCGGCGAGGCGTGCGATGCGGCTCGATCCGGTCAATGCGCTCAGGTACGAATAGGAGATTTTAGGCGTTCATGAAAAACATTCTGCAAGACGTGCGCTACGGGATCCGCATGCTGTTGAAGAGTCCCGGTTTCACCACGATTGCCGTGCTCACGCTGATGCTCGGCATCGGGGGAAACGCCACAGTATTCAGCTGGATTCACGGCACGCTGCTCAATCCTATTCCCGGCGTGCGCGAATCGAGCCGGCTCGTCGCTGTCGAAACCATCATGCCTACCGGCGAATTTCACACCAGTTCCTATCTCGATTTTCGCGATTACAGCGCGCAGAACCAGGTCTTCTCCGGAATGATCGGCTTCGAACTTGTTCCCGTGAATATGAGCTGGAACGGGCACAAACAAGACGAGCGCGTCTGGGGCGAAATCGTCACCGAAAATTATTTCGAAGTGCTCGGCGTAAACGCAGAGAGCGGGCGATTATTTCACGCTTCGGACAATAAGGGAGTGTCCAGCGATCCGTACATAGTTCTCAGCCACAATTTCTGGAAGACTCAGTTCGGCGGCGATCCTCGCATCATCGGACGCACGCTCGAACTCAATCTGCACACGTTTACAGTGATTGGCGTCGCGCCCGCCGGCTTTCAGGGAACGATTGTTGGAATCGAGCCTTCCTATTGGGTTCCTATGATGATGCAGCCCGTGGCGCTGCCCGGAGAGAATTTGCAATGGCGCGGGCCGACCTTCGTGCACTTGATGGGCAAGCTCAAGCCCGGCGTGAGCATCGAACAGGCGCGCGCCAACATTTCGGCCATCGCGCTGCACCTGGCGCAGGAATATCCGCAATATCTTCACGGAATGGGTATGGCTGTGAATCCTGTGTGGGAAGCGCATTACGGCGCGCAGAATCTGCTGCTGAAAGCTTTGCTTTTCCTCGCCATTGTGGCTTTGCTGGTTTTGCTGATTGCCTGCGCCAATATCGCCAACCTGCTGCTGGCGCGCGCGACCTCGCGGCAGCGCGAAATTGCCGTTCGTTCGGCGCTGGGCGCGAGCCGCTCGCGGCTTTTGCGCCAATTCTTTGTGGAGAACCTGCTGCTCGCACTCGCTGGAGGCGCAGGAGGAATCATCGTCAGTGTTTGGTCCGTGAGTTTCTTAGCAGACTTCTTGCCGGATGGCTATTTGCCGGTCGGCCTGCAAGTCGGAGTGAACGGCGAAGTGCTCGCATTCACTGTGGCGCTCTCCATCCTTGCTGCTCTGATCTTCGGATTGGCACCGGCGTGGCGCTCGGCTAAGCCGAACGTGCTTGATTCCCTCAAAGAAGGCGGTAGAACCAGTTCGTCCGGCGCACAGCACGGGCGTTTGCGAAACGCGTTGGTGGTTTCGGAAATGGTGCTGGCGCTGGTGCTGCTGGTGGCGGCAGGACTGCTCGTCCGCAGCATGAAAGCCATCGAAACCGCGAGCCCGGGATTCAATCCGAATCACGTTCTCCTCACCGCGCTCGACCTTCGCAGCAACGGCTACACCAATGGGTCCTCGCACGCCTTTTACGATGAGCTGCTGCGGCGGCTCCGCGCAGTTCCCGGCGTGCAATCCGCGACCATGGAGCAATACGTTCCGCTGTGGTTTTACGGAATGGGCCAGACTACCGTCGCCAAAAAGGGCATCGAAAATTACACGCCGTCTCCGACCGAACTGTTGCGATTCGATTTCAACATTGTCGGCCCAAGTTATTTTTCCACCATGCAAATTCCGGTCACTTCAGGCCGTGAATTCACGGAGCAGGACCGCGAAAGCGCGCCGCCCGTGGTCATCGTGAATCAAACCCTGGCGCATCGTTATTGGCCCCGACAAAGCGCCGTCGGGCAGCACATCAACGTTTGGGGCGCGACGCGGACCGTAATCGGCGTAGCGAACGATATCAAATACCACACCATGACGGAGCAGCCGGAGCCGTTTCTTTACTTCCCCACCTTGCAAGAGGGCGAGACCGATACAAACGTGCTTATTCGGACCGCCGGAAATCCTGCGGCATTCCTGCCCCAGGTTCGTGAGGCGGTGAAATCTCTGAATCCCGCAGTGATGGTTTTGCAGGCGGGTTCCGTCAGCGAGCTGCTCTACATCTCGCTTTTTTCTTACCGCACCGCCGCTGCGCTCGCTGCCACTCTGGGAATTTTGGGACTGGTGCTCGCAGCTCTTGGCATCTACGGCGTGCTGGCGTATTCCGTTACCCAGCGCACACATGAAATCGGCATCCGCATGGCGTTGGGCGCGCAACGCGCAGACGTTCTGCGTTTGGTACTGAGCCAGGGCGGCAAACTGGTGCTTGCCGGAGTGGCGATTGGCCTTGCTGCGTGCTTTGGCATCACGCGCCTGATGTCCAGTCTGCTTTTTGGAGTAACTGCGACGGACCCGCTGACGTTTCTCGGCGTCTCGATTTTGATTGTGCTGGTTGCGTTCGTGGCCTCGTACGTGCCGGCGCGGCGCGCCATGCGGCTCGATCCAACAGAGGCCCTGCGGTACGAATAAGAGCGCCTTCGCCTCCATAATTCAAAAACTTTCGCAGAGTTTGCAGCAACCGAGTAGAATCGATGGCCGTCCTAATTCGGTTACTTGGTGTTGTCCGTGAAGCCTAGCGCCATGCGAGACGAAGTGCATAGCTAAACACGTTCGAGGAGGGATTTCGATGCGCGGGAATTCTGCCGGTCGAATCGCAATCTTTAAAATAATCAAGAAGTTCAGCAGCCCGGCGCTTTTGACTGCCGCTGCAGCGCTGGCACTCACGGTCGGCGTTGCCGCGCAATCTCAGCAAACGCAGCAGCCTCCTTCGCCCGCGGACATGCAGGGCAAAACGGCCGGGCAATACTATAAAAACATCCAAGTGCTCAAGGATGTTCCCGCGTCGCAGCTCGTTCCCGGTATGCGCTACATAACCACCGCGCTTGGCGTCCGTTGCGATTTTTGCCACGTGCAAGATAACTTTGCCGCAGACGACAAGCGCCCCAAGCAGACCGCGCGCCAGATGATGACCATGCTTTTCGCCATCAATAAAGATAACTTCAACAATCGCCCCGAAGTAAGCTGCTTTACTTGCCATCAGGGACATCAAGAACCAATGGGCGCTCCTGCTCTGCCCGCGGAAGCGACCGCGCCGCAATTCTCGAGGCTCGCTGCCGGCGCTCCCACGCTCACTGCTGTGCTGGACAAATTCGCGCAGGCGCAGGGCGGAGAAGACGCCCTCAGCAAAATCAACACGCGCGAGATCACCATGCAAGTAACCCACGGCGATCAACGGGCTATGTCCGCTGAGTTGTTCCAGAAGGCGCCGGGGAAAATGTACGCCACAATGAGCACCCCGCGCGGCAGCATGACTCTCGGATTCGACGGAACAAAAGGATGGACTTCCACTCCGCAGGGCTCCCGCGAAGCGAGCGGTCCAGAGGCAGTTATGCTTGCCACCGAGGCGCAGATTAATCCCTCTGCCGCCATCGCAACTTTCAATCCGAAGCGGCTGTTCGGGACGGCGAAAGTCGGCGGCGCGGATACCTGGGTCGCGCTGGTAAACACGCCCGATGGCAATCAGGAAGCTCTCTTTTTCGACCAGCAGTCCGGCTTGCTTATCCGCCGCATGATTCGCTATCGCACGATTTTTGGAGCACTGCAGCTTGAGGCGGATTATTCGGATTACCGCGACGCGGATGGCGTGAAAATCCCATTCAAGACCACCTGGTACATGAATGGGCAAACCACCACGTACACTGTTACGGGCGTGAAAACTAACGTGCCGGTGGACGACTCGAAGTTCGAACCGCCGCAAAAATCAAATTAGCTTCAGCTCGTCTGATGTGAACAGCCGTCCGGCGCCTCTGCGCGCCGGAAGAATCCTAGCACGCCCGGCAACGAGGCTTTCGCGCCCTCCAGGACTTTCCGTTGCAAAAGAACAGTGTCCGATTGTGACATTCACCCTCCCGCAACCGGACACGGAACCAGCTTCAGCCATCCCAGAATCACTTTATGGTGCTAAATCCGTTGGACTTAGCTCGACCCGCAACGGAATCCAATGTGCCCTAACAAATGGGGTTGTGTGCACTGCCGCTTTCGAACGCAGTTTTTGGGGCTTTTGAACCGAAAGCAAACCTGGGGAGAACAAGGATGAGCACACTGTTTCAGGACATCCGCTATGCGATCCGCACGCTCGCAAAATCGCCTGGCTTCACAATCATTGCCATCGTCACGCTGGCGCTGGGCATCGGCGCGAACACCGCCATTTTTTCGGTGGTGAATTCCACGGTACTTGCTCCACTGCCGTTCAAAAATTCTTCGCAACTCGTGGATGTCCACGCGCACGCTACGTTTTTTGACTTTTGGAATCTCGGGTTGTCGCTGCCGGACATCAACGACCTTCGCGCGCAAAGCAAATCCTTCTCCTACGTGCTTCCCTTTCAGTATGCCACCGTGGATTTGACGGGCAGCGGATCTCCTCGCGAACTCTTTGCCACCAAGATTCCCTCCGATTATTTCGCAATGCTCGGCATCAAGCCTCTCTATGGGCGCGCATTTTTACCATCTGAGATGCAGCCGGGAGCGGATCACGAAGCCATTTTGAGCTACGCCATGTGGCGCGATGAATTTGGCTCCAATCCCAACATCGTGGGCAAGAACATCACGCTTGACGAAGCTCTGCACGCCATAGTTGGCGTCATGCCCCCCATGCCGCAGCTTCCTCTTTCTCCGGGATTCGCGGATCTATGGGTTCCATTCGCGCCATCGCCAGCTCAGATGACTACCCGTGGAATGCATGCCATTCCCACCATGGCGCGACTCAAGCCGGGTGTCACGGTCCGTGAGGCTCAAGCGGAACTCGACGGAATCGCTGCTCGCCTCGCCAAAGCTTATCCAGAGGCCGACAAGAACTGGAGCTTCCGCGTGAATCCGATGCGCAGCGACATGAACCGGCTTACCAAGACACCGCTGCTCATTCTGCTTGGAGCAGTGGGATTCGTCCTCCTGATTGCCTGCGCCAACGTCGGAAATCTCTTTCTGTCGCGCGGCTGGGCTCGCCGCCGCGAGCTTGCCATTCGCTCCACGCTTGGCGCCACGCGCCCCAGACTGATTCGCCAGTTGCTCGTCGAAAGCACGCTGCTCGCATTGGTCGGCGGCGCGTGCGGAATGCTGCTGGCCTGGTGGGGAATCTCCAGTCTCAAGTTGGAAGCGATCGGCGCAGGAGTTTCGTCGGCCACAGGAATCGCCATGGATCAGCGCGTTCTGCTTTTCACTTTCCTCGTTTCGCTTCTTGCCGGATTGCTTTTCGGTTTGGCTCCCGCATTCCTTTCCTCCCGGCAGAACTTGGCGAGCGCAGTGAAAGAAGGAGGACCGGGGGCGCAAACCGGCGCTTCGAGTGGCGGCCACAATCCTCTGCGGCAACTGCTGGCCGTCAGCGAAATTGCACTCGCGCTTGTGCTGGTGATTGGAGCGACTCTTGCGCTGCGCAGTTTCTCTCGCATGCTCCGGATCAACTTCGGATTCGACGTAGAACATGTTTTGGATATGCGCTTGGAATTCCCTTCCGTGAAGTTCAAGAACAGCGATGCGATGTTTTCATACGTTCGCACTCTCACAGATCGTTTGCGCGCTACCCCTGGCGTGGAATACGCGGCCACAGCCGGCAATGGCCCCATCTCTAGCGCTCATGGCGAAGGCAATTTCGAGATCGAAGGCGTGCCAGATAATCCCAAGTCGCAGCTGAGCGCAGAGACGGTCACCATCGGTCCAGGTTATTTCGAGGCGCTTGGCATTCCGCTATTGCGCGGACGGGAGTTTCGCGATGCGGACACGGGGAAAGCAGCGCAGACGATGATTGTGAATCGCGCATTCGCGCAGAAATTCTTTGCTGGCCAAAATCCGATTGGAAAACGCATTTTCATGGGCGATGAAGACGCTCAGCACAATAAAATTTGGGACGAGGTTGTCGGCGAAGTTGCTGACGTGCACGATCGCAGCCCGCAAATTCCCGCCGGACCAACACTTTATATTCCGTTTTATGATGCTGGCTTCACGTCAGGGATGCTTACTGGCGCCGACTTTCTCCTGCGCACGCGCGTCAATCCCGCGGCAATGATTTCCGCCGCGCAAAACCAAGTCTGGGCATTCGACAAGAATGAGCCTGTTTCGAGCATCCAAACGATGCAGCAGCGCGTGGAAGTTTCCGTTGCCTCTCCGCGCTTTCAGAGCTTTTTGCTGGGCGGATTCGGCGCGCTCGGATTGTTACTGGCCATCATCGGAATCTATGGCGTGATTTCTTACGCAGTCACTCAGCGCACGCACGAAATCGGCATTCGCATGGCACTCGGCGCGGAACCGTTGCAAGTGATGCGGTTGATTCTCGCGCACGGGCTGAAACTTGCAATCATCGGAGTTGTTATCGGCCTTGCCACTGCGTTTGGCCTTACGCGCCTGATGTCCAGCCTGCTTTTCGGAATCAGCGCTACCGATCCGCTCACGTTTGCCGGAGTGGCGCTTTTGCTGCTCGTTGTTGCGCTGGTCGCCTGCTACATCCCGGCACGGCGCGCGATGAAAGTTGATCCCATGGTGGCGCTGAGGTACGAGTAAAAGGTAGTGGTCAGCGGTCGCGCAGCAGGAGGCTAAAATGAACACCTTGTTTCAGGACATCCGCTACGGCCTGCGTATGCTGGCGAAAGCGCCGGGATTCACCACCGTCGCTCTGCTCACGCTGGCTCTGGGCATCGGCGCAAACACCGCGCTTTTTAGCGTGGTCAATGGCGTGCTGCTGAATCCGCTGCCATATCCGCATCCGGAGCAGCTTGTGACGCTGCACGAAAGCAAGCCGAACTTCGCCACCGGCTCGATTTCCTATCCGAATTTCCGCGATTGGCAAAAAGAAAATCATACCTTCGCGGACATGGCCATCGCTCGCGGATTCAATTTCAATCTCACCGGCAACGGTCCTGCCGAACAGATCCGCGGTGGATTCGTTTCCTCGGACTTTTTCCAGGTTCTCGGCGTCAAGCCGGCGATTGGCCGCCTTTTCGCTCCCGGCGAAGACGAAATCGGCGCGGCGCCTGAATGCCTGCTGGGCGGCGGATTTTGGAAACGCAAGTTCGGCGGCTCGCCAGCGATTGTGGGCAAAAATATTGCTTTGGACGGCAAAGATTACCGCGTTGTGGGCGTGATTCCGTCGAGCTACGACCTGCTCCTGCCTAACCTGCCCGTGTCCGATGTCTACGTTCCCATCGGCCAATGGGGCATTCCCTGGCTGAAAAATCGCGGCGCGGGGCTGGGCATTCATGGAATCGGACGCTTGAAGCCCGGCGTCACGCTCGCTCAGGCCCAAGCAGATATGGACAGCCTCACGCGCGCGCTCACCGCAGCGTATCCCGCCGACGACAAAGACATCGGCGCGAGCATCATTCCGTTGCGAGAGCAGTTGCTCGGAAAAGCGCAGCCTTTTCTGCTGGTGCTGCTTGGCGCCGTAGGATTCGTTCTGCTGATTGCCTGCGTGAACGTCGCCAATCTCCTGCTTGCTCGTTCAACCGCGCGAGGACGCGAATTCGCCGTTCGCGCCGCCCTCGGCGCGAGTAAGAGCCGTTTGATCCGTCAAGTCGCCACGGAAAGCGTTCTGCTCGCGATCGCGGGCGGTGGCCTTGGCTTATTACTCGCCGAATGGGGAACCCAAGCGGCATTGAGCGCGCTCCCTGCGGCGATTCCCCGTGCGGATAGCATTCACATTGACGGAAGAGTGCTGCTTTTCACCATAGTTGCGTCTTTGCTTGCGGGAGTCATTTTCGGCCTCGCTCCCGCATTAAAGCTCTCGCAGATGAATCCTCAGGCAGCCTTGCAAAGCGGCGGACGCGGCTCGAGCGGCGCGCGCCATCGGGCGCAATCCGTTTTCGTGGTCACGGAAATGGCCATGGCGCTGGTGTTGCTGATTGGCGCGGGCCTGATGATTCGCAGCCTGGCAAAGCTGTGGAGTGTGAATCCCGGCTTCAACGCCAGCGGCGTACTGACGTTCGGACTCAGCCTGCCTCCTTCGTTTATCCACGCCAAAGCGGACGCCATTCGCGCCGATCTGCGCCAGATTGACGACCACATGAAGTCCGTTGCGGGCGTGAAAGCTGTGTCGCTCTCATGGGCCTCGTTTCCGATGGCCGGCGATGACGAGCAGCTGTTCTGGTACGAAGGCCAGCCGAAGCCCACATCGCAAAACGATATGAACTGGGCGCTGCGCTACATCGTCGAACCGGAATATTTGCAGGCGATGCAAATTCCTCTCGAACGCGGGCGCTTTTTCACCGAGCAGGACAATGAGCATGCTCCTCTCGTCGCGGTCGTTGACGACGTTTTTGCGCGAAAATTTTTCGGCAGCCAGGATCCCATTGGAAAGCGCATCAATCTGGCCGGGCCGGGCAAGCCTGCGGAAATTATCGGTATCGTCGGTCACGTAAAACATTGGGGTCTGGATACCGACGACTCCAACTCGCTGCGGGCGCAGATTTATCTGCCCTATATGCAGCTCGGCGATGATGATATGGCTCTCGTTCCTCCCGGCACGACGTCGGTAGTGCGTTACAGCGGCTCTGCGACAGCAGTTTTCGGCGCTCTTCGCAATTCGCTGCAAAAAATGAATCCCGACAACGTGATCTACGGCGCGCAGACCATGGACGACATCATCGCTCAATCGCTGGCTACCCGCCGGTTCTCAATGATGATTCTTATGATTTTTGCCGCACTGGCGCTGCTGCTCGCGGCTATCGGAATTTATGGAGTCATTTCCTATCTCGCCGGCCAGCGCACGCATGAAATCGGCATCCGTATGGCCCTCGGCGCGCAGCAACGTGAAATCCTGAAACTCATTCTCGGTCAGGCGGCGAAGATGGCTTTGATCGGCGTGGCCATTGGCTTGGTCGCGGCGTTTGCCCTCACGCG
>DASUAV010000244.1:0-12990 GCA_035763605.1 Candidatus Acidiferrales bacterium
CCCTCCATTGCCACCGTCCCGGGAGGTTGGTTCGATGCGACGTTCTCTCGTTTCCCGTTTTGCCCTTCCGAGTTTTGCCATTCTTATGATTTTTGCGCTGATGAACGTGCCGCGAGCGGTGCGCGCGTCAGATTTGAGTTACGCGCGGATTGTGCGGCTGAGCGTAGTGACCGGCGACGTGCAAGTGTCGCGTCCGGCTCACCCGGCGTGGGAAGCGGCGAGCGTCAACATGCCGGTCATGCAAGGCATGGCCATCGGCACGAACGATGGATTCGCGGAAGTGCAATTCGAGGATGGCACCACCGCATGGATCGCGCCGAATACGCTTGTGCAATTCACGGAACTGGCGCTGGCCGATGGCGGGCGAATCACGAAACTCACGCTGGGCCAGGGGACGATGAGCGTGCTGACGGAATTGCGGAAAGGCGACGCGTTTTCGCTCGCGAGCGGCGACGAAACGATTACTACGCCGAAGAATGCGCTGTTTCGGATTGACGCGTTTCACGACGGAGCGTCGGTGAGCGTGCTCGGCGGGCAAGCGGAGGTGGCTTCCGCAACAGGCACAATGCAAGTGCCGAAAGGAAAAACGTTTGCGTTCCGTTCGAAGTCCAAGGACCAAGCGCAAGAGAATACGGGGCTGCGCGCAAATCCCAAAATGGATAGCTGGGATAAATTTGTGGTCGCGCGGGCTGAGCAAACGCAAACGGAAGCGGCGCAATCGGCTTCGTACGTGAACGCACCATTCTCCTATGGGATGGCGGACCTCTCGCAATACGGCAACTGGAGTTATTTCCCGGGGCAAGGATACGGCTGGCAGCCGATGGGAATGGGAAACTGCTGGATGCCGTTTATGAATGGCGGCTGGGATTTCATGCCCGGGTTTGGCTGGAGTTGGGTGAGCAGCGAGCCGTGGGGCTGGATGCCATATCACTTCGGAAACTGGGATTACCTGCCGTCGAATGGCTGGACGTGGTTCCCGTCGGGATTCGACGCGTGGGATCCAGCGCCGGTAAACTGGTATTCGGCGGGAAATCAAGTGGGTTGGTGGCCGGCGTCAGGAGCGGGATTTGGCGGTTCGTCGCCGCTGATGTTTGAGCAGATTGCCAGCGGATGCCCAGGATTCAACGGCATGGGATTCGGAGCTGTGCCGAATAATTTTGCGTCTGGTGCGGAGGGATCGGGACCGCGAACGCCGGCGAAAAAAGGCACAGCGCCAACCGGGAAAATGCCAACGCCGCCTCGGCTAGTGTTGACGACGAACCGGCTGGGTGGCGGAGGAAACGTGCGGCTGCGGGCCTCTACGTCAGAAGGAAAGAACGCGGCGTTTGCGGCGAGCGAGCCGCTGGAGAATGGAAAAGCTTCGACGATGTTCGAATCGAGAGTTGGAGTTCGAGGCGGCATCAACGCGAGCGCACCGGGAAGAATGTTTGCTCCGACTGTGGGCAGCGTGGCTGCTCTGCGCACGTCAATAGCAGGGAGAGCCGGAACGATGCCGGCGCGCGCGGGAATGACGGCAATGCCGTCGAATTCACGAATGGCGACGATGCCGATGCGTGAAAATTTGCGGGCGGTGAATGCGATGGCGGCTCCGCCCTCGATGCCGCGCAGACCGGCGCCGATGGCGTTCTCTCGAATGAATGCAGGCGGGCAGACAGGCGCGAATGCGGGATTCAGCCGAGGCGGAAGTTCGGCGGGATACTCAGGCGGAAGTTCGAGCAGTTTCCGAGGAAGCGCGGCTTCGGCGGGAACGCGGCCTTCGATGCCTTCGGCTCCGGCCGCGGCACCGCGTGCAAGCGCACCGGCAAGCGCAGGCAGACCGCACTGAAAACATCCCACGTATAAGAGTGTAGGGCGGCTTCATGCCGCCCTTATTTTTTATTGGCGCAAGTCGCGCGCGACAAAAAGCATCGATCAAATTTTTACTGCACGATGATGCCCGCGTATCCCACCACTCTTTCGTAGTCGCCGCTCACTTCGGCTGAAGTCGCGTAGGAGATGAGCTTCGCTTCTGCCGCGTGCAATTCGCGGGCGGCGGCAAGCATGGCGACGGCAGGCGCATAGCCGCACATGGAAATGCTCTCGAGGCGAACGGTGTCGTAAAGCCGGCGCGCATCGAGCGAGAGGATGGCGTCTATGGCTTTGCGATCTTTGACGCGCGTGATGGCGTCGCTCTCGTAATGGTTCATGTCGGAGCTGACGAGGAGCATGATTTCATCGCGGTGTTTGCTGAGGACCTGCGCGATGGCGCGGCCGAGCGATTCGAGAGCATCGAAGCGATCTGCGCCCAGCACGATGGGGACAAAGGTGAAATTCGGCACGAGGCACTGGAGAAAAGGAAGCTGCACTTCGAGAGAATGCTCGCGCGCGTGAGCGACTGCATCTTCGCGGAGCAGCGGAAAAGCATTTTTGATTTCGGAGGCGAGAGCGGTGTCCACGTCGACGCGGCCGAGCGGCGTTTCCCAGGCACCTTCGGAGAGAACGGCGAAGCGCTCGCCCCGAGGAAAATGGCGCGGGCCCAGCAGAATAAATCGCGAAGGCAGATGCAGCGAACCATAGACTGAGGCGGCTACGCGTCCGGAATAAATATATCCTGCGTGCGGGGCCATGAACGCGAGCGCGCGGGATTTTTCGGAGGGCTGAGGCAGCAAATTATGGATCATGCTGCGAAGCTGAAGAGGTTCCGCCGGATAAAATTGACCGGCGACGGCGGCGGGACGAATCATAAAATTCCAGAATTCAGCCGCGCGATACCGCTCAGAACGCCTTGGAAGGTTTTCCTTTGATGGACTGCGCGACAGTCGAGCCTTCCGCGAATGAAACGGTGACTTTGTCGCCGGGCTGATAGCCGCCGCGATCAATCAGCGGCTGCAATTTTTTTGTGAGTTCAGGCGAAAATGAGAAGGTGCGAACGATGTAAGAATTTTTCGGGTCGCGCACGATGATGGAAACGGTATTCATGCGAACAACTTCGCCCTTGAAATTTTCGATCTTCACTTTCTCAGGCTTGACGGTCTTGGCTTTGAAAGTGATGGTTTTGCCGGTGGTTTCCTGCGCGCGAGCGGGAGCCGCAGACAGCACTCCTGCGATTGCCACAAAAGCGGCGAGAATCGCGAGTCTAAGTTTCATTTTCGAGGGAAATCTTCAGGGATTTGAGGAATTTAATGTCCTGCGGAGTGATTTCCACTTTGGTGCTGCTGGAGTTCTGCTCTTCGAGGATGTCTTCGTCCACGCGAATGTGCAGAGATTCGAGGAAGCGGCGATCCTGCGTGGTCATGCGCTCATCCTGCGTCGCCGGGCGCTGAGCGAGGCCAATGGTAGCGTCGAGCTTCAGAACAATGTCGTAACCTGCGGCGCGAACGTTGTTAATAGCTTCGGCAATCCTTTCGGAGTCCGCGACGGAATCGTTGATGGCGTGTCCCAATTCGCGGAGTAAAGCTTTGAGGTGGTCGTCGAGCCGCAAGGTCTGCCTCCTGGTCCCTAAAACTATTTTAGGTCGGGCGCGAGGAAGATACAAGAGGATGTGCACGAGGCGCAACTGGCTTGTGAATGTAATAGAATGGCGTTCATGAGCGTGCAGAGCGGGCCGGACTGGATTGGAGCGACGTGGCGAGCGGGCACGACGATGTTCCGCGCATTCTGGAAGCTGGCGCGGCAGCTTTTTCATGAAGCGACCGGAACACTTTTCGCGCTGTTCGCGATTTACGGAGGAGCAGCGTGGTGGAAACAGTTCCACGCACCCGGAGGAAAGTGGATTGCGGCGTTCGCGCTCGCGTATGCGGCGATGATGGCATATTTCGCGTTCTTGTCGTTTCGCAGCGCGCGCCGCGTGAGGTGAACGGCGCGGTGTTCGGCGCGACACGTTTGTACGCGTAGACCTTCTGTGGCCATGAGCAAAGATTCCGCAAAAATAGAAAATGGGAAAGCAGCAGGAGCTGCGCGCGGCGCATTCGATACGGAGCCGGTGATTGGGCCGGAGAGTCTCTCGGGATTTGATCCTGAACGCGAGCTAGGATTTCCGGGGAGTTTTCCGTTCACGCGCGGAATTTATCCGACGATGTATCGCGGGCGGCTGTGGACGATGCGGCAGTATGCGGGCTTCGGCACAGCAGCGGAATCGAATCAACGGTACCGCTATTTGCTCGCGCAGGGGCAAACGGGACTTTCAGTGGCATTCGATTTGCCGACGCAAATCGGGATGGATTCGGACCACGAGCTGGCGCTCGGCGAAGTTGGAAAAGTCGGCGTAGCCATTGATTCGCTGGAAGATATGGAAACGCTGTTCGCGGAAATTCCGCTGGATCGCGTGTCCACTTCGATGACGATTAATTCGACGGCGGCGATTTTGCTGGCCCTGTACGTAGCGGTGGCAAAAAAACAGAATGCGAACTTGCGGCGGCTCTCCGGCACGGTGCAAAACGACATTTTGAAGGAGTACATCGCGCGCGGGACGTACATTTATCCGATTCGTCCGGCGATGCGTATCGTGACGGATATTTTTGCGTGGTGCCGCGCGGAAATTCCGAACTGGAACGCAATTTCGATTTCCGGCTATCACATTCGCGAAGCGGGTTCGACGGCCGTGCAGGAAGTGGCGTTCACATTGGCGAATGCGATTGCTTACGTGCAAGCAGCGGTAAGCGGGGGGCTGAATGTGGACGAGATTGCGCCGCAGATTTCATTTTTTTTCAATTCGCATAATGGGCTGCTCGATGAAATCGCGAAATTTCGCGCTGCGCGGCGGCTTTGGGCGAGGATTATGCGCAAGCGTTTCCAGGCGCGGGATGCACGCTCGATGCTGCTGCGTTTTCACGCGCAGACCGGCGGTTCGACTCTGACGGCGCAGCAACCTGAAAACAATTTGGTGCGCGTGGCGTTGCAAGCGGTCGCAGCGGTGCTGGGCGGGTGCCAGTCGTTGCATACGAACAGCCTCGACGAAGCGCTGGCGCTTCCCACAGAGAGATCGGCGCTCCTGGCGCTGCGAACGCAGCAGATCATCGCGTCGGAAACAGGCGTGACGAATACGATTGATCCGGTCGGCGGCTCGTACGCAATTGAAAATCTCACGAATGAAATCGAGCGCGGCGCGATGGAGTACATCGCAAAGATTGATTCGCTGGGCGGAATGCTGCGGGCCATCGAGACGGGATTCGTGCAAGCGGAAATCCAGCAGGCCGCGTACGAATACCAGCAGTCCGTGGAGCGCGGAGAAACCGTTGTGGTTGGCGTGAACCGATTTACGGAAGAGAAAGGCGAGCCGATTCCGACGCTGCGGATTGACCCGGAGGTGGAGCATTCGCAAATCGCGCGTCTGCGGGCGTTGCGAGCGCGGCGGCACCGAGCGAAGGCCGCTAACGCTTTGAAGGAAATTGAGCGCCGCGCGAAATCTAACGAAAATCTGATGCCTGCGATTCTGAACGCAGTGGAAGCGTACGCGACAGTGGGCGAAATTTCGGACACGCTGCGGCGCGCTTTCGGCGAGTATCAAGAATCCGTGGTCATTTAGAATCAGAAACTCTTGCCGATTCCATCCAAAATTATTCTGGCATCCGCATCGCCTCGGCGGGCAGAGATTCTGCGCAATGCGGGATTCGAATGTCATGTAATGCCGGCAAATGTGGACGAATCGGCGCGTGCCGGCGAGAGCCCTCGCGTTTACGTCGAGCGGCTCGCCATGGCAAAGGCGAATGCCGTCGCGGCGCGCCTCAAAGACATGCACCAGGATGCAGGGATTCTCGTGGCCGCCGATACGACAGTCGCGCTTGAGGGCGAGATTCTGGGCAAACCCGAATCCGCGGACGACGCGCGCAGAATGCTGCGGCGCTTGAGCGGGAAATGGCATCAGGTTTTCACGGGGTTAGCTGTTGTTGCGGTTGATGGAGCGGCGCATCGAGAGCACGCGGTCGTGGAAGAGACGTGCGTACAATTCGCGAGTTTGTCTGAGAAAGAGATTGAGGATTACGTCGCTACAGGGGAGCCTTTCGACAAAGCCGGCGCGTACGCGATTCAGGGGCTTGGCGGAAAATTCATTCCGCGCATCGAGGGATGCTATTTCAATGTGATGGGCTTGCCACTCGCACGACTGTACGAGGTTCTAAGCAAGATCGAGACGTCGCAAAAGTGAAGTGACGTGGACAGCGGCTGTGGAGTGAACAGCTCCTCCATGAACCAGCTGCGGCGAGGTTGGGCTACTTCTTCTCAGCGGGAGGCGCGGTGGTCGGCGTCGAAGCGGGAGGGGCAGGAGGCTCTTCGCGCATGCCTTTGCGGAATTCATTGACGCCCTGGCCGAGGCCACGCATCAGTTCGGGGATCCTGCGGCCACCGAACAACACGACAACGATAATCAGGATGAGCAGCAGATGCATTGGGCTCAGTTCCATAAAAATCTCCTTGCCGGAAGCATGGCGGCTGTTGCGCACTGCCAGTACCGGCGGCAGACAGTATGGCTACAGTATAACACGCTCGTCGCCAGCGCGCCGCGTCAAGTGAATTCGATCGGTGTATTCGAGGAGCGGGATGGCGTGCTTGCGAGTGACTCCGGCGAGTTCCTTGAAGGCGGCAATAGGAAGGCGCTCGCCGCGCGCGCTCTTGTAGCCGGAGAGCAGAGGGCGCAAGTTTTCGAGAGCGCTGCGATGAAATACGAGGTCCTCTGTAACTTTCACGAGAATGTTTTCGCGAATGAGCAATTGCATTAGTTTTTTGGCGCGAACGGGATCCACGGGAGCGCGCTTCACCACGTCTTCGACTGATGGCGCTGACAGGCCAGCGCGCTCGAATTCGCGGGCGATCTGATCTTTGGCTCGAGATTCCTCGGGAGTGAGCGTGACGCCGCGGTTGGCGCGCTGGACAATATCTCCAGAAAGAGCGACTTTGCCGGCGCGCATGAGGTCGTCGAGAGCGGCGCGAAAAAGTTCGGGATGAATGCGTGCGCCGACGCGCCCGCGCAAATCCTGCTTGGCGACCCCAGGAATGAGCGGATTTTGCGCGTGAAAGGCGTCGAGCTCGCGTTCGATGTGAGCCTGCAGCGATTTCATCGCATCTGACGAGACCGCGAGCCATGGCTGCTCCGAGACGAGGCGTACTTTTTTCGCGCTCGCGAGGGCGTTTACGATCGCGCGCACATCTGATTCGCGCCAGCCAATTCTCGCCACTAAACGAGGAAGTTCGGCGCCTTCTGGCGTTCGCGAAATTAGCGCCGCAAGTTTTTCTTCTCTGTTTCCAGTTTCCAGCACGCGAAGCAGCTGCATCGCCGCAGCGTCTCGCATTTTGTGGCGCGGGGCGAGCGCGTCGAGAACGACCCCGCCGCCAATCGTCACCACGGGCGAGAACTGGCGAATGATGAAGCGGTCGCCGGGAATCGCGAGAATGGGGGCATCCAGATGGAGCTGCGCGAAGGCCGCGGCACCCGACGCGAGGACATCAGCGCCGAGCAAATTGACGAGCGCAACGCGTTCGGCCGAGCCGCAGTGGAAGTGCACACGCGTCCGGGATTCCAGCGGGCGAGCGGAGGCAAGCAGCGAAATGCGCGCATCGAGACGGCTCGTGGCGAGAAAAATTTCTTTTGTGGCCAACACCATGCCGCGTTCGATTTCAGCAACGTTCACATCGGAAAGGTTGACGGCGGTGCGCTGGCCGGCTGTAGCGGCTGCAACGGCTTTGCCGCCGGAATGCAGTCCGCGAATGCGCGAAGTTTTTCCTGACGGCAGCAGCTCGATTTCTTCTCCGGGGCGCAGCGTTCCTGAAATCAGCGTGCCAGTCACAACGGTTCCGAATCCTTGCATGGAAAATACGCGGTCAATGGGCAAGCGAGCGTAATGCGAGGCGTCGCGTTCCGGAGCGGACGCAGCAGTGCGCTGCATTTCGTGCTTCAATTCGCCGAGGCCAGAGCCAGTTCTCGCGCTGACCGGAATTATCGCCGCAGCTTCGAGGAACGAGCCGCGAACAAACTCCTCGATTTCCAGTTTCACAAGGCCGAGGACGTCGGCGTCCACTAAATCGCTTTTGGCGATGACGACGATACCGCGCTCGACGCCGAGGAAGCGGCAAATCTCGAAATGCTCACGCGTTTGGGGCTTGATGGATTCGTCAGCGGCGATGACCAGCAGAACGATGTCAATTCCGCCGGCGCCGGCGAGCATATTGCGAACAAATTTCTCGTGGCCGGGCACATCCACGAAGCCGAATTGCACACCGTCGAGTTCCAGGAAAGCGTAGCCGAGGTCAATGGTGATTCCGCGGCGCTTTTCTTCTTCGAGGCGGTCGGGATGCGTGCCGGTCAGCGCTTCCACGAGCGCGGATTTGCCGTGGTCAATGTGACCGGCGGTGCCGATGATGACGTGCCTGGACATTGCGTGTGGGCCAGTCGCGCAGAAGATCAGAACGCAACACGACTTGATGCTAACGGCTCTTTTGGTCAGCGTCAAATTTCGCCTGAATGGATGAGAACTGACAATTCCCGGGCGATGCTGACAGCTTTCACAAGACTACTGACGTTTGTGCGGCGTGTAGAGATCGCGAGAAAGCATGAGCTTGAGCGTGATTCTGTCGGAGGCGCTGGTCACGCCAACGCCGATGCCTGCTTCGATGTCGGCCCATTTTGTGGCGTGGTCGAAGACGCCCCAGACTTCGTGCGTTTCCTGGTCAGTCGGCAAAAAGTCGCGCAGGCGTCCGACATCGGAATATTCTTCGGCGGCGATGGCCCATTTGGGATTGAGATTGTAAGCGATGCGGGCGCACGGCGCGAAATCAAGGCTTTTGAAGCCGCCGATGTAGGAGTTGTCGAGAATCGGGTTGACGATGATGTCCCACGGATGCAAATGCACGCCGATGATGGGGCGAATTTCCGAAGTGAAGCGGCGCGGGTCCCAGTGTTTGGCGTTGTAGCTGAATTCGAAATTAGCGGCGTAGAAAAACGTGCGTTCCGCGGCGTGCGGAACGGCGAAAAGCGCGCGAAGTTTGCCTCCGTTGATGGTCGCGCCGCGATCTTTGGAGACGCTGTAGAGCGGCAGATACAGGCCGGCTTCGAACCAGTTCGTGACTCCCCAGGCCCATTCCGTGACGCCGTTGAAAGATTTATCAGGGATGAGGCCACCGGGAAAGGCGGGGCTTTTCTGGCCGTCGGGCGTGAAATTGTTGTGCCAGGTGAGATTCATCACGCCGGGAGCGGCGATAGAGCCGTCGTACACCTGAATTTCGTCGGTCTGGGCGAAGGCGGCGGCGGAAAATCCGAGCGCGAAAATTATGATGGTAAGAACGCGAATCGTAAGTCGCGGAACTGCAGAGCAGCTCATCAAACGCATCCTCGGTAGCAACTTTGGGCAATCCAGTGGCACGAAAAACACAACTTAACTGAGACGCACAGCAAGTGCGCAAGTTTCCAGCAAGTTGAAAATAGGATATTAACTGAAATCAGGCGTGCGGGTGAGCTTTGTCGTAAATCTGCATGAGTTTATCAATGCTGGTGTGCGTGTAGCGCTGCGTACTGGAGAGGGAGGAGTGGCCGAGAAGTTCCTGAATAGCGCGGAGGTCAGCGCCATCGGCGAGCAAGTGCGAGGCAAAAGCATGACGTAAAGAATGGGGATGAAGGTCCATGTGGGGCGTAAGCAGGCGAGTGTAGTCGCGGATGATTTTTAGAATGGTGCGGCGGGTCAGCCGTCCGCCATGGAGGTTGATGAAAACGGCTTTCGCTTCGCGCTTTCTTGCGCGATCGAGCATTCTCTGGCGCGCGGGCCAGTAATTTTCGAGCGCCGCGCGGGCCTTTGCTCCATACGGCACCAATCGCTCTTTGCGCCGCTTGCCAAAGACGCGGATCATCTGCTCGGCTTCGTCAATACTGGATCGATTCAAACCGGTGAGTTCGCTGACACGGAGGCCGGAAGCGTACAAGATCTCGAAAATCGCGCGGTCGCGAATGGCGCGGTCTTCCGCAATGGCCGCGGCTTTGGGCGTGTTTGCGCCACTGCGCCTCGCCTGCCGGATATTCTCCGGAGTTATGCGGTCGAGAAGATTATTCATTTCTTCCGGAGTGGAAACGTGCGGCACGCGCTGCGGCAGCTTCGGACGCGAAACCAAACTGGCGGGGTTCTTTTTTAAGATATTCTCGCGGACACAAAATTTGAAGAAGGAGCGCAAGGCCGCGAGTTTTCGGGCGATGGAACTTTTCTTCAGGCCGCGATCGTACACATGATTCACAAATTCGCGGATCACAAGGTGGTCGATGGCAGCAAGGCCGAGAGGATCTTCCCCCGGCGGAGTCACATAGGCGAGAAATTGATCGAGGTCAATTTTGTAGTTTTCCGTGGTGCGGGGGGAAGCATTGCGAACGTATTGCAAATAGTGCAGGTATTTCGCGATGGCTTCGCTGGTGGTCATTTCATCGGCGAAGTTCTAGGTCTTGGCTCCCGCTTCGACGGGCTCGCCGACAGGCGCAGACGGTTGAGTTTCGGAAGGTAACGGAAGCTCCCAATCGCAATTTTCGGTGAGACACGCGCGCATTACGCCATGCTTGTTGCGCTTGAGCACGGTGAATGGCGCGCCACATTTCGGGCAGGGTTCGGCAAGGGGCTCATGCGGCGTAGTGAAGTCGCAATCGGGATAGCGGCTGCATCCGTAGAAAATCCGACCGCGTCCACGACCTTTGGCTGTGCCACGGCGGACAAATTCGCCCTCGCCACATTTGGGACATTTGATTCCGAGCGTAATGGGACGCGTGTACTTGCATTTCGGATATTTCGAGCAGCCGATGAATTCACCGAAGCGGCCATAACGCTTGAGGAGCTGCTCGCCGCATTGCGGGCATTTTTCTTCGAGAGGCTCATCGGGCTGGCGCGCCTTACGGGTGCCGGCGGCCAGACGGCGCGTGGTTTTGCAATCGGGATAACCAGAACAGGCGAGGAAAGCGCCAAAACGCCCGCGCTTGATGACCATTTCGCGTCCGCAATTGTGGCAATACTCGACGGTGTTGGAGCCTTCCACTTCTTCGCTGGCGTCGGCGATGTCGCGGATGTAATCGCAATCGGGATAGCGTTCGCAGCCGAGGAAAAACCCGTGGCGGCTGATGCGTTCGAGGAGCTTGCCCTGACCGCACTTGGGACAAACTTCGTCCGTGGGAATGCCGGTCTTGTAAGACTCCATTTCGCCTTCGGCTTTCTCCAGATCGTCCTCGAAATGCTTCCAGAAGCCCTTGACGGATTTGCGCCAGGAGAGTTTGCCGTCCTCGATTTCGTCGAGTTCGTCTTCGAGGCGCGCGGTGAAACCGACGTCGAAAATATCTTCGAAACTTTTGATGAGAAGCTCGGTGACTTTTTCTCCGAGGAGCGTGGGCGTGAAGCGGCCCTGATCTTTGGTGACGTACTCGCGCTCGACAATTGTGGAGATAATCGCGGCGTACGTTGAAGGGCGGCCGATGCCTTTGTCTTCGAGTTCTTTGACGAGCGTGGCTTCCGTGTAGCGCGGAGGCGGCTCGGTAAAGTGCTGTTCCGGACGGATTTTTTCCAGATTCAGGCGCTCGCCTTCGGTAAGGCGAGGCAAAGTGCGGCCTTCGGCATCCGCATCGTCCTCGGCTGCAGCCGTACCAGCGGCGGCTTCGCCGGATTCGCCCTTGTCTTCGTCTTCACGAGAGGCCAGGTACGTTTTCAAGTAGCCATCAAATTTCATGATGGAACCGCTGGCGCGGAACGTGTAATCGCCGGCAGAAATATCAATGGTGGTCTGGTCGAATACCGCGGGAACCATCTGCGACGCGACGAAGCGCTGCCAGATGAGCTGGTAGAGCTTGAACATGTCCTCGTCGAGATAGCGCTTTACGTCCTCGGGAGAACGCGAGACGTCCGTGGGACGAATGGCCTCGTGGGCTTCCTGAGCTTGCTTTTTTGATTTGAAGAAATTCGGCTTCTCCGGCAGATAATTCGTCCCGTAATTCGAGCCGACGAATTCTCTGACCTGCGCAATGGCTTCGGCCGATACGTTCACGGAATCCGTGCGCATGTAAGTAATCAGCGCGACGGAGCCTTCGTCGCCGAGGTCCACGCCTTCATAAAGGCGCTGCGCGAGAGTCATGGTGCGCTTGGCGGAGAAGCGCAAACGATTGTAAGAAGCCTGCTGCAATTTGGAAGTGGTGAACGGCGGCGGGGCCCAGCGGCGCTTTTCCTTTTGCGTGACGCTGGAGACCTGCCAGGAAGCGCGCTCGACGGCGTCTACAATTTCTTTGGCCTTCTCTTCATTAGGAACTTCAATTTCTTCGCCCTTGTAGCGCCACAATTTTGCTTCAAACGAGGGCGGCTCCGCGCCGGCGAGCATGGCGTGAATGGTCCAGTATTCCTTGGGGACGAAGGCGCGAATGTCGCGTTCGCGGTCAACGATGAGGCGCAGCGCGACCGTTTGCACGCGGCCGGCAGAAAGGCCCCGGCGAACTTTGTCCCAAAGCAGCGGCGAGATTTTGTAGCCGACCAGGCGGTCAAGCACGCGGCGCGCCTGCTGCGCGTCAATTAAATTCGTGTTGAGCGCGCCGGCATGTTCAAAAGCGGCTTTAATGGCTTTGGGCGTGATTTCGTGAAACAGCACGCGGAAAACTTTTTTCTTGTCTACTTTGTTGCGAGGAGATTTGAGCTTAACGGCAGGCTTTTTGGCTTTCTTTTCGCCATTTTTCCCTTTGCCGTTGCCATTCGTTTCCTCTGGTTCGACGGCGATTTCCGAGCCGGTGAGAAATTCAACCAAGTGCGCGCCGATGGCTTCGCCTTCGCGGTCCGGGTCGGTAGCGACGTAAATCGCGTCCGCCTCTTTGCCGAGTTTTTTCATTTCATTGAGTATTTTCGATTTGCCCGGGAGAACGGTGTAGGTGGGCTCGAAATCCTTCTTCAGGTCTATGCCCAGTTCTTTTTTGGGCAGATCTTTGACGTGGCCGAACGATGCCCGAACGGTGTAGTTGCGGCCGAGATATTTGTTGATCGTTTTCGCCTTGGTGGGCGATTCGACGATGACCAGAGAACGTCCCAT
>DASUAV010000245.1:0-3733 GCA_035763605.1 Candidatus Acidiferrales bacterium
TACAAATGCGGAGAGTGGTCACCGAGGCGGAGGGCCAATCGGCGAAATCCCATGCTGCGAATGATGGAGGTCAGCTCACAACGTTTTACGGAATCGGGACCGCGGCGCTCTTGTCCGGGAAATGCGCTTCGTACCAGGCGATGGAGCGGCTCATGTCGTCAACTTGATGCGCGACTTCACGAATGCCGTGGCCCTCGCGCGGGTACATCACGAATTCCGTTTCCACGCCGACATCTTTCAGCGCGATGTAAAACTGTTCAGCGTCGGGAATGGGCACATCGGGATCGTTCGCGCCGTGCATGATGAGCGTAGGCGTGGCGACTTGCGCCACGTAACGCAGAGCGGAGCGCTTCCACATGATGTCCATCAAATCGTCCTGATGCGGCAGCGCGCCGAATTCCATCTGCTCATATTGATTGTAGTAGGTCAGATAATTGTAGCTGATGAGGTTGGTGATGCCGGCGGTGGGAATGGCCGCTTTGAATTCCCTCGTCTGCGTGATGAGCCAGTAGGTGAGCTGGCCGCCGTAGCTGACACCTTCGATGCCCATGCTTGTGGGATCGATCCACGGATAGCGGCGAATCGCGGCGCTCACGCCATAGAGTACGTCCTGCGCTTCGTCGCCGTCCTGGTCGCCGAAAACGGCGTCGGCAAACGCCTGGCCGTAGCCGGTTGAGCCGCGATAGTTCACGTGAAGAACAGCCCAACCCTGCGCGGCGAAAATCTGGTCGCGAAAACTGAATGCGGGGCCGTTTTGCCCGTGTGGTCCGCCGTGAATGTTGACGATGAGCGGATGCTTCGAGCCGGACGTGAGATCCTCCGTGAGGTTTACCGGCTTCACCAGAAAAGCTTCGACGCTGTATTTGTTGTCGTTGCTGATGAAATCGAATGATTCCACCTGGCCGAGAGTTTTTCCGCGCAGAATTTCATCGTTCAGATGCGTGAGCTGTTTGGACGAATCGCCGCGGCGGAGAAAAAGTTCGCCCATATCGCTCGGACTCGAAAAACTGTAGGCGAGCGCACCGGAATTGCTGGCGGAAATCGCGCGCACGGAACCGGGAGTGTCCAGAATTATTTGCGGCTGGTCGCCATGGGCGGAGAGTTTTTCGAGGCAAACGCTGCCGCGGACTTGCACGGTGAAATAAATATCATTGCTATTCGGATCCCACACGGGCGCGCCCTGGCGGTCGTCAACCATGGAGGCGAGTTCGTGGCGATCGCCGCCGTCCGCATTCATCAGCCAGACGTGCGTGTCTTCCATAGTGGTTTCTCGGTCGGTCAAACCGCGCTTGGTGGAAAGAAATGCGATTTGTTTGCCGTCGGGCGACCACAGCGGATGATACTGCGTGCTTTCGATGGTGGTGAGCTGATGAATCGCGCCATCCGAGGGATTGATTTCGTAAATGTTGTAATGAAAAAACTGATCGGCGTAGGGCGAGCGGTCGGAGCAGAAGAGAATTTCCGAGCCGTCCGGCGACCAATCTATGGAATGCTCGTAATAATCGCCTGAGGTGAGCTGGCGAACCTGTTTCGTGGAAATATTCACGACGAAAATATGCAAGCGGCGGTTGTCGTTCCACGGATGAATGCCTTCTCCGGCGGTCGGGCGCCACAGGTAGCGCGTGAAAACCATCGGGTCGCCAGTAGCCGCGGAGGTCTCAGGGCCGGGCGTAGCCGAAATGAAGGCGATCTGTTTTCCGTCGGGCGACCAGGTAACGTCATTGCCCTGTCCGGGAATTGGCGCGTTCGTGCCGGTCACTTCAGCGAGAAAAGTGGGCTCGGAGCCGTCCGCGTGAACGATGCACAAGCCGCTCTTACCCTGCGCTTCGCCTTGATACGCAATCCAGCGGCTATCGCGCGACCACACGGGATCGCCGCCGGCGGAATCTGCTGAACCGACGCGCGCGGATTTTCCGGTGGCGACATTCATAATCCAGAGCTGCGGATACGGCCTGCCTGGCTTGTCGAAATTCAGCACGGTGTAAGCGATGTTTGCGCCGTTGGGAGAGATGACCGCGTCGCCAACTTCTCGGAAGCGCGAGAGGTCGCTCGTTTGCAGGCGGCCTTGCGCGAAGCACGAGAGCGAACACGCGAATGAGAGAGCGGCGATTATTGCGAAGTGTGCGGCCATTGACCTGATGGGAATTTGCCGGCGTATTCCAAACAAAGCTCACCTCCTGGATGTATCGTGCTGGATTCTATCGAAGTCGCGGCCCTGCGAGGGTTTTTCCTGCGATGAGAAGATGGTGGCGCGGCTTTTGACTGAAGTTCTCTGCTGACTTCAAGTAAAATCCGGCGCAGCGGCGCAAACGCGATTCGCGCCGTTCTTCTGATTCCATTTCCTTTGTTAAGGTGCGCGATGGGTAGCCGGTCACGGCCAGGATTTTTGTGTTTTGCGCTTGCGGCGGTTGCTCTTTGTCCATCAAGCGCGATGGCGCAGAACGTGAGACTAGCCGGCGGCGAATTCCGCTTGCACTCCGGCTGGCGATTGCAGTCTTCCTGCAAGATACACGCGACGGGAGCGGAAATTTCCACTCATGGATTCGCAACTGGCGGATGGCATTCGGCGAGCGTTCCATCAACGGTGGTGGGGGCGCTGGTGGCCGACGGAACGTATCCGGATCCGGACTACGGCATGAATTTGCGAAAAATTCCGGGCACCACGTATCCGATTGGGAAAATTTTTGCGAACTTGCCGATGCCCGCGGATAGCCCGTTTGCATGTTCCTGGTGGTATCGGACGGAGTTTTCGCTGCCAAAGGACTTTGCGGGGCGCACGGCCTGGCTGCACTTCGAGGGGATCAACTACCGCGCGAATATTTGGATAAATGGGCAAAAGTTCGCAGACTCACGCGATGTGGCCGGCGCGTACCGGATATACGATTTCGATGTGACGCGATTTGTGAAGGCCGACGCGATCAACGTGATTGCGGTGGAGACTTTCGCGCCCACGGAAAAAGATCTGGCGATGAACTGGGTGGACTGGAATCCCGAGCCGCCGGATAAAGACATGGGATTGTGGGGCGACGTTTTTCTGACGTTGAGCGGGCCGGTGGCGGTGAATTATCCAGAGGTGGTCACACATTTTCGGGACGCATCCTTGCACGAAGCGGATTTGACGGTTGTGGCGCAGGCGCGCAATGCCTCGAATGCTCCGGTGACTGCTACAGTGCAAGGAACGATTGGGAAGATACGTTTCGCGCAGGACGTGCTGCTGCAAGCGGGTGAGGCGCGCGACGTGACGTTCACGCCGGAGAAATTTCCGCAGCTTCGATTCAAAAATCCGAAGATCTGGTGGCCATATGGGCTGGGGCCGCAAAATCTGGAAACGCTGGCATTGGAAGCGCGGGTGCGCGGAACGATTTCAGACGCGAAAGAAATTCGATTTGGCATTCGCGAAGTCACTTCGGAGATGAATTCGGAGAATCACCTCTTGTTTCGCATCAATGGAAAGAGAATTCTGATTCGCGGCGGCGGATGGGCGCCGGACATGCTCATGCGCCAATCGCCGCGGAAGCTCGAAGCGCAATTCGATTACGTGCGCGAAATGGGGCTGAACACGATTCGGCTGGAAGGGAAACTCGAGCCGGATAATTTTTTCGACCTGGCGGACGAGCGCGGCGTGCTGGTGATGGCCGGCTGGTGCTGCTGCAGCATTTGGGAGCAGTGGGCCAAGTGGGCGCCGGCGGATTTGCAGAATGCGAGCGAGCAACTGCGTTCGCAAATTTTGCGG
>DASUAV010000246.1:0-5210 GCA_035763605.1 Candidatus Acidiferrales bacterium
AGACAAAATTGAGGCGCAGATCGAACGATTTGCGCCCGGATTCCGGCAGCGGATTTTGAAACGGAACGTGCTGACGACAGGGCAATTGGAAGCGAGAAATCCGAATTTGATCGGGGGCGATATTACGGGCGGAGCGGCGACATTGCGCCAATTATTGTTCCGTCCGACGTCGAGAATGTACAGGACTTCTGCCAAGGGATTGTACCTTTGCTCGGCTTCAACGCCCCCCGGAGGCGGTGTGCATGGAATTTGCGGGCATCTGGCGGCGCGCATGGCACTGAAGGAATTGCGATAACTTATGCGACGCGTACATTGAGGTTCCTGCAAGTGCACGCCCGGCGCACAGCGCGATTCACTGGTCGCGTACTTGCCTTCCCATTGACACCTCCACAATTTCAGTGCTATACGAATGCGTCCCCGCAATAGGCGACCGAACCTCAGTTAGTCCGGGAGGAAAGCTTGTTGCCCAGCCCTCTTGCCCAGCGATTGCTGGGCTTCACCGCGGTGGTCTTTCTATCTTTCACAATCTCCCCATTATCCATTCGGGCGCAGACAAGCAATTCGCAAAATCGAATTACGCAAGCTGTGGATGCAAGCAAGCTGACTGTGCTTAAAGGCAACACGCATCCACTAGCGCGTGCGGAATTTGATCGCGGCCCTGCGCCGTCGAGTCTGGCGATTGGGCGAATGCTGCTGGTGTTATCGCGGGGTGCGCAACAGGAATCTGCGCTCGAAAACCTGATCGAGCAGCAGCAGGCCAAGAGTTCGCCGGACTACCACAAATGGCTGACGCCCGATGAATTTGGGACAGAGTTTGGCCCGTCGGACCAAGATGTTCAGACGGTTATTTTGTGGCTAAAGGAAAATGGATTTCAAGTTGGCAGCGTTTCACGAGGCCGCGGCACGATTGAATTTTCGGGAACAGCGGGGCAGGTGGAGGCGGCGTTCCACGCGCCGATTCATAGTTACGTGGTGAATGGAGAGCAGCGCTGGGCCAATTCCACTGATCCGCAGATACCAAGCGCGCTCGCTCCCGTTGTAGTCGGCGTGGAATCGCTCAATAATTTTCCCAAGAAACCGTCCCATCACGTTGTCGGCGTGTTTTCCCGCCCGAAGAAAGCCGGGAAGCTCGCAAATGCAAACGCGCCGGCGTCAACGAGCAATCCTACGCCGCTGGACACATTCGGCTGTGATAGCAATCCGAATACGGGCCAGACAATTTTCTGCAACGGGGTGACGCCATTCGATTTCGCGACGATTTACAACGTGCTGCCGCTTTGGAATGCGGCCGCTCCGATTGATGGCACCGGGCAAAGCATCGCCATTGTGGCGCGCTCGAATATCAATTTGCAAGATGTTGCGAATTACCGCCGCATCTTTGGCCTTCCACCCAATCCGCCTGAAGTGATTCTGGATGGTCCCGATCCGGGAATCGTACGAGGCGAGGATGAAACGGAAGCCGATCTGGATGTGGAACTGTCCGGCGCCGTCGCGAAGGGAGCGACAATCAAGCTAGTGGTTTCGGAATCCACCGAATCGACCGATGGCATTGATCTCTCCGCGGAATACATCGTGGACAACGATGTGGCTCCCATCATGAGCGAGAGCTTTGGGCAATGCGAGCTCTTCATGGGAACCGCCGGAAACCAGTTCTACAAAAATCTCTGGGAGCAAGCCGCGGCGGAAGGCATTTCTGTGTTTGTTTCCTCTGGCGATCAGGATTCGGCAGGCTGCGATTTTTTTCAAGGCACAACGCCGCAACCGGCGACGCATGGCCTGGAAGTCAGCGGAATCGCTTCGACGCCATATAACGTGGCAGTCGGAGGAACGGATTTCAATGATTTTTTCAATGAGCTGACGTACTGGAACACCACGAACAATCCTACAACGCAGCAATCGGCCAAAAGCTATGTTCCCGAAACCACCTGGAACGACACCTGCACGAACGCCATTTTCGGAAATCCGCAGATTGGGTTCAGCACAAACGCGGAGACGAACTGCAACGACAGCCGTCTGACCAGCTTCGTCCATACCTTTGGCGGAAGCGGAGGAATGAGCCATTGCACGACGCCGAGCGGTTCGAGTCCGCTGGGCTGCGCGGGAGGGTATCTCAAACCGGCGTGGCAGACTGGCGCAGGCGTTCCGGCGGACGGCAAGCGCGACCTTCCTGACATTTCTCTTTTTGCCTCTGACGGGTTTCTGAATAATTTTTATCTGATGTGCGAGTCGGATGCGGGCGGAGGCTGCTCGTCGGCCGGAAGTTTTCTGGGCATCGGCGGCACGTCTGCGTCTTCTCCGGCATTCGCAGGAATCATGGCGCTGATAAACCAGAAAATGGGAACGCCGCAAGGAGATCCCAACTTTATTTTGTACAAGCTGGCGGCTACGCAGAGCGCGTCGAGCTGCAATTCGACATCCGCCAGCGGTCCCGCGGGCACGTGCGTTTTCAACGATGTGACCATGGGGACGATTGCTCCGCCGTGCTCAACGAGCACCATTGATTGCAAGACGGCAACGGCAGGCCACCAATTCGGAATTTTGAACGGATTTAACGCGGCGAGCGCATACGATGAGGCCACCGGCTTGGGCACGGTGAACGCGAATAATCTGGTGACGAACTGGGTCAACGTGAAGTTCACGCCATCGTTAACCACGCTGACGCTGAACGGCGGAAATGCCGTGAATGTGACGCACGGCTCGCCGATCAACGTGAGTGTGTCGGTGACGCCCACTTCGCCGAAGGAGCCGACGGGAGATGTTTCGCTGATCGCCACGCAGAGCAATAACACATTTGGATTCGACACGATGACTCTGAACGGCGGGACAGCTTCGAGCACCACGAACATGCTGCCCGGGGGCAGTTCGTACACCGTGCAGGCGCATTACGAAGGAGATGGCACGTTCGGCGGGAGCTATTCGACGCCGGTGACAGTGACGGTTACGCCGGAGGCCAGCCAGACCGGACTGCGCCTCGAGACGTTTGATCCAACAACGGGACGGCTGCTGAACTCTAACGCCAGCACGGTGACTTACGGCAGCCTGTATTTGCTGCGCGCCGATGTAACCAATAGTTCTGGCGCGAGCTGCTTTAACGCGGCGAATGAAGCGAAGGCGTACGCTTGTCCGACAGGGACAGTCGCTTTGACGGATAACGGTAACAGTCTCGATGCCGGGCAATTCGGGTTGAATGCGCAGGGATACACGGAAGATCAAATGGCGCAACTCACTGGCGGAAATCACACCGTGGCGGCGAACTATGCTGGAGACAATAGCTACAATCCTAGCTCGACGACTGACGCGATCATTGTCACACCAGCGCCGACGACAACGGTTCTGAATCCCCCTAATTTCTTCCCACAGCAGTTCGCGGTAATTGGCCAGCCGTTCAGTGCTGGCACGCAGACAACATCGCAAAGCACAGGCGCCGCTCCCACCGGCACATATGCAATTTTCGACGGTACGACCCAATTAACAGCCAACGTTTCCACGAGCGGGAGAGCTGGTTCCTTCAATTCCGGAGCACAGCTTGATGGGACTCTCGTGACAACCGTATCCGCGCCGGCAGGTCAGCACACGTTGACCGTACAATACAGCGGGGACACGAATTACGCTTCGTCGACTTCAGCGCCACTAACGATTACAGCGCTCTACCCAATCGCCGAAACAGCAACAGCCACGCCCAACTCTATCGTCTTTGGCACCAATTCAACGATCACCATCAATGTCGTTGCAGACACCACCAACCCAGCCAATAATGCGGCCCTGAAGCCAACCGGAACCTTTTCCTTTTTTGGAAGCTCCGAAGGCCCAATCAATGTTCCCGTGACGGTAAATGCGACGCAGGATGCAAGTGGAAACTGGGAGTTACAGGGCAGCATGGCCTTCTCGCCTCAGCAAACGGAGTTTGTCGCCATACGGTACAGCGGCGATTCAAATTACGAGCCCTCGCCGGGCGGCGGTATTGGCGTGACTGTGACGATCCCGGATTTCAGCATCTCGGCGCCACCTGTGTCCATAACGGCAGGGCAAACTGGTATGCAGACGCTGACAATCACACCGACAACGAATTACACGAGTACGGTTGCACTGAGTTGTCCGCAGAGCAGCATTCCTAACGGCATTCCCGGTTTTCCCGGCGCGACGTGCAGTATTTCGCCAGCGTCGGTGACACTCAGCAATGGCGTCCCTGCGACGGCGACACTGACAATCACCACGACGGCAGCGTCGGGTACAACGAGCGCGGTAACGATCCCTGTGAATTGGCGTCCTCGAACGATTGAGCTGATTCCATGGTGGAGGCTGAGCATGCTGGCTGGAATTCTGGCGCTACTACTACTCGCGATGCCGGGCAGAAGGCGTTCAATGCGGGCCGCCGCTGGATTTGGATTTGTTTGCATGGCGAGCTTCGCAATTGGTTGCGGCGGAGGGGCGAGCGGCAGCAATGGTCCGCCCCCGGGCCCGGCTCCTACAACCACTGTGCTCTCCACGCCAAGCACCAAAGTGACGCAGAGTGCTGGCCTGACACTCACAGCGACGGTTACTTCATCCAAGTCAGTCACCGGCTCTGTCGCGTTCAGTTCGTCGAGCTGCCCGGAGTCATTCAACAGCAGCTTGGTGAACGGCAATGCTCAACTGGTACTTACAAATCCGGGATTCATCCCGATCGGCACGTGTATGTTCGTTGCACACTACGGAGGAGACGCGAACAACCTCGCGTCTTCTAGCGGGAGTTTGAGTGTGGCCATAACAGGAACGGTAACAGTACAAGTGTCTGGGACCACGAGTAGCGATACGCATTGGCTCCCCGTGAATGTCACACTTCAATAGTCAGCCTCGTATGCTGGAAGTGGCTGCTTTGAGTGGCTGTGATTACTCAGCTGGTTTTCTTTCCTGTGGCGCAGATCCAGGATTTTTCCGTGAAGATTTGTACGTCCGCGAAGCCGGCGCGCTGCAAGAGATCGCGATGCTCGTCGGCGGTCAGAAGCTTCATGCCGGAGAGGGGAATGTACTTCTCCGCGATGTGAGCGGTTGCGGTTTTCGCGCCGCGATAGATTTCCGCGATAATAGCGACCGTCCCTCCAGGCTTCACCACGCGAAACACTTCGCGCACGTCGTTCTGCAGATCCGGCCACCAGAAATGCGTCTCGACTGCGGTGACCACATCGAATGTTCCGTCGGCAAATGGCAGGTGAGAGACTGAGGCTTCGCGG